>NZ_CP022584.1:3084593-3384593 GCF_002240225.1 Paenibacillus physcomitrellae | reverse complement strand
GTTACCGGTGTTTCCCATGTTTCCCGTGTCTCCCCTGTTCCCCCTGTTCCCAGTACTCTTCGTGTTCTCCGTATTCTTCGTGCTCCCGGCGTCTTGCCCAAACCACTGCATGCAGTCCCAGTACAGCCGCCGGTCGGCATGCCGCACCAGATGGCTGTTATGCCAGAGCAAGGTGAAATCCCCCTCATAAGCCGCACACTGTTCAAAATAGTGACGCATGGCTTGAACGGCCGCCTGTCCGCGAAGCCCCATGTATTCGGGCTGCAGAATCGATTGTTCCATCACGATTAAGGGGCGTTCCCGGAGATGGAGCATCTGCCGGGTGCGGAGATTAAACACAGGGTATTCGTAGCAGGTGCCGCAGCGGAATCCCGCCTGGTCCGCATAACTCAGGGTGCTGTCATAATCGAGCCCTGCGGCCTCCCAGTGCTGCCAGGTATCCGGCGCTCTCCAGCGCAGGTAATGCTGTCGCCCGCCCCACACGTCCTGCCGGATGCCCGCGGCTTCGGCTGCCTCGCGGAGCAAACCAAACTGCCTGGCGATCCGCTCCGGGTACAAATAGGTTTCATATCCCGGGTGCAGTCCGATCCGGTGACCCCGGAGATGAATTTCCCGCAGCAGACTGCGGATTTCCGGGTCTTCCATCGTGTAATTGCCGTCCATGCCGGGGGCCGTATCTTCTGTGATGAAATAGAAAGAACTCTGTACACCCGCCGTTTCGCTCAGCGACATCAGCCAGTCAAAGCGGTTAAACGGATCGGCCTTGTAATTTCCGGCGCGGTGCAGCACCGCCCGGGCTTTTCGCAGGGCCGGCTCCAGGCTTCTGCGCCGGATCAAGTCGGCCAGGCTTTCTTTCAGCACACTGCTTCTGCTGCGGCGCAGCATGAGATAGGGCACATCCACGTCATGGCTGATCCTGAGCCGCAGCCGGCGCGGCCGGCGCTGCAAACCGGGCCACAGGCAGTGAAGCGCCGCCCACAGCAGCTCGGCGTATTCATTCACGATCGGCCGGTTCAAGAACCCGGCTCTCGCCGCTACCGAACCGGCCGCCGCCGACCGGTCATGCTCGTCGCGGCCGGAAGGATCGGCAAGCTCCTCGTATCTTGTCAGCATAAAGAAGCTGCCCCCAAACAAATCGATCCCGCACCACAGCCCCTTTGGCGTACGTTCCAGATACAAGCGGCTTGGGCCGGACTGTTCGGACTGTTGTCCCTCCTTATGTAGAGAATCAATCACAGCGCCTGGAGCCAGCCCGTACAGAACGGGAATGCCTCCCGTATTCAGCAGACTGGCCGGGAGCCTGAGTCCCAGTTCGGCAGCCCGGCCTGCATCCCAGTGATCCAGCGGAAGCTTCGGCAGCGAACGCGGGGTCAGCCAGTCGCCCTCCGGCACTTGAAGCAGCATGTCGGCCAGCCCCAATACGCTGCCATTCAGGCTTCCGTTCAAATCCCCTCCAGCAATGCTTTCGTCCGCTGTCCGCTGCTGGCCGGATACCATGGGGCCGCCGGCTTCGCCGTCTCCGTGCCCGTGTCTCCCCATGTAATCCTCCTGCACCGAGATTTCGATGCTATTGCGGTCTTCATATTCCACCCTGTAAGGCAGTCCGAGGAACTCGCTCAGCAGCACTTCATAGATATAAGCTCTTTCCGGCTTACGCTGCCGGGGGGAACGCACGATTAATGTCAGCATGGGCAATACGGCCTCCTTTACAGAGTTCTTTGATTCTCTTAATCGCCGCCCTGCAAGCTTTCGATCGGGCCACCGGGCAGACTTTCTTCGGGTTTCGCAGGCTCCGTTATGACTCCATATTTGCAGATCGACCACCAGGACAAGGCTAAATGCAGGACATAACCCGCAGTAGAAGCAGCGCTGAAGAGAAGCACGGCCGTGCCTGCATCCTGCCCGCTGTAACGGGCCCCCAGAATGGCTCCGAGAATCATGGCCGTCCGGATGATCTCGCGCAGCAGGTGCAGATCCTGGCGCTCCATCACATCGATCGTCGTTCCGACCGCATTGGCGACGAACTGGCCCAGGTACATGATAGACATCAACCGGATATAACCGGCAGAGCCGCTCCACTCGTCCCCGAACAGAGGAGCAAACACAAGCGGAGCTATTCCCACAATTAAAATGAGGATCGCCGCTCCGGCAACGAGCATCTGGAGCACCGTCCGCCTGAAGAGCGGCGCCAGTCTGGATGGATCCTTCTGCATATATTCCGACGATTCCGCCAGATAAACGCTGCGGACAGCGCTGACCAGCAGCGTCATCGGCGCGCCGAGAATACGCTGACCCAGCGCGAACAGACCTGCAGCCGATGTTCCATAGAAAGCAGCCAGCAATACGGTCGGCAGATAAATCCCAATGCTGTTCAGCACATTGGATGCCAGTGACAATTGGGGGAAACGGCGATACCGCCAGGCCACCTCTTTGAGGCTGCTCCAGCCTAAGCGCCTTTGTATAAACGCCGCAGCCCCGGCTCTCTTTAAAGCCGCTTGCGAATCAACAGTTTGTCCGGAAATCTGTACGGAGGCGGGCCCGCCGGCCTGCCGCTTTTCCGGGTCTGTTCCCCGTGAAGCGGCATTGTCCTTGCGCCACTGGTGCCAAAGCGGCAGCAGCCCTCCCGAACGGCCTACAATGTCTCCGGCAATTAGTCCCACAGGGCCTATGTGAAGCAGGCTGAACGCAAGCTGGCCGCCGATCTGACCGATGCTCTGCGTGTATTTGGTGCGGGAGAGCCGGCGAAAATGCTGCTTGCGCACAGACCAGGTGCTCAAGATCTGATAGAAACCGGAGGCCAGCAAGCTAACAGCAAACAGCACAAAATAATTCGGCAGATCCGGCTCATTCAGCCAGCGGCCGAGCGGCCGCCGGAGCACCACCATGACGACCAGCACCAGAACGCATACGGATATGCAAATCAGCAAGCACAAACGGACGATTTCCGAAGCTGACCTGTCGTCCTCCGGCAGCGTAATCGCATATTCGTACGCACAGGATACAAGCATTAAGAGCATGCCGATGATGGATAAATACATGGAGTAGGTACCGTATTCCTGGGGGGTATAGAGCCGGGTAAGCAGCGGCAGTGCGGCAAAGATCAAAATTTGACTAAGCAGCGTGCCCCCGGCCAGCACAGCGACATTCCGGGCAAAACGGTCAATCAGCAGCCGTTTCAGGGAAGCGGTGAGGCCCGCGGGCATACATCCGGTCATTAGCGCCGTTATTCCGGCGAACCTTTGAGCACTCCTTCGGACGATCTTTCGGGCAAACTGCCGGTCAGTCATACGGAAGTTCGGACGGTCGGCCATAGGGGGTTAGCGGAAATGTTCCGCGATCTTCCCGGCAATAAACAGCTGGGTCTCCGCATCCAGATAAGGGCCGATCGGCAGCGACAGCACTTCGTCCGCCAGCTGTTCGGCAGCAGGCAGGGAAACCTTTATCGAAGCATAGACCGGCAGCCGGTGTACAGGAACCGGGTAATAAACAGCCGTGCTGATGCCTGCTTCATCCAAAGCCGCCTGCAGGCTGTCTCTCAAGCCCTTACTCACCCGCAGCGTATATTGGTGGTACACATGCTTCATGCCAGGCGCGCAGGCCGGGCACTGCAGCTCGGGAATATCGCTGAGCAGTTCGTTGTATAGAGCAGCCGCGCGGCGGCGGCGTTCGTTCCATTCTGCAGCATACGGCAGCTTGACCCGGAGGATAGCTGCCTGCATTTCGTCCAGCCTGGAATTGAGTCCGATCATTTCGTTGTAATATTTGATCCGCGAGCCGTGGGCCCGCAGCATTCTGGCTTTCTCCGCCAGGTCGGCATCGTTCGTGACCAGCAGCCCGCCGTCCCCGTACGCACCAAGGTTCTTGGAAGGGAAGAAAGAGAAACATCCCATATGACCGATCGTGCCGGCCTTCCGACCCAGATGCTCTGCTCCAAACGCCTGCGCGGCATCTTCAATAACGATCAGCCCGCGAGCGTCCGCAATCGCCATAAGTCCCTTCATGTCGGCCGTTTGTCCGAACAAATGCACGGGGATCACCGCTTTTGTCCGCGGCGTAACGGCCTGCTCCAGCTGCGTCAGATCCAGGTTAAACGTGTCCCGATCCACATCTACGAATACCGGCTCGGCTCCGACCCGACTGATCGCCTCGGCTGTGGCGAAGAACGTAAACGGGGTTGTAATTACCTCGTCTCCCGGTCCAATCCCGGCTGCCAGCAGCGCAATCATCAGCGCGTCGGTGCCCGAGTTCAGCGCAACCGCATAAGCAGCGTCCAGTTCGGCAGCGCACTCCTGCTCCAGCCGCTTCACCTGCTCGCCCATAATAAAGACACCTTTATCCAAAATGTCCTCGACCGCCTGCAGAATCCGGGGTTTCAGTTCCCGAACCTCCCGGTTCAGATCAAGCACCGGAATCCGTTCACGGCTTACCCGCCGAGTTTCCATATCTATTCCTCCCTTAATTTAACGAAACGGCCGTCTTCCCTTACGTACCTCCGGCCGCAGTCCGGGCAGCACGCTTCCTCAAGCTCGAATGCTAACCGGCCTCCGCATTTGCACGCCCATCCGATCCGCCTGGCCGGAACCCCGGCGACGCAGGCGTAAGCCGGAACATCGCGGGTAACGACCGCTCCGGCGGCGATAAACGCCCATTCGCCGATCGTAACGCCGCATACCACGGTGGCGTTGGCGCCGATGGTGGCCCCTTTTTTGACGAGTGTCCGGTGGTAGTCCTCGCTTCTGTTCCGGGGGAAAGCGGCCCGCGGCGTCCGCACATTCGTAAATACCATGCTGGGACCGCAGAACACGTCATCCTCCAGCTCTACTCCTTCATAGACAGACACATTATTCTGAATTTTGACTCCGCTGCCGATCGTGACCCGGTCCGCCACATACACGTTCTGCCCCAGGCTGCAGCCTTGGCCGATCACAGACCGGGCGGAGACGTGGGTGTAATGCCATATTTTTGTCCCTTCGCCGATCTCGGCCCCGTCATCGACCACCGCTGTCGGATGTGAAAAATAATTTCCCATACCCTCGCTCCTTCGCTCCAGCATTTCGAACTTTGATTTACAGCAAATAGTAATGCTGCGGTTTCTTCTTATCCTGGAAGGCATTGCGGGTGTCGAACAGCGGCGCTTCGCTGTCTGCAAGCATGCCGTAATCGAAGCCCGAATGATCGGTCGTGATCACAATAATGTCGGCTTCCGCCAGCCGCTCCTCCGTAACCCGCACGCACTCGTAAATCGCTCCGTCCCTTTTGAAGCTCGGGATATGGGTATCGCTGGCCCGTACATTCGCTCCCCTGGCTTCAAGCAGGCCGATAATGTCGAGCGCCGGGGATTCGCGGTAATCGTCGATGTCCTTCTTATAGGCCACTCCAAGCACATGAACGGTTGAGCCGTGCAGCGGCTTTCTCCGTTCGTTGAGAATTTCGGCGATCCGCTGCACCACGAACTCCGGCATAGTCTGGTTGATTTCACCTGCCAGTTCGATCAGACGGGTATGGAAGTTATATTTGCGGGCTTTCCAGGTCAGGTAAAACGGATCGATCGGGATGCAGTGTCCGCCAAGCCCCGGGCCCGGGTAGAAGGCCATAAAGCCGTAAGGCTTCGTCTTCGCGGCCTCGATGACTTCCCACACGTTGATCCCCATCCGGCTGCATAACAGCGCCATCTCGTTAGCCAGGGCGATATTGATATGGCGGAAGGTATTTTCATAGATTTTCTCCATTTCAGCGACAGAAGGACTTGAGACCACATGCACGCTGCCTTCCAGAACCGTCCGGTACAGCGCTTCGGCAACCTCCGAGCAGGCCGGGGTCATGCCGCCGACCACCTTGGGCGTGTTCTTGGTGTTAAACAACCGGTTGCCGGGGTCTACCCTTTCCGGTGAATAAGCGAGGAAAAAGTCTTCGCCGCACACCAGGCCGGATTGTTCGAGCGCCGGTTTGACCAGCTCTTCCGTAGTTCCCGGATAAGTGGTGCTCTCCAGCACAACCAGCATGCCGGGATGGAGGTAGCGGGCCGCTTCGGCCGCTGAATTCTCCACGTAACTCGTATCCGGCTGCTGATAAGTATCCAGCGGTGTTGGCACACAGATCGCCACCGCATCGACCTCAGCGATGAAGGCATAGTCAGCCGTCGCCCGAAGCCGCCCTGCGGCCACCATCTCCCTTAAATCGTCATCCACGATATCTCCGATATAGTTCATCCCTTGGTTGACCATGTCAATTTTGGCAGCCTGGACGTCAAAGCCGATGACGTGAAATCCCGCTTTGGCTTTCTCCACCGCCAGCGGCAGCCCTACATAGCCGAGCCCGACGACGCCGATGACCGCCGTTTTGTTCCTGAATTTGGCGAGCAGCACTTCCTTGTGCCGCTCTTGTTCGACTGATTCCCGCACCATCGTTATCCCCCATTTTGAACAACTAAAGTGATTTCTTTATCCTTCCATTTCTGCCGCCAGCTTGTCGGCTGAATCCAGGATATCCTGCACCAGCCGTACCGATCGCAGTCCATCCTCAACCGTTACGGACGGCTCCCGGTCCTCCCGGATCGCTGCCGTCATATCCCGGATCATCTGTTCATGGCCGGGGATCCCGTAAGGATCGGCTTCGATCAGCCGGATGAGCGCCTCCGATTCTTCCGGACTCATGGAGCTGCAGCGCCAGTGGCGAATCCAGCTCGCAGTCTTCCCGCCGATCACCCCGTAGCCGTCTTCCCCGAATACGCTGATCGACTCCTCCAGATTGCCGCCGTAAAGGGTGGTGGACGCTTCTACGGAACCCAGGACGCCGTTCTCAAAACGGAGCAGCGCTATCGCCGTATCCTCGGCTTCCATCCGGCGGATACGGGTTTCCGCCACTGCGGTAACCTGCCGCACGCTGCCGAACAGCCACAGCAGCAGATCCAGGCTGTGAATCGCCTGGTTCATCAGCACGCCGCCGTCCATAGCTTTAGTGCCTCTCCAGGCGGCCTGATCGTAGTAGGCCTGATCCCGGTTCCACCGGACCACGGCGCTGACGTGGCCCAGGCGGCCAAATAATCCGCGGTCCAGCGCCGCTTTAAGCTCCCTGACCGCAGGACGGTAGCGGTTCGGATGCACAACCGCTGCCTTCACCCCGCTTTGGCGAACCGCCTTCACGATCCATTCGCCGTCCTCTACCGTCAGCGCGAGCGGCTTCTCAATCACCACGTGTTTGCCAGACCGCGCCGCCATGACGGCCATTTCGGCATGCAGACCGCTGGGCGTACAGATGCAGACGACATCCAGCTTCGTTTCCTGGGCCAGCATATCGCCCAAGGTGGCGTAAGCCGCAGCTCCCGTACTGTCCGCGGTCTCATGGAGCCGCTTCGCATCAGGGTCACATATGGCGGTTAGCACGGCGCCTTCCGTGCGCCGGATAGCTTCGATATGTTTAGCCGCAATATGACCACAGCCGGCGATACCGTAATGAATCATTTTCCCGAACCCCTCCTTGATCCATAAATCTAAACAACTCTGTTCCATTGAACCAATCAAGCAAATCTACCAGCGAATGATCCTGTCAGCGAACTGTCAGGCAGACAGCTCCGGCAGCTCTACGCCGATCTTGCGGAGTCTCTCCTTCTTGCGCGACACATGGCGCTTCTCCAGCCACACCGCAATGCTGAGGCCGGCAAATAGTCCGATTAAGACGGATACAGCAAGGTTAAATATCTTCTTGGGGCTGACCGGGATAGAGGCTTGCTGCAGGTCGGCCTCGTCCAATAACGTGACGTTGGCGTTCTGGACGATCTGCTTGGAGTCGGCAATAAACGAGTCGGCAAACGCATTGGCCACTGCCACAGCCTGCTTGGGATCGTCGGCTTTGGCATACAGCATGATCACCAGCGTGCCGGGATCGGTGCGGACACTAATCGTTTTGAGCAGTTCATAGGCGGATTGTTTCAGGCCCAGCTTGCTGATTACCTTATCTGCGATGTAGCGGCTTTGAATCCCTTTCTCGTACGTTTTGGTCAGCATCTGGCTGGCCAGAAATTCATTGTAGGTTCCGGAATCCGTGGTAGAACCTATGTTGGCGACCAGACTGGCCTCCGCCTGATAGCTTGGCTTGATCAACTGGTTCAGCAGAAAGGTGCAGCCGACGCAGATCACAATCGTAACTACGAAAGCTACATAGTGCCTGCTTAGGGCTTTTCCAAGAAAAATACCGTTCAATTGCCTTCCTCCTCTTGTCCCATAATCCAATCGCACAACTCCTCCATTCCTGCACTTCTCATCCCGTAGGTTATCTCCAAGTGTTTATAGTGGGAAACAATTCGCTCCAGCAGCTTAAAGTTCCGGCCTTCAGGATCTGCCAAATTATAGGGGTGCCACCAGAGATGATAGATTCTGCGGTGTTTGGCCGCGTAAGTCATGGCGTTCCGAATCCTTCGGAACCGGAGCGCCTCCAGCAGGCGCAAACTTCGGGCATAGGATCGGAAGAATTGACTGGCTGGCAGATTAAGCGGGGGTATGTCCCCCTCCCTGCCGTAATCTTTCGGATTCAGAAGTTCAGTTCCAGGGACATAAGTATGGTAGCCTGATAGATTGAGATAGGTGTCAAGCAGACGCAGCAGCCGTTTGGGCAGCGGATCATGGCGGCTGTATCCATCCCGGTACAGCGGATGATCAGGGTTGCCCCTGTAGGAGCGGATCCCCGCCTTGCCAAGCTCCTGAAGATAGTCCTCTCTTAACTGGTTCCTCGGGAAGACAATGCTCTCCAGCGCAAACTCATCCCGCTCGGCTACCCGGACGGCGGCCTGCAGATCTGCCGTAAAATCAGCGGCGTCTTGTCCAGCTTCTTTGCAGTAATAATGGGAAAACGTATGCGTGCCGATACGCTGATAGGGTGTCTCTGCAATCATCCGGATCAGAGATGAACCATAGTGGGAGGGGTCCTGCGTCTCATTCTCTCCTATCATTTGGCTGAACAAAGCCGGATAAGGAGAAAGAGCACGGTCGGCATAGGCAGGCAGTCTTGACGGCAAATAAACATTCATTTCTTCTCTATGTCGGAGGAACAGCAGGCCAACGGTTGCCCAAGTAGCATGAATACCTTGCTCACGGAACAATCTCAGCACCCGGGGGATGATTTCTCTTTCTCGTAACAGTTCTCGCTTGTACCTGTCCGGCGGCATGATGTCCCGCAGCCCCCAGTACAGTTCAAAGTCGATCGATATAACGAAAAAACCCTGATTCAGCAGCATATCATCCATCCATTCTTTCGTATCAGAAGGTGTCAGGACAGCTTCCAAAACTTGTTTTCCTTAGATTCTATTAAAAAAAAGCGGCAGCTATTCTAGGCCCAAAGGCCTATAAAGTGCCGTTCTACTGGATGACCACATTTCGATTGCTAGCTGCCCGACGGGTTGTGAAGGTGCCTGTAGTCATTGTATTGTTCATCACCCGAATGTTCTGCTGCACATATCCAGGCAAATAGTTGGATAAGTCGATGCCGCCACCCTGTTTCACCACAATCGTATTGCCGCTGATGACACCTCCTGAGGCATTCTGCCAGGTCCAAATCCCTTTTTCCCCGCCTGTTATCGCATTTCCGCTTATATTAAAATCCTCCAGGCTTCCCAGCCGAATCGCTGTGGTGCCTTTCATTTGGCTCTGCACTCCCATAGAGATGCTGTTGTTGGTAATGGTGATATGGCTGACAGGCGTGTCTGATGTAACCTCTACTGCCGCATAATAGCTGCCGATGCCGTCAATAGTGTTGCCGTCCACGGTATTATGGCTGGCGAACACACTGATGGCCGAATACATATCCGGCGCCGTCCGGCCTTTATGGGAACCGCTTTGATAGACGTTATTGCCCAAATAAGAGTTGGTAATATGATTGCCCTGCACCTTGATGCCCTGCGCATAGATCTTAATGCCCCGTTTGGCGATATGATCCAATTGATTGCCGGCAATCACACTGGATGAATCCTGCCCGCGTCCGCTTTCCAAGCTTAAATCTTCGAAGTAGATGCCGTCTCCGTCGTCGGCTGGCCCGATGTTGTGAATATGGGACCCCTTGATCGTCACTTCTTTGGCTACCGTCTCCTGCGATCCCCAGGTGGTAGTCACGTAGATGCCTCTGGCCACCGGATCGCCGCTGCGGGAGTTGATCGCGTTGATATTCTTAACCTCAACCCCGCTGACGGTCACCTGCCGGGTATTGCCGTAAATGACGATTCCGCACACCACCTCGCCGTACCCTTCACCGGCGGGATCCTTATTCTGAGAAGCATTGGCGACCGTTAGACCGGACAAAGTAACCCTCTTGCTCCCCCCGCCTACGACCAGCACCCGGTTGACCTGGCGGTTCCCGTCTAGCGTCATTCCAGTGATCGTAATATCCGAACCCGCTGCCCGCAGTAGCTCCCAGCCGAAAGTACGGGAACTGGCTTTTAGCACCGAACCCGCTCCGTCGCCGGTCATTACGGTTCCTCCCGGTAGGATCAAATCTTTGGTGCTGTCCACCAAATAGGTGCCTTTAGGAAAATATAAAATTCTGCCGCCTCCCGCAGCCCGCTTGAATATTTTCTGCAGCGCTGCCGTATCGTCGGTTACCCCGTCGCCTTTGGCGCCGTAATCTTTCACATTTATGCGTACAGATGCGATCTTCAGCACCGGCTCCGAATCCGGTTTGGGTACTGGCAAACTCAGGATCAATAAGAGAATACAGAGCACCAGAGCAGACCTTGTAATCATCTTCCTCTTCACAAGCCATTCCTCCATTCGGCTAAATCGTGCCAGCTGTGCGCGCCAACCTAGTAAAGGCTCTCTTTACCCTATGTAACGGCATAAAAAAGCAGAACGGGGCATACCTTGTAGACTGACAAGCATGACTTTAAGCTGAGGAAATCAAATATTCGAGAACAGGAGCTATATTTAAAATGAGTGGAGTGTACGGAAGGATGGGCGTAAGGTTGGAGGAACCGGCTGGCAGTCGCGGGGAACCGATAGAAGTGGGAGTATCAGCCTCCATCCCTGAACAGACCTGCATCGCCGCTTGCGGCTCAGCGGAATCATACCTGTCCGGCTGGGCGGAATTTAACCGGCTCAAATGGGGCTGCCGGTACGCCATTCAGAAATTCCAGAACGGAGACTCGGATTATTACAGTGAGGGATTATTTTTTGAAGGGAAAAGAGGAAAGTGGTTTCTGCCGCCGCTGAATGCTTATCATCCGTTTACCTTTCATCCCGGCGCAGCATCGAAACCCCACAAGCTGAACAGCCGCTGGCAAGAAACAGCAGAGATGCTGATCCATGAAATGAAAGCCCATATGGGGTCAGCCCCTATTGTGTTTCCGCCCGGAATCACGGACATGCGCCCTTTTATTTGGAGCGGCTTTCACGTTTGGATGAAGTACACTTATTATTTGAAGCTGCCCTTTAAGCTGGAGGAAGCCAGCTCCGAAATCCGGGGGAAGATCAGAAAAGCAGCCGCTAAGGGTTACCGCACGGAGAGATCCGTAAACATGGCCGAAGTCCTGGACTGTCTCCGGGGAACCGAGGATCGCAAGGGCTTCAACCATCATCTGACCGTAGAAGATCTGGAACTGGCCCGGAGCCTGCTTGGCGACGAGGCTTTCCGTTGTTATGTTTGTTATGCGCCTGACGGCAAGGCGGTAAGCGCAAGCGTGGTGCTGGCTCTGAACTCCCATCTGGCTCAAGGCTGGGTGGCCGGAAGCAAAAGCGAATATATAACAAGCGGGGTAGTCCAGCTGTCTCAAAGCTACGCCTTTGAGGATTTGTCGCAGGACGGCTTTGCTTATTTCGACTTTGCCGGCGCGAATATCCCTTCGGTTTCCAAGTCCAAAGCCTCTTGGGGCGCGGAGCTCGTTCCGTATTATTTGGTGCAGAAGAAAAACCTCAAACATCTGCTCAGAACAGGGTATGAATGGGGAATGGGGCTGCATAAAAATCAGGGATCTGCAGGAAAATAACTCTGCAACCCAACCCTTTACCTTAACGGAGGAACTTTATTATGCAATTGGCTGTTCACGAAGCCCAGGAACTAAACGAACTTACGATGAGCTGTGTCAATTCGATTACTAATATGGCCTGCTTTATAAATCAGGCGCAAGACCCGGAATTGCAAGCTTTGCTTCAGAAGCATTTCCCGCTTCATATCCGGGATTATAATATCAAGGTCGAGTTTCTCAGCCAGGTAGAAGGTGCGTCTATGGCCCTTCCCGTACCGGACCTCAATCCGGTTCTGCCGTCTTTCATTTCCCCAAGTACAACTTTGCAGCCGGTGATGCCCCGAACTTCCGTACAGCAGTTTAACGACCGGGAAATCGGGACCGCTTACCTGCTCACCCTCAAACGTGCCGGACGGGAGTATGCCTGGGCGGCTATGGAGATGAGCAATCCGGACATCCGCAGCTTCCTGGAGAAAGCTTTTCAAATGAGCTCCCACCATGCTTACGATGTTTGGCAATGGATGGTCAAGAAAGGCTACTATCCGCTGGAGGCCGCTTCTCCAACTACCCTGGTGGCTTTAGGCGGCTTCTACAACAAGGTTCAAGAGCCCGCAATGATGCAGTAAAGCAGTAATAAATAAGGCAGTTAGCGGATCAGGTCCGCGAATCCCATTAGAAAAAGCCGCCTTTGGCGGCTTTTCGGCTTTGTTACTTCATTATTCCATTTCATCCATTAAATCAATGCATATAGCGATACTCCAATAGATCCTTCAAATTTGAGATTTTACGCAGCAATTTCTCACCAACATTGGTCTCCCTGACCTTTTTCCTCTCCAGTTCCTTATCCACCAATCTTTTGACGGACAAGACATCCGTTCCGTTGCACAGCACATCCTCTTTGGAATTGAATTTCTGATGGGCTACAAGCTGCATGCCGAAGGAATTATATAACAAGGTGTATCCGGCGATCCCGGTTGTGGATTGATAAGCTTTGGAGAAACCGCCGTCAATGACGATCATCTTGCCGTTTGCTTTTATCGGATCTTCTCCGCGAATCTCCTTAACAGGCGTATGTCCGTTAATGATATGACCATGATCAGGATCAAGGTCGAATTCGAGCAGAATGTTCCGGCAGATTTCTTCATTCTCACGCAACCGGTAATAAGGGTTCTTTCTCTCTTTATGGGCTTCTTTGTCTTTAATGAAATACCGTTCAAAGGTGGTCATTTCCCTCTTTCCAAAAAGCGAAGAGCATTCGCCCGTCCAGATATACCACACCATGTCCGTTGACAGATCACCGGTTTCCTCGGGATGCGCGAAGGCATACCGCAAATGAGACTCAAAGACGTCCAGCAGCTGGCGTCCCGAATAGGTTTTGTCTTCGATCTGCATTTCTTCCATATTGCCTTCCTCATCCAATGGAATACAGCCGTGTATGAGCAGGTTTCCGTTATATTTTAAATAAAGGCTGCCTTTCTTCATCAGGAACTTCATATGTCTGGCCAGCTTCTCGGAATGCTGAACGGAAAAGAGAAGCTTCTCCATCACCTGCTGTTCTTCCTCCAGCAGTTGTTCCGGCTGCTGCGGATTTACGGTGGCGAAGCAGGTATTTTCCAGAGGATACGTCTTTCCGCCAAGCGTAATTTCGTTGCGGTCATAATCTACTTTCTCAAGCAGAAGCCTGTCAGACATATTAAAGTACGGCCGTCTCTTGATGATCGGGATTTCCAGTTTGAACTGAATCATGGCAATAGCTTGATGGATTTTGGTGATCTGCAGGATTTCCTGTTCGGAAAGCGTGTGATCGGCCTGCAGCTTGGGTCTAAAAGCCGGATTGTCCTCGTAATACTTCTCTGCTAGATTCAGCAGCGGACGCAGATTGATTCCATATACATCTTCTATAATATCCAGGTTATCGTATCTGGCACAGATCCGGATAATATTCGCAAGGCAAACCAAGGAACCGGCAAATGCCCCGATCCACAGCACATCATGATTGCCCCACTGAATATCCACGGAGTGATGATGAATCAGCGTATCCATAATTTTATCCGGGTCAGGTCCGCGGTCATAAATATCCCCCACCACATGCAGGTGGTCAACCACCAGACGCTGGGTTGTATAGGCAAGTCCTACTATAAGTTTGTCTGCCTGGCCCAAAGAAATAATCTGCCGGTAGATCTCCTCATAATAGGATTCCTTATTAATCGTTTCGTTCTTGTACAGAAGCTCTTCAATAATATAAACAAACTGCTCCGGCAAGGCCTTACGCAGCTTGGACCGCGTATACTTGGAGGAGGCGTAAGAAATCAGCTTGATCAAATGCTCTATCGTTTGTCTATACCACTGGTTCAGGGACTGCTTGTTGCTGAGGTCGCCCTTGACCAGCTGCAATTTCTCTTCCGGATAATAAACCAGCGCAGCAAAGTCATTAATCTCATTCTCTGTCCATGTCTCACGGAACAAATCTCTTATCTTTTCCTTTACAGTGCCCGATCCATTTCTAAGCACATGCTGAAAGGCCTGGAACTCTCCGTGCAAATCACTGACAAAATGTTCGGTCCCCTTGGGGAGATGGGATATCGCTTCAAGGTTGATGATTTCAGTTACGACTTTCTCTTCGGAATCATATTTTTGGGCCAGTAAATCCAGGAATTGCGCATCCAAAATGATGTCCCCCTTTAACAGTTATAGTGTCATACTTCTTTATTTACCCGGGTCTTTAGGAGGATATAAATGAATCCGATAAGATGATGGGTAACACCTTCCTCAATACTAACAAATAAATATATACAAACTTTTTTATAGTTACATGTTCTATCATAGCATAAATCCTGAGATTTAGCATATCTTGCAAAGGCTGCCCGAGTAGAGGGTTCAACTTCTGCTAAATTCCGGATGATATGATCCTCCAACATGGGAGGCCCTGAATCCTGAATCTCCTCAGAAGGTGATGGTGGTTAAGAATTTCAATTCACATATAAATTTCGCCGTTCCCGGGAAAAATATCCATTTTAGTTGCTAGGGATGACAACAATATCAACTCACTGCTGTGCAGCATGATCCGCCGCTGCGGTATGGCCCCACCGGCTTTCCCCGGTGCAGCGCAGCGGGGAGACCGCTGCGGATGATTTGCGTGCGGGGGCTAAAACCTTTAATTAACATCTCCGGCTCTGAAGTTTATAATGAGGTTATCTGTTTCCTGTGCTTCGTGGTAAGCGGATGCCGCGCATCTCAAACAAAGGAAGTGATCCCTATGCCGAGAATCCTTGGCGACTCGATTATTTTACGGGAATATCAAAGCAGCGATCTGCCTTACATCAGAAACTGGGTCAACGATCCGGAGATCGTAGACAACCTGTCCGATATTTTTTTATATCCTCATACCGAGCAGGCAACGGAGCAGTTTCTAAACGCTATGCTGGACAACAACAACGTTCATCAGCGGGGATTTGTCATCGCCCATAAAGAAACTGAAGAATACATTGGGCAGATCGACCTGTTCAAGCTGGACTGGAAAAACCGGTCCGCCGGGCTGGGGATCGTCCTCGGCAATCGGGAGCACTTGGGCAAAGGGTATGGAAGCCAAGCGATCAAACTTCTGCAGGAGTTTGCGTTTAACCGGATGAACCTGCACAGGCTGCAGCTCGAAGTGTTTGATTTTAACCAACGCGCCTACCATTGTTATTTGAAATGTGGGTTTAAGGAAGAAGGCCGGCTGAGAGAAAAACATTTTATCCAGGGCCGGTATGCGGACATGATTGTTATGGGTATTTTGAAGAGCGAATATGTGGAGCGGAAGAAGTAGGAGAAATTATACATACTCAAACACAGGAGGAGAACGTGTACATGACGGATACATCAAACGGGCTCATCTATCCGGATTCACTAATGGAACGTGCCGCTGAAGCACTGCGCCTGGAGCAAGAGACCTCTCTCTCCAAGGAGCTAATCGACGAAGCCATCAGCAAGCTGAGCAAAGCGGAGCTGATGGATAAAGTGCTGCTGACCTATAAAGAGGCCATCAGCAGCGCCGACTTATTCCGCATCGTGTATGCCGTCTTTGGCATTGAGCTTAACCGGGTTCCTGTCCTGAACGCAGACCCTGAGCTAGCGGCAGCGCTGGAACGGACGCCTGCACAAACCCACGCTCCACTGGATCCATCCGCTGCCCTGGACAAGCAGCTCGCATCGCTGTCTGCAGACGCCCGGACCAGCGGCCCTGAGCTTCGCAAGCTCATCAATGCCGTGTTCGGCGTCAATCTTGACGCCATCGCCGGCCTGGAGCAATGCCGGATTGCCCTGCATTCCAAAGGCCAGTGGATCGTCCGCACCTCCCGTGACCTCGTGCTCGTATGGACCGGCCCCGGCGACGTAGACGTGCGGGTCTCCCCCACCGGCTACTTCAGGGAGCATACCGGACTGGCCCGCCTGCCGGAAAAGCTGCGCAGCAAGCTGATCGGACTGGGCTATACAGCCGAGGAGCAGGACGGCATGGAAAGCCTCTACTATGCTCATCCGGGCGGGCAGCCTGTTCCAGATGCCTTCAAGGGTCAAACGATGGGCGCAATCATCCAGACGCTGCGGGAAAAGTATATGGATTTGTGAGGTTTATATTTTAAATAAGGGACGACAAACAAAACCACATGGGCCAGTGCTCATGTGGTTTTGTTCTGCATTCATAAGTTTGTTATTTTATGACTTTAATCCAGTAACCTGGATAATATCCCCTGTGCCAATTCATCTACCCTTCCTGTTGTTCACCTTCACTGGGATGGTAGGCAAGGCGACGAATATCCGACTCCATCCCTTTGAGCGTTTCCTTAGATAGTTGTTCTATCAACAGCAATAAAAGTGAATAATTTCACTACACATCTGCAGATTTAAGAGGTATGGATCTCCGTTCACTTCAGCCACCTCATTCCTATCAACTTCAGCTACAACCAAGTCACAACTTGTAGTAGTCTTATCCCCTTGACTGGTGAAGTTGTTTTTGTGCTTATGCATTAGAGGAATGATTCTATATGGTCGGGAACGATATAAAAATGAAGCCTTTTGCTTTCAGCCATCAGGTTGTTTCCCTCCTAACAGATAAGCGAATTCGGTATAATTTCCATACACATTCCATACACTTTTCTTTTAAAACATTTATCTCATAATTTCTACTAAATACAATAAACAATAGGTAATTATTACAAAAATACCAATAATATGATAGGATAATTTTGTAATTAATATATTATAAAGGAGTTGTTTAAATGAATTTCATTTCAAGGAAAAAAATCTTTATACTATCTGTAACCGCATCCATGATGATTATGGGTAGCACCGTATTTGCAGGAAGTTCTTGGAGTTCCCAAGAATCCAAGTCTTTACCTGGTTGGAATGGTAGTGCTTATTCTAGTACTCAAACCAAAGCTGCTATTGGACAAGCTGGATTGCAGATGGATGCAACCGAAGGGTATGAAATTGATGTTCGCACGGAAGGAACTTCCGGAACCTCTAATGGAGTCAATGGTTCATGGACAAGAGATGTAAAAGGTGGAAATACATATCAGTTAAGCGCTCCTCAAGGAGTAGGGGATAATCTTCGGCTTCATTTTAGTTCCAATCTATTAACTACAAAATCTACAAATATCGTGTATAAGTGGAGAAGTAATTAACCACAATGACGGGGAGTATGACATTAACCTTTGTCATACTCCCCTTTATCTTGAAAAACTCAAGTCTTGTACGAGATTGAAAGGGTGCATAATCATACCTAATAAATACAGCATATCTGATGAAATCAGAAATGTTATCACAGCCAGATGGCTGCTGAGCTGCCTGTTTTTTATGGCTCTTCCGATGGTTTATTTTCTGATCAGGTACTCCGAGTATACCTTTAGTAGTGAATACGATGTGTTTACCTTTTTCCTGGATAGCTTTGTCCCCATTGTTTTTGCCATTTTTTCAGTGCTAGTCTACACTGGGGTATTTGCACAAGAGGTCAGCCATCGTTTTATAGTCTATACAAGATTGAGAATTTCGTTGAAGAAGCTATTGAGCATCAAGTTCGCAGCCAATTTCATGCTGACTTTCTGCATATTTTTTATTTTTATATTCGGTTACTTTGTTTTCGCTTACTACATAGAACCTCAAATCGGCTTGGTTCAGTATGACCCTTCGTTTTTTGCTTTGAACGGCACCACGGCCAAAGAGTATACGCTTCATCAAAACACGTTCAGCCAGCTCTTTAAATACGGCTCCCTGACCTACGGAGTGGTTTATTCTCTTTGGGTAGCCGTGAATGCCGCTTTATTTGCAGCGTTTGCCTTTTTACTTGTTCTCTTAGTAGACCGTCCATTTCTTGCCCTATCTATTCCTTTTGCTTTCTACCTGGTCCAGAGTTTCTTCATGGGGGCATTCGGCTTAGTTAAATACCAGTTTTTCCAGGCAGTGTTTCCCTTTAATTACGCGCAGCAGCCGATTTGGACCTCATTCGTGCCCACGGCTGTTTTAATTGCAATCTGTTTAATCCTGCTGGGTTATTTTAAAGTTTCAAATCGAATGGAACGTATCCAATGAAGGACTGGAAAGCTAATTTCAATGAAGGGTTCTCATGGAAGTGGATCGTTATTATTATCGTATTATTTCCTTATGAGGCCTTGCTCGTGCGAGAGCTGAGTCAAATGGCAAGATTCTATGGAGTGGAGTTCAATCAGTGGGACTTCATCATACAGTCATTCAATAATCATATTTTAATCTATTATTTTCTACTTCCGGTTGGACTCATGTATTCCTGTTATTTATTATTGCGGGAATGGGACTATTTAGTTCTGCTTAGGGTAAAAGGATATAACCAGTGGATGACCTATACACTTGTTAAATTCACCAGGAGTTTCTTGTGGTTTGAAATTCTATGGGGCATTATTGTTTTACTCGTGGCCCGCGGGACGCCTTTTGAAGGCACTTGGAGCAGTTATGCTATGGAAGATAGGATTCCCGGTAATTACAGCATCGTCCTCCAGGAAACTGGCTTGCACCCTTTATACGCAAGCCTACTGCAGGGCCTGCTGCTCGGACTCTTTTTTATGGCTGTTCATGTCAGCATGGCTTCCTTTTACGTATGGTTCCCTCGCCCTTTGGGTCTATCGATCCTGGCGGTGGTCTATTTTATCGGGGCATTGGTCTCTTTCCGAATAATTCCCCCTTGGATGGCTTGGCTTAAAATGGAGAATCTCATGATTTTGTCCTCAGCCGTCTATGTTTTTCCATCGTGGGTGTTTCCATTCGTTATCCTGGTTGGAATAATAGTCTGTCTATATTTAATCGTGTGGCTTTCAAAGCTTCGATTCAAAATCTTTGCCTGGATCAAAGAAACCAAAGCCTATTGGACTTATTTCCTTCTGTGTTTGGTTGGCCTGTTGTCGTCGGCAGCTGGGCAAACGGACTCATTGGATAGCATTTGGGACTATTTCTATGGCCAATTTTTCGGATTATCGAAGGACGGGTTCTCATTAACCCTCTATTTATTTTATTGTCTTGTGTTCTTCGGAGCCGTCTATCTATTCCAATATCAGCTCAATGAATTTACAAACGGTTTGATGTACTATCAGGTGTTACGCTACCGTTCCTATTATCGTTGGTTTATCAAGCTGCTTTTTAGAAATACTGTTTTTTTAAGTCTCATGTTAGTTTTTTTGGCTTTGCTCGTTCTATTGATTGGCTTAGCAAAAGGGCTGGCCCTGGAGGCCAGAATTCCATCCTTACCGGCGGTCTCTCTTAACCAGCTTGTCTATCAGTACTTTGTAAATGGTTTGTTGCAGCTGCTGAACTACTGGCTAATCGTATTTATTGTCCATTGGATCTGGAACAAAAATTCTTCCAATCTGGCTACGTTGGGTATTCTAGTCGGTACAGGCATGATAAATAGCGCTCAATTCCTGCCGGTAGGATTAAACAGCTTAGGATTCCTTTCTGGAGACCATAAGGATTTATTTATGACAAGCTTAAAGCTGCTTTTAGGGATAACGATAGAACTATCGATCGTTGCGTTTTTGTTCAGCAGCAAAAAAATAATTCATGAGGGAGAGAGCTAATTTGTCACTGATCCGGCTTGAAAAAATCAGCAAGTCATTTAGAGGAAATCTGCTTTTTGAGCAGGCCGCCGCCTCATTCGACAGTGGCCGCATATATGGAATCATAGGTCATAATGGGTCCGGGAAATCGGTATTATTCAAAATGATCTGCGGGTTCATGAGACCAGATGGAGGAACCATCGAAATGGATCCCAAATATCGGACAAAACGAACCACCTTCCCTAAAAACTTCGGCATTATTATTGATCGCCCAGGTTATATCCCGAGCAAATCCGGATTTGAGAACCTGAAAAAATTAGCCGATATTCAACGTTTGATCACCGACCAGGACATTAAAGAAGTGATGCGGCGGGTCGGTTTAGATCCTGAGCTGAAACAGAAAGTAAAAAATTACTCCTTGGGGATGAAGCAAAAACTAGCCATTGCGCAAGCTATCATGGAAAATCAGGAGGTGTTATTGCTTGATGAACCCTTTAACGGCTTGGATCAAGACAGTATAACCAACATTCGGCAGATGCTGCTTGACTTCAAAAAGGCCGGGAAAACTATTTTGCTGACAAGTCACAATAAAGAGGATATTGACCTGCTAAGTGACCACGTTTACCAGATTAATCAGCGGAAATTAGAGCAGCTTTATTAATCCTCAAACAGGGAGAGGGGACACCCTCTACTGCACTAAAAAAGGCAGTGCCAAGGAATTACCCTTGCACTGCCTTTCAATTGCCTTTTCACTATCCAACTGCCTTCGCTCTACTTACTCCTATCTTCAGTCCACCCATTCCCTCAATGCCCCGCCGCCTGCGACTCCTCAGTCTGTCTCCTCCTTGCTTGCCGTGAGGCCAGCAGGAACAGGGACAGAAACACTACTACGAGCAGTGCGCACATGGAAAAAACCGTATGGTACGCCGTCAGCGCGGCTCCCCCGCCGCTTCCTGCATCGGCCCCGCTGGCCAGCAGGGAACCCGCCGCAGCCGTGCCGAACATCATGCCCAGGTTCCGGGACAAGGCCAGCATGCTGCTGACCAGTCCGGCCTGCTGCTTGGGCGCCCGGCTCATCACCAGGCTGTTGTTCGGCGAAGAGATCATCCCCATGGCCGCGCCCAGCAGCACAATCATGACCACGATTACGTAAGGCGGAAAAGACGGCGTCATCACGCCCAGCACGGCCAGCGCCGCGGCCATCACGATAAGTCCGCTGGTCATCAGCGGAATCGGCCCCTGCTTGTCCGAGCGGCTCCCGCTGATCGGCGCGGATAGAATCAGCGCCAGCGGATAGCCCATCATCATCAGCCCGGTGCTTGCCGGGCTGATGCCAAGCTCCGTCCGCAGGAACACCGGCATCAGCAGCTGCACCGCGAAAGCGGACATATAGCTGACGACCGTAATCAGGATGCCGGTGCTGGAGCGGAAGTCGCGGAACAGGTCCAGATCCAGAAACGGGGCAGACGCCCGTGAAAGAGGGGCATGGGAGCCCTCCAGGGTACTAGAGTCAGTAAAGGCACCCGAGCCCACAGGGGTACGAGAATCCACCATATCAGCATGAGACTCCGACAAGCTGCTATCCTTGTTTTGGGCTTGACCATCCCGGGAGCCGCTAACGCCAGCACCCCTCCACCTCCGCTCCCCCCAGCGCCCCGGCCGGCACCAGACCATAAACCCGGCAGCCGCTGCCAGAAACAGCAGCAGGAGCAGCAGCACAGCCGGAGAAGTCCAGCCCCAGCTTCCGCCCAGACCAAGCGCTGTCACAAGACCGGTCAGCGCCGCAGCGAACAGCGCTGCGCCCGTGAAATCCAGGCTCTGCTGGCCGGACCGACGTTCTTTGGGGATATACTTCATGGCTAGAAGCCAGGCCCCCAAAGCCGCCGCAGCCAGCAGCCAGAAATTCGTGCGCCAGGAGAACCACTCGATCAGGAAGCCGCCCAGACTTGGCCCGGTCATCGAGCCAGCGGCCACGAAGGTGCTGATCAGCCCCAAAGCCTTGCCGCGCTGGCGCTCCGGATAGACAGAGACGATCAGCGCCATGTTCGTCGCCTGATACATCGATGCCCCGAAGCCCTGCAGAATCCGGAAGACAACGAGCAGGCTGAAGGAAGGCGCCAAAGCGCAAAGCAGCGCGCCCAGCATAAAGAGAAAATAACCTGTATTATGAACCTTCTGTTTGCCAAACGTATCGCCCAGCTTGCCCATTACAGGCAAACAGATCGTTATCATCAGCAGGTAAACGGTCACCACCCACTGCGAGGAGGCCAGCTGGACCCCGAAATCACCGGAGATGTCCACCAGCGCGATGTTGAACATGCCGGCCGACAGATTCGACAGGAAGGCCCCCAGGCAGATGGTATACGGCGTTAACCAGCGTCTTCCCTGTTCACCTTCAGCCAGTTCCCGGCCGGGGATCAGCGCAGCGCGGCTGTTTCCCGGCTGTAATCCCATAATTGAATAACCTCGCTCGTGTCGGTGACGGTACCGAAGTAACCGCTGATATTGGTCATCGTCATGTCATGCGCCTCCCGGGAATACGAAGCACAGGCATCCTTCAGCATCACAATATGGTAGTCCAGCATATAGCCGTCCCGGGCCGTCGATTCCACGCACACATTGGTGCTCACGCCCGTCATGATCAGCGTCTCAATGCCAAGCGTGCGCAATATCGTATCGAGTCTAGTGTTGATAAAAGCGCTGTAACGGTGTTTATTCACAACGATTTCTCCCGGCGCAGGCTCTACCTCGTAAAATTCCGCCCCCCAGCTGCCTTTGCGGCACACGCTGGAGGATTTGCCAGCGGACCGTTCTCTCCAGGCTTCCGAATCCGTTGCGTCCTCATGGAAGGTCTGGATAAAGATCAGCGGCACCTCGTGTGCTCTGGCACTATCCAGCAGCCGGTGCAGATTCGGCATCATCTCCGCTACGCCGCTTACATCGGCGCCCCTTTGGCCCAATGAACCTTCCGGATGGCAGTAATCATTTTGCACATCAACAATGACAACAGCGGCTTTCTTTTCCGTTACAAGCTCTTGCAAAGTTTTCATGTTCCCACACCTCGTTATTGGATTTAATATGAATTATTCCATTTCTTATTTGGCTTGGTTCACAAACTGCATATCCACCAGATCCGCATAGCTGTAATCTCCGGAATAGATCCCGGTTTTGATCATTACATCCATATCCTGCTTGACGCCCGCTTCGGAAATCTGCCCGTCCAGGCTCCACAGGTTATCCGCATAGGCCCGGTCCATCGAGGCTTTAATCGCGTCATCCGACAGCGTAGGGAATTCGGCTTTCAGGTCTTTGGTCGCCAGCTCTTTATCGGACTGCACAGTCTTCAAGGCTTCCAGAATCGCATTCGTGAACTTTTGCACCGTCTCCGGGTCCTTCTCAATCGTGGATCTCTTGACGCTGAGCACGGAATAAGAGAAATCACCAAGGTCATGGAATTTGTAAAAAGGTTCATCCCATACGCCTTTGGCTACGCCATCGCTGATTTGAGGTTCGGCGCCATTGGCAATGTCGGCTGCGCCCTGCTGAACCATAGTCACCACGGTTGAAGCATCCGCCGGCTCAAGCAGCGTTACGTCCTTCTCCGGATCCAGTCCCAGGCTGATCAGATAGTAGCGGGTCAGCAGGTTTGGCGTACCGCCATGACGGCCAGCCGCGATCTTCTTACCTTTCAGGAACTCTTTCATTTGTTCCGGTGAATCGCCTGCCGGAGCCAGTCCTTTCTTGGCAACCAGATATACGTTAGCGCGATTGACCGCGTTCACAACCGAAACGATCGGGTCGGAGCTGTTTTTATTACCCAGCGCATTGGATTCCACGCCGCCGATGACGCCCCAAGCATCACCACTGACTACTGCCGTGATATGCGCGCCGCCCGCAGCCTGAATCACTTCCACATCCAGCCCTTGTTTGGCAAAATAACCTTCCCGCTGCGCCAAATACAGCGGCAGATAGCCGGTTGAATGAAGCGGCTCGGCGATGACTATCTTCTTCAGCTTGCCATTCCCGGGAGCGGCGGCATCGGCTGTCCCGGCCTCTTTGTTGCCGCAGGCGGACAACAGCCCAATACTTATTGCAAGAAGCAGCAGCAGCGGTACAACTCTTTTTTTCCTCTTCATATCCGATTCCCCTATCCCTTTTGATTTTTTTGTTTTTGAGTAGAGCCGCAGGCCGTCTGGTTATTTCACGAAGCCTTTGGCCAGCCATTTTTCGAGGAGAACCACTCCCCAATACATGACCATGGACAACAACGACAGCACCACGACGCCCACCCATACCAGATTAATGTCGAGGATCGTACCTGCATACATGATCATCCGGCCGACGCCTTTGCTGGAGGCGATGAACTCGCCGACGATGGCTCCGGCCAGCGCCAGGGCGATATTGATCCGCAGACTGCTGATCATCCACGGCATTGACCAGGGAACAACCACCTTGGCGAACACCTGGCGGCGTTTGGAGCCCAGGGAGTACATGAGCTTTTCCATGTCAGGATCGACACTTTTGACACCGCTGTAAGCTGAGAGGGCCGAAACGACGACCGTCATCGAGAAAGCCAGCGCTACCTTGGAGAAGAAGCCAATCCCGAGCAGGATCACCAGGACAGGAGCCAAGGCCAGCTTCGGCAGCGCGTTAAGGATGATCAAATACGGCTCACTGATGCCGGCATAGGATCTGGACCACCAGAAGGACAAGCCCAGTGCAGAACCAAACAGCGTACCGGCAATAAAACCAATGACCGTCGAAGCTGAGGTATAAGCAATGTCATCCAGCAGCGTCCCTTGGGTCAAACCCGTCCACATCGTTTTGACGATGGCGCTCGGCGAACTCCAATAATATTTGTCGATCCAGCCGAAACGGGTGAACAGCTCCCAAACCACAAAGATCAATACAGCCACCAGCAGGCGGCCGATCGTGATCCGGCGCGACCTTTTGCGGGCCAAAGCCTCCTCGTCCAGGATCAGTGGAGCAGGTGAGGGTTCCAAGGTTTTCACCGGTTCAGCAGACGGGGGTACAGCTTTAACCGTATGAATGACAAAAGCTTCTTGACGTGCGGTTTCCATCTTAATTCCTCCTCTTGTTCGTTATACAAATCCTGTTTAACAATCCACGGTCCATCCTTATGAAATATGCTCCGCATCCTCGTGACCGGCCGATAGCAGATCCATCAGATGATGCTTGAGTTCCATAAACGCCGGGGAAGTCATATCTTCGGTATGGCGCGGCCGCGGCATCGTAACTGTGATTTTGGACTTGATCCGTCCAGGCCTTGGGGAGAAGACGTAAATATCGTCCGACAGATAAATCGCTTCATCAATGTCGTGGGTGACGAACAGGACGGTTTTACCGAAATCGGCCCAAATTTGCAGCAGCCAGTTCTGCATGGTCAGGCGGGTCTGAGCATCCAAAGCTCCAAACGGCTCATCCAGCAAAATAATATCCCGGTCGTACAGCAGTGTCCGCAGCAGCGCGGCCCGCTGGCGCATCCCGCCGGACAGCTCCTTCGGGTAATGCTTGTCGAACCCTTTGAGGCCGTATTTCTCCATCAAGGGCAGCGCTCTGCTCGCGGCTTCCTTGTAAGGGACTCCCCTGACCTCCATGCCCAAAATGATGTTGTCCAGAATCGTCCGCCACGGAAGCAGCATATCCTTTTGCAGCATGTAACCGACATGGCCGGCTTTGCCGACGATGTTCTCGCCGTCCGCCAATACCTGCCCCGAAGACGGCGGCATCAGACCGGCGATGATGTTGAACAAAGTGGACTTGCCGCACCCGCTTGGCCCGATAATGCTGACGAAACGCCCCGCTTCGATCTGCAGGTTGGTCTCCTGCATGGCGGCGATATTTTCTCCGTTTCTGCGAAACCATTTACTGACGCCCTTAATCTCGATTTTGTGGGTCATTCCTGTCTCCTCCTCTGAAAATAAGTTTGAAATTCTTTCTGAAATACCAAAAATGAGTATAAAAAATCGCCAGTCCAGTCCACTGCACGCAAAATGCCTATAGCACCTCTGCGGCAGGTTCCAAACTGACGATCAACCAGCTCTCCAGAAATCAGACATCAAGTCCGGGCTTGAGGCTGCTTCCTATCGGAGTTCCGGGAGTTCATTCAGATAATCTTCGACGTCACGCTCAAGAACAATGATCGTACCGGATAATTCGGTCTCTGTATCGTAGTCTTTGAGCACGGTGACGGTATTCAATTGGAATTGCTTCCTCAATTCTTCCTTGATTTCCTGCTTTAACAACTGAAAGAGCAGATGATCCAGCTGGAGGGTGGCTTGACGATGGCTTTCATCGAGAACCTTCAAAACAGGCACCCTGGCATTCTTTGAAAGAATAATGATCTTATTGCCGACAAAATCGACCTTCTGCTGTTTCACACCGGCGTTAAACATTTTCTTGTTTATCGCGTTGTAAATCCTCAGAATCTCCTGCTTAAAATCGCCGGCACATATCATCATCCTCGCACCCTTCCATGTAAGAAAACCTATCACAACTTTGGGTGTATCTATGAAAGACGCTTAATATGAGTCTTATTATTAGGCAAACCTGACGTGCAGTCAAGCCTTTTTCGCAAATAAACAGGAAATTTTCATTAACCTCAGGTCAAATAACATTACATTACGAGTTATGTAATCAACTGGTGCTGGAATTAGCCCAGCATACTACACACTCCTATCCTTTACCGCATGTTATCCGTATACAAGAAGCTCAACTGCCCCCTAAAAGAAAAAGCGCCAGGAGACTCCCTGGCGCTTGGCCTAGCTTGGCCTAGCCTATTATGCATGTTTCTATTGGATACTTGCTAACCTTGAGCCTTGAGCCTAGTCCCGGCTCTGCGAACGCAACCGCTAATCGGCTCGCACAGCTCCTGCTCCTATTTCCCAAACGAGGACAGGAACTTCACGCGGTCGCCCATTGGCGGGGTGCTGTCATCCTTCAAGGCGATTTCCAGCACGGCTGGGCCTTTCAGATCAGCGAAACCTTGCAGGAATTCATCGTTCAAGTCTTCCAGGCTGCTCACCCGGAAGCTCGGCAGTCCCATGGCCGCGGCCATCGCTGCAATATTCGTCTCCTGCTGATCGAACGAAGCGTGCGTGCGTTTGTACTGCAGATTATGACCGTGGTAAACCATGCCGAGCCGGGCGTTGTTCATCACGACGAACAGGATCGGCAGATTGTATTCTTTGGCGGTCAGCACTTCCATGCCGTGCATGAAGAAACAGCCGTCACCCGTCAGACTGACTACCGGCCGCTCCGGATCGGCCAGCTTAGCGCCGATAGCAGAGCTGATGCCGCTGCCCATCGCGCCGAAATGCACGTTGATATCAAAGCTGTGGCGGTCTACCACACGCATATAATGAATCACGTAAGACATGAATTCGCCAATATCCACCGTGTACCGGGTGTTGACCGGCAGACCGGTTTGCAGCGCCGTGAACACATTTTTTGTATTATATTCCTTCGTCAGTACATAAGGCTCCGGCTTCTCCACTTTCCGCAGCTCGTTTTGTCCCTTCTGCTCCAGACCCAGGGTGCGGAGCTCGTCAATCAGGAACAGCAGGCTGAGGTTAATATCGCCCAGCACCGGAATATCCACCTGATATTTTCGGCCGAACACCGACGGATCAAAGTCCATTTGTATGGTGAACCGTCCTTTGTTCAGATTGGCGTTGTAGTTGTTGGTAGCCGTTTCCCCCAGGCTCGAACCAATCACCAGCAGCGTCTGGTTAGGAACTTCCGTATTGATCAGGTTCGAAGCGGATTCATGACCGGCAAAACCAAACACGCCGGCATTCAGCGGATGATCCTCCGTCAGATATCCTTTCGCCACCGGAGTTGTTACGATCGGCCAGTTCAGCAGCTCGGCCAGTTCAACCAGCTTGTCAACCGAACCGCGAATGCCCTGTCCGGCCATAATGATGCCGTCCTTGCGCTTCACCAGCTCTTCGGCTACTCGTTTGATCGTGTCCGCATCCGGCACAAGCGGCGTTCTGACGGCAGGCGCCGGAAGCTCCGCATGCTCTACCTGTCCGGCCTGCACATCAATCGGCAGCGCAACGTGTACCGGGCCCGGTACGCCGGATACGGCGGTTTCCACCGCTTTGGCTACTTCGGCCAGCACATCTTTGGACTCGCTGACGCGGACGCTGTATTTGGTAACCGGCGCAAAGATCGGCGCCGCATCCAGCTCCTGCGAAGCGTTCAATCCCACCGTGTTCATTGGCACGGCCCCGGTGATGAAGAGCACCGGCAGATGCTCGCGCATCGCGTTGGCCGCTCCGGTCACCAGATTGGTGCCGCCTGGGCCGCTGCAGCCGATGCAAACGCTGAGCTTGTTCGCATATTTGGCATAAGCAGCCGCCATATAGGAAGCCGCCCCTTCATGTTTGGTTATGATCGGCGTAATCTCAGGCATATCGTAAAGCTCGTCAAAGATCACGTTGACCGACCCGGCCGGAATGCCAAAAATATATTTTACTCCACTGTTCTTCAAATACTCCAGTACATAACGAGCTGCTTTCATAATCGTTTCTTAGCCTCCAGATAGTTGGAATTTAATATGAGATCCCCTTCTCAGCCGGGGAAAGAGTCAAATAATCACGGGCGATTTTGTCCGCTGTCATCGGACTGCCGAAATAATAGCCCTGCATCAGGAAGCAGTCCCGGGCGGACAGGAACTCGGCCTGCTCCAAGGTTTCTACTCCTTCTGCAATCACGCTCAGATTCAGGTTTTGAGCCAGCGTAATAATGGTATTCGTAATGGCGGTTACATCGCTTTTTCCCAGGTCCTGAACAAAGGATTTGTCGATCTTGAGCGTGCTGATCGGGAAGTTCTTCAAATAACCAAGCGAGGAATAACCGGTGCCGAAGTCATCAATGGCGATCTTCACACCAAGGTCCAGCAGCTGCTCCATCGTCTTCAGTGTAATTTCGGTGTTCTTGATAATTTGGTTCTCGGTCAGCTCCAGATGCAAATAACTCGGGCACAAATTGATCTTCTTCAAAATGCTCTTGACGGTCGAGAACAGGTTGTTCTGCTCAAATTGACGGACGGACAGATTAACGGACACGCTGATCGGCGGGCCGCCCATATCATGCCATTTCTTTAGCTGCTTGCAGGCATTCTTGAGCACCCATTCCCCGATCGGGATAATCAGGCCCGTTTCTTCGGCAATCGGAATAAAGTCATCAGGCGAGATCAGCCCTTCCGTCGGATGATTCCAGCGGACCAGCGCCTCGACCCCGACAAGAGTCCGATCCCGATAGTCGATTTGCGGCTGGTAGTAAATTTCGATTTCGTTATTGTCCAGCGCCTTGTACAGCGCATTCTCATATTTAACGATTTCGAACGCACGCGTATCCATGCCGGTGCTGAAGAAGTGATAGCTGTTCCCGGACATTTCCTTCGCTTTGTACATGGCCGTGTCGGCGTTCTTGATCAGCTCTTCGCTGCTTTCGCCATTCTCCGGGAACATACTGATTCCAACGCTGGCCGTAATAAAAATCTCGTTCTCCCCCAAATAAAAAGGTTTGGAGAAGGCAGTGATCACCTGGTTGACGATGCGGAGCACCTCCCGCTTGCCTCCGGTATCCGGCAGGAACACCGTAAATTCGTCACCCCCCTGACGGGAGACGGTGGCATTCTTGGGCACGCAGGAGCTGAGCCGCAGGGCGACTTCCCGGAGCAGATGATCCCCGGAAGTATGTCCAAGCGTATCATTGAGAAGCTTAAAGCGGTCCAAATCCAGATACAGCAGCGCCAGCTTGCCCCCGTCGACCTGGGCATAAGTAATGCCCTGGTTCAGCCGGTCCTTCAGCAGCACGCGGTTCGGCAAATCGGTAACACTGTCGAAATAAGCGTGATAGCGGATTTCCTCCTCCATCTGCCTTCTCTGCGTAATGTCCTTGAAGGTCACTACATCGCCGACGATCCGGTCGCCCTCATGGATGGAGGAAATAACATATTCGACCGGAAGCTCCGTGCCGTCTTTGCGGAAGAACGATTCCTCCAGATGGAAGTTGTTCCAGCTGCGATTAGCCGAGGCTGAGAATTTGAGCAGGTCGAGATTCTTCCCTCCAAAAATCAAATGGTAACACTGGCCGATCAGCTCGTCTTTCTCAAATCCGAGCATATTCTCAGCCGCCGGGTTGCAGAAGGTGATATTGCCTTCCAGATCAAGGCCAAAAATCCCCTCGCCCGCCGAGTTCAGAATCAGTTCGCGCTCGCGGCTGATCTGGCGAAGCTCGGTGACCACCATTTCCAGCTCCTTGTTCTTGGCGCGGACCTCCATCGTGCGGTCCTCAATGATTACTTCCTGCTTCTCCCGGTAGAGCAGATTGGAGATGGTGGATGCCGTGGCATCTACAATAGACTGCGCCAGCTGGATGTCGGCATCCGAATAAACCCGCTCCTTCTTCTCGAAGTCCACCACGGCGATGACGCCGAGCACTTCGCCCATGGAGATCAGCGGGAACAGGTACATAGCCGTGATGCCAAACTTCCTGCACATTTCATGGTTGGGACGCTCGTCCTGCATGACGTCGTAGACAAGCAGGGCTTTCTTGGTGCGCATCACTTCCTGAAACAGCGCATCGTTACTCATATCGAACTGGACCGCCTGATGGGTAGCCATCCAGTCTTCCTGCGTCCAGTCGCTGTCCTTGCTTAACCGGACCGGCAGGATGGACCGCTCGGCGAGCGGGTCAACCAGATGAACGGCCGGGTTGAAATTTTTGAGTACTCTGCCTACATAGGAAAAACAGTTGTCGAGCACCTCCTGCATGTTGGAGGACAGCGACAAGTCACGCGTCAAATCGAGCAGCATCTGCTTCTCGGCGAGCAGGTTCTCCTTGTGGGTCAGGTTCTTGGCATTCCGGATCGCAACCGCTGCCATATTCACGTACGCTTCAACGCTCTGAATCTCGGATTCGGTTAAATTCATAGGGCTGCCGTAGTCAAACAGGAAGACAAGTCCGTACAGCTCTTGCTCGTAACTGATCGGCAGCGCCAGCAGCGATTTGATCTGAAACCCCTGTACCGCCCGCGGGTCGGGACGGCTGTCCTCGGAGGTATCCGGAATATAAATCACTTTCTGCGTTTCGATGACCTCTTTGGCAAGCAGATCATAGTTCGTATCAATGACGTGCATATCAAGCGACATGCCGTTAATCAGCTCAGGCTTGCCTACATACCCTCTGAAGCTTCCGTCCTCTTCCGGCAAATAGATCCCGACGGAATCGCATTGTACGATCTCTTCCGATATAGCTGTTGTAACATACTGCAGCATCTCCCGGAGCTCCAGCTTGGTGTTGATCATCTTGGTTATATTCGCAAGTCGAGAATACCTGGTCTGGTCCTTCACGATACACTTCCTCTCCTTGTCCGTTATGCGATAGCAAAGTTGTTAAAAATGGTTAAATATAACCTAACCGTGTATATACGGGTAAATGTTGTCCTATAAGGAATTAAGCATTCCTAACAAGGATTCGACGCTAATCTTAATTTTCCTATTTTAAAATTGAGATTGAAGACATGTTTTTTGAAATAAGTCAGGATTTCGCCATTTATGTTTATATCTATTGAACGTGGTAAATAGTAATAGAGATTATTTTGCAGATTGGAGGGTTTTTCCGATGGAGAAGAAATCAATTCAACTTCACAACATGCGTTATGAAATTGCCGACGGCCATTTTGTGACTTACGGTCAAAACGGCAGCGAGCTTCACAGGCACCCGATCAATGAGCTGGGGTTTTCGGAAGGCAAAAATGCCATAGATAAACATGAAATGCTTTATGAATTTGCCGTGATCTTTCCCGACGGCAATACGATCAATTTCCGGGACAGACCGGATCTGGGCGAGTTTGCCGAGGCGTTCAAGAAGGAAAAAGGCGTCCTGTAGGAAGTCCCGCGATCTCATACAAACGGACATCCCTTACACAAGAAGGCCGCTTCGGCAACAGAAGCGGCTTTCTTGTCGTTTCTTCACACCTGATCTTACGTACCCTATCTTTCATACCTAATCTTTTGAGGGTCAGTTCTTGAAGCTGTGGATAGGCGCCGGAATCCGTCCGCCGCGGTCAATGAAGCTGGCGCAGCTGAAGCTGTTTACCGGCATAACCGGCGCATAGCCGAGCAGTCCGCCGAATTCGGCGATTTCGCCGACGCCTTTGCCGACGACCGGAATAATGCGGACGGCCGTCGTTTTGTTATTGACCATGCCGATGGCCGCTTCGTCGGCGATGATGCCCGACAGGGTCGCGGCGCTCGTGTCTCCGGGGATCGCGATCATATCGAGGCCGACCGAGCAGACGCAGGTCATGGCTTCCAATTTTTCAAGCGTCAGCGCGCCTTTCTGTACGGCCTGAATCATGCCGTGGTCTTCGCTGACCGGGATAAAAGCGCCGCTGAGGCCGCCGACGTAGGAAGACGCCATCACGCCGCCTTTTTTCACGTTGTCGTTCAGGATCGCCAAAGCCGCCGTCGTTCCCGGAGCACCAGCTTCCTCCAAGCCCATCACCTGGAAAATCTCCGCAATCGAGTCGCCGATTTCCGGCGTCGGAGCCAGCGACAGATCGACGATGCCAAACGGCACGCCGAGGCGTTTCGACGTTTCCTGGGCGACCAGCTGGCCGACCCGCGTCACTTTAAACGCTGTCCGTTTAATCGTCTCGCAGAGCGTTTCGAAGTCGCTGGTCTTCACTTCCTCCAAAGCCCGCTTGACCACGCCCGGTCCGCTGACGCCAACGTTGATCACGCACTCCGGCTCGCCAACTCCGTGGAAAGCGCCCGCCATAAACGGGTTGTCCTCTACCGCATTGCAGAAGACAACCAGCTTGGAGCAGCCCGCCGAATCGCGGTCCGCGGTCAGCTCAGCCGTCTTCTTGACGATGCCGCCCATCAGCTTCACCGCATCCATGTTGATGCCGCTGCGCGAAGATCCGATGTTGACCGATGCGCAGATGCGCTCCGTGACGGACAAGGCTTCCGGAATGCTTTCGATCAGCTTGCGGTCGCCTTCCGTAAATCCTTTATGCACCAAAGCGGAGAACCCGCCGATAAAATTGACGCCGATCTCTTTGGCTGCTTTCTCCAGCGTTTCGGCAACAGGCACGTAAGAGTCGGTTTTGAGGCCGCCGGCCGCAATCGAAATCGGGGTAACCGATACGCGTTTGTTAATGATCGGAATGCCGAACTGGCGCTCCAGATCTTCGCCCGTTTTGACCAGCTTCTCGGCCAGACGGGTAATTTTATCGTAAATATTCAGGTTAAATACCGCCAAATCCGAATGCGCACAGTCCATCAGACTGATGCCCATCGTAATCGTGCGCACGTCGAGGTTCATTTCCCGGATCATTTTATTCGTTTCCTGCACTTCTCCAAGCGTAATCATCGTATTCCTTCCTCCCGTGCCTGCAAATTGCTGTTACTGTGTCCAAACCCGATCTGCCATTATTAGCTTGTCAGGCCGCTTAAATCCGGTGCATCGTATTGAAAATATCCTCATGCTGGAGTTTGATCTCCACGCCCAGCTCCGCCCCAAGCTTCTGCAGATCTTCAATCAGCGCCTCAAAGCTTTTGGCCGGAGCCGTAATATCGACGATCATCATCATATTGAAATAACCCTGAATAATCGTCTGCGAGATATCCAGAATGTTGACATTCTGTTCGGCCAGGTACGTGCAGACTTTAGCGATAATGCCTACCTTATCCTTGCCGAGCACAGTAATAATCCCTTTCATGAAACAAAAGCCCCCTCTGTGTTCGTCCATCATTGATCCATAAACCTTAATTTCATTATTATGGCAGATGTCCGAGGCCGCTTCAATGTAAAAACAGGCAAAAACGGGCTGTTCCCCCACCTGAACATAAACCCCTGAAATCAGGGCATTCTAAGACCGGATTCCCTCAAGTTAAAGGAGGCTGATTCGATATGGCTAGAAGAAGATCAGGCAGAGGACCGGGTGCAGACCGGGCACTTCAGCATTTTAAGACGGAGGCCATGCGCCAGGAAGGCTACAAAGTGAACCCCGAGCAGCCGGATGACGTCAAATATGAAGTGGCCCAGTCGCTCGGTGTACCGCTCAAGCATGGCGATAACGGCGATCTGACGGCCGAGCAGGCCGGGAAAATCGGCGGCGCCATCGGCGGCTCGATGGTCCGCGAAATGATTCGCCAGGCTCAGGAGAAGCTGAGCGGCGGGGATTCGGGCGGGAGCGGGAGATAAGCTCCTCATTTAGCCGTTCACGAGCCGTTAACGAAAAACAAACCGGAAATGGCCGCCAATCGGCGCACCGTTTCCGGTCTCTTTTTTTACCAAAATAAATTAGCTTAGCCCTTAACCTTTAACCGCTCCCGCAACCATACCTTTCATGATCTGCTCCTGGAAGATCAGGTACACAATCACCGTTGGAATTACCGCAATCGACATCGCGGCCATCGTCAGGCTGTAATCCGTGCCATAGCCGTCGGAGAAGATGGACAAGCTGAGCGGCAGCGTTTTTAAGGACTGGTCATTGATAAACACGAGCGCAAAAGCGAAATCGTTCCAGAAGCGCAGAAAACCCAAAATCGAGATCGTCGCCATGGCCGGAACCGCCAGCGGCATAATGATCCGGCAGAAAATCCCCCAATATCCGTTGCCGTCGATCATCGCCGCTTCTTCCAGCTCTTTGGGCACGGAGGTTAAATAGGCCGCCACGATAAAGATCGCCACAGGCAGCTCGAACGCCGCATAAGGCAGAATCAGCGAAGCATAGGTGTCCAGAATATGCAGGTTCTTCATCATGATAAACAGCGGTACCAGCGTGCTGTGGATCGGAATCAGCATGCCCAGTACAAACAAACCCATAATTACACCCTTAAACCGGAAGTCCAGCCGTGACAAAATGTAGCCGGTAAGCGTCCCGAGAATCAGCGTCAGCGCAAGCGAACCGAGCGTGACGATAACTGAGTTGGCAAATGCCCTTCCGATACCGGCAATTTCCCAGGCCCGCGTATAATTTTCAAACTGCCAGACCGAAGGCAGGGCAAACGGATTGGCCGAGAAGTCGCGCACAGACTTGAAGGAGCTGATAAACAGCCACAGCAGAGGGTAAATCGTCGCCAGGGCATAAACCAGCAGCGCCGTATCCAATCCCCACAGCCAGCCGGATTTCCTGCGCCGGGTGGACAAGGGTCTGCGGAATGTTTTCTCTGTCAGGGATTCCGGTGAAATCAGATTCATTATATCCCTCTCTTTCTCATCAGCAGCTGGCTGCCGAGCACGAGAATGAGGCTGATGACGATGATCAGCGAGGAAACGGCGGAGCCGTAGCCGTAACGGAAAACTTCAAACGTATTATTGTACATGTAAGTGGCGAGCAGCTCGGTCGACTGGGCCGGACCGCCGCCCGTCATAATATAAATCAGGTCAAAGGCTTTCAAACTGCCGGAAATGCAGAGTACGATGGCGACCTTGATCGTATCCCAGATCATCGGAATGACGATGAGATACAGCCATTTGGCCCGGACGGCGCCGTCAAGTTTGGCGGCATCCTCCATTTCGGACGGGATGTTCTGAATCGCCGAGATAAAGATAATCAGATAAGGGCCGATGTTGGCCCAAATGACCGGAGCGCTGACCGAATACATATTGATGCGGGCATCCCCCAGCCAGTCACGGATCCAGGAGCCTAGCCCGATATTTTGCAAAATGACATTTAAGATACCGATTTGAGGGTGATAGATATATCCCCAGATCATGCCGATGACAACGGTGGAGACAACCATAGGCATAAAAACGGCCGAGCGGACAAAGCGGTGGAACAGCGTGCTTTTTCGGAGAATCAAGGATAGAACGAGCGCGATCGGCAGCTGCCCCAGAATCGAGGCGGCCACGATGATCAGGTTGTTCTTCAACGCCCGCCAGAAAATCGGGTCGCGGAGGGCCTCCGCATAGTTGTCCAAACCGGTAAAGCTGGCTGCGCCAATGCCTTTCCAGTCATAAAATCCGTAATAAACCGACCAGACGATCGGCACAAGCACAAAAACCAGGTACAAAACGAGAGCGGGCAGCAGCCCGATCACCACAAACCCTCTAAGTCGGTTCACGAACGCCATAACCGGCCTCCTTTCAAAGATGCATGGATGGACGATACCCGCTCTTGGAAAGGCGGGAACGGATATCGTCCGGAAATTGGTTCTATGAGTTTAGGAACGGCCGGTTATTTGCCAAGATCTCTGGCCTGAGCGTCCTGAATCTTCTGGGCGATCGCTTTCGGATCGCCGCCCAGGGACACTTCCTGCAGGCCGTTGTTCACCGCGTCGGTCGCGGAAGAGGTTAAATAAGCATCGTATACCGGAGTAAGGCTGAGTGATTTGTACAGCGTAAACGCCTTGTAGAACAGCGGCATAACTTTGGACTGATCCGGCTCAACCTTGTAGGTGACGATCGAGTTGCTGTCCGCGATGGCCTGCATCGCTTCCGGACCGCTGACCGTATAGATCAGGTCCAAAGCGGCTTTCAGCTTGTCACCTGAGACGGATTTGCTGAGCGCCAGACCGCCGCCGGAGCCGCCGGACATCGAATTCGGATCCCCTTTGCCGCCGGGAACGGACGGAAGCACGGTGATGTCGATCTGACTGAGCTGCTCCTCGGTTGCTGCCGCAGCCATATTCGTCAGCGCCCATGAACCGTCGATCATCATTGCGGCTTTGCCCTCGGCAAAATACTGCTCCATCTGGGTGTTATCCAGGCTGTTAAAGCCGGTTTGGAACGCATTGGCATCCGCCAGGTCTTTGAAATATTGCAGTGCCTGCACGAATTCGGGATCGGTGAACTTCGCCCCGTCCTGATTCACGGCTTTCAAGAACCAGTCCGTACCGGTCACCCGGTCCGCAAGCGAGGAGAGGATGCTGGACTGCGCCAGCCAGGAGGCTTTATTCCCCAGCGAAATCGGCGTGATTTTGTTGTCGTTGAACGTTTTGACCGCCGTCATCATCTCGTCCCAAGTGGTAGGAACCTTAACGCCGTATTTCTCAAACAAGGACTTGTTGTAGAACAGGAAGGAAGTGGCTGAGCCGCTCAGCGGCGTGGCGTACACCTGGCCCTCAAAGGAAAGCGTGTCGAGCGAGCCGGCAATAAAGTTGTCTTTCCAATCCGGATGCTCATCCAGCACAGGGGTGATCGGCTGAATCAAACCGCCATCGTAAAATTCTTTGATCGATGTGCCCGATTGCACGAAGAAGACATCCGGCATTTCGTTGGCGGCAGCCACCGTCTTCAAACGCTGACGGTATCCGTCCGGCGGAATCGCCTGCTCATCCAGTTCAACCTCGGGGTGTTCGGTTTTAAACTTGTCGATCTGTGCCCGTACGACCTTGGCTCTCAAATCATCCCCGGAGAAGTTATGCCAGATGGACAGCTTGATTTTCTCCCCTGTTGCCTTGGAGCCCTCCGATCCGGCCGCGCTGGTGGCCGCCGTGTTATCTCCCCCCTGGCCGCAAGCCGCGAGCAGCAAAGTGAACGAAAGTAACAGAGCGAGAATTGCGATTGGTTTTTGCTTTGCCATTTAAGACCCCTCCTTTGGTTCCATTTATGGTTACAAGTATAAGATTTCGGGAGGTGAGCAGTAAGGAGATGATCTTCAGTCGGAGGGTAGATAAAATTCGGTTTATGGGGTTCATGTCAGATAATTGTTCGTAAATCAGACCCCCTCCGGAGCTATTTGCTTACAAACCTGTTTATTTGGCGTTAGGTTTATGTTAGATCTATTGGAGTTTGAAGGGTTAAGTCTGGCAGGTTGATATGAGATCTAGGCACCGTCACTCCGTGGAAAGCTGCCGATATTCCGTTGGGGTACATCCCATCATTTTCTTGAACTGCTGGCTGAAATATTTGATGTCTTCGTAACCCGCTTCCCCCGCTACCTCGCTGACTTTCTTCTGCGTAGTCAGCAGAATGTTCGCTGCAAGCTGCATTCGCTCCCGAATCACAAACTCGCTGAATCCCTGTCCTGTTTCCCGTTTGAAGACCTCGCTGAAATGATTGGCATTCAAGTGTACGAAACCCGCCACCTGCTGCAGGGTCAAATGTTCGCCGAGATGATTGCGAATATAGGCAATGGCCCGGTAGATGTAAGAATGCCTGCCATCAGCGGCCAGCTGGTGGAACTCATTCATCACTGACAGCAGCAGCTTAAACAGTTCATCTTCAAGCACGACCCCCGGCTCAAATGAAATAGCCGGCGTCGCTGCTGCGCCCGTCAGCCCCGTTGACAACTGTGAAGCCGAGGCCGTCTCCTTTGCCCTGTCCAGCCAGCGATGGGCCCCGATCACAATGGATTGAAGGAACGCCTGCAGAGAAGTCGGGGTCGTTTCAGAATCCTCCAGCCGTTCCCTAACGAGCGCTGCAGTCCAGTCATGGAGCTGGCTGGCATTGTTGTTCATCAGGAGCGAAGACAACTCGCTTTCCTCCTTCTCCGAGCAGACGGCTCTTCCGCCCTGGCGGTCTTCCACATCCTTCAGCTCAAACAGCCCCTTATCGCCGAACACAATCCGATAGCCGTATACCTTCTGTGCTTCCTCATAGGAACGGCGCAGTTCCTCTACCAAGCGGACCTCATTTCCGGCAGCGGCAAAAATATCGCACCTTAGTGTATCCTTGATCCGGCTGACTGCCTTCTCAAGCTGCCGGGTCCCCGGCCATCCCGGTGTCACGCCAACTACAGCAATGATCCTGTTATTCCTTAGCAGCGATATGCCGGGGAGCAGCTCGGACAGCTTGCTTTCGGCCGCTCCAAGCATGACCCCTGAGAAGCGGTCATGCCCCCATCCTGAGGCGCTGATCAGCAGGACGCGCATACCGTGGGGGCGGCCGGCGGACGCTGCCAGATGGATCCCGGCCTGCTGCAGCCATTCGCTGACCGACTTATAAGCCAGACCACCCGTATCTCCATTTCCGCTCCCGTTCCCGCCTCCGGTCAGCCATGACTCAAAATGCTGCTTTCGCAGCGCAGCCGCCTGAACATCGCCCTGCTTCTTCAGTTCCCATTTCATCTGAAGATTCTGTTTGGCTTTCATCACGGATTTAATAATTTCCTCAGGATCGCTTGTCTTCAGCAAATAGTCAGTTACACCCTGCCGGAGGGCCCGCTGGGCAAATCTGAAATCGTCGTAGCCGGTGAGAATGATAACTTCGGCATCCGGCAGCTTCTCCCTGATTTCCTTGGCCAGCTGAATGCCGTCCATACCGGCCATCCGGATATCGGTAAGTACGATGTCCGGACGCTCCGAAAGGAGCCGCCCGAGCGCCTCCTCTGCCGATTCCGCGGGCGGAAGCAGGTTCATGCCCAGTTCGGCCCAGTCGATGACGGTACAAAGCCCCGTCCGAATGATAACCTCGTCATCTATGATCATAATGTTCATACGGATCCCTCCAGTAAAGGTATAGTAAAGGATATTCGCGTGCCGTTGCCTGGCTCGCTTTCGATCTGAAGTCCGGTTTCGCTTCCGTAGTGCAGCATCAATCGGCGGTGGACGCTGCCTAAACCGTATCCGGATTTTTCGGCTTCACCTGAATCCTTTGCCGCTTCATCAGGGTCCTCCACACTTTCTTTCTCGATCTGCAGCTCCCGTTTGATCTCTTCAAGCTTCGCTTCTTCCATGCCGATGCCCGTATCCTGAACGACAAAAGTCATCCCTCCCGGGCGAAGCTCTCCCTGCACCAGGATGCTGCCTTTCTCCTTCTTCTTCTGAATCCCGTGCATGATGCTGTTCTCAATCAAAGGCTGCAGGAGAAGCTTCAGCATCGTTTGGTCCTGCATCGCCGGGTCGATGAAGAAGCTTGCCTCAAATTTATCCTGAAACCGTTTGGACATAATGCGTACGTAATTTTGGGCGTGGGCAACCTCCTGGCCGACCGTGCAGAATTCCCTTCCATCATTCAGGCTGAACCTGAGGAAATCAGTGAGCGCCCCGACCATTTCCGCAATCGGCTTTTGTTTATTCATCAAAGCGATCCAATGGATGGATGAGAGCGTGTTGTACAGAAAATGCGGATTAATTTGAGCCTGTAGGGCCTCGATGTCCGCCTCCTTTTTCTTGGCTGCATTCAGCTGCAGCTGACTCTTGAGCCGCTGGATACGGTCGCTCAGCCGGTTGTAGCTGCGCAGGAGCATGCCGATTTCGTCCATGGTTTTGACCTCGAACGGGCGGATCGGCTCGTCCGGATCGATCTTGTTCAGCTTTCGCGCCACCTTGATGAGCGGCCGGGTCACCCAGGTAATGAAATAAAGCACCAGCAGGCCGGCAAACAGCCCGGAAATGCCAATAGCCCAAGCCGTAATCGTCAGCACGTATTGGTTTTGCGCTGTATAGATGTGGGTGGGAATGACGCCGACCAGCTTCCAGCCCAAACTGGGGATTGTGTAATAAAGCAAGGTGCTGCTCTCCTCGTCCAGCTTGACGTTCTCGACCCCTTCGGAGTCCGCAAGAGTACCCAGATTCGAAATCTTGGTCCCCAAGAGCTGATTCAATCCTTCGCCTTTCTGGGAGACCATCACCCGATTCTCTTCGTTGGTCAGCCACAGATGCCCGCTTTCATTCCAGGCAGCGTTCTCGAGCATGTGCTGCACCTCCCGGGCGTCAATGCTGATCGCAAGCTCCCCGTAGTTCTGAAATTTGTCGGTGCTGCGAATCGGCCGAACCAGCGTAAATACCTGCTTGATTCCATTGTCCGTCGTCTGGTTCTCATACAGCGGGGTCCACCATTTTACAGCCGGGTTATATTTCCCTTCGTTAGCCCGCATAACCTCCGGCAGGCCGGAACGGATAATCGTCGTGTTGGACAACGCCGGGAACCCCCGGTTGGAGGTGATCGTAATGTTCGAAATATAGGTTTTGGAGGAAGCGAGGTTCATCAGGAAAGCAACGTTTTGCGAATATAACGAGATGTCTGACCGGTCGCTGCCGAGGTAGGATTGGATGTTTTTCTGGCCGATGATAAAGACCGACATGTTCTCCGCATCATTGATGATGAAATCCAGCTTGTCCGAAATTTGCTGGAGTGTGTTCATCCCGGACTGCTTTTCGATTTTCTCCGTCAAATTCGTAGCGATGCGGTACGAGACAATGCCGGTGGCAAGAAGCGGAAACACGATAGCCGCAATCAGCAGAACAGACAGCTTGCTTTTTAATGAATTTCTGAACCACATCGGACCACCCCGTTTTTTGTTTTTCACATTTTACAACACAGGCAGCTCACCCGTCTTAACACCCAATGTCAGACCAGCAGGGGAAATAAAAGGATTTTGTTAATTGCGTTTGAAGAGAAATCGGGCCAACACCTTAAGGACAAGGCGGTTAGCCTTTGTGGATGCGCTTACTAATTAATCTAAATAAACACCTCAATAATTATGATTCAATTAAACATTATGACGTTATGTTGTTTTTATTTATGGTATCTTAATGCGCATATCCGGGCAATAGAAATATGAACGGGTCGAATCAAGAGAATACCAGACCACAAAAAAAACCGGCCAAAGAATGAAACCATTCTCTAACCGGCTTGATGGTCATGGATCTCTAGTGATTCAAAATATTATCCTCCAGCACCGCGAATTTGTCGCCGTACTCCCGGATAATATGCTGCTCGCCCCAATTGCAGAGCGAATCCAGAATCGGCTTCAGGCTCCAGCCGTATTCGCTCAGCTCGTATTCAACTCTTGGCGGCACTTCATTGTAGCTGATCCGGTTAATAATGCCGTCTTCTTCAAGCTCTCTGAGCTGCTGGGTCAACATTTTCTGGGCGATGGCCGGCATCAGGCGCTTCAGCTCGCTGGTCCGCTTGCGTCCGTGTGTCAGGTGACAAAGGATGACGCATTTCCACTTGCCTCCGATGACCTCAAGCGTAGCTTCAACGGAAATGTTGTATTTCTTGGTTCTTGGCGTTTTCTCTACTTCTGGCATAACGATTCGATTCCTCCTGGCAGCAGAAAGTGTAGCTTCTGCATTTATATATAAATACTTATATAGATGACTTTTTGGTGCCTATAGCACAAATAAGTACGTACTATTCAAATGAATCCCGCTCACCCATAATAACATTACCGGCCGGTGATTTCTACAAGGTAGGAGTGAACAAGAGAAAACATGGAGCTTAATAAACAGAGAAGCACCTTGGCGCTGCTAGCCTTGGCGATAAGCGCTTTTGCAATCGGAACGACGGAGTTTATCAGCGTAGGACTGCTCCCGTTGATTGCTGATGATTTGAACATTTCCGTGACCTTTGCGGGTCTCACGGTTACTTTATACGCCCTCGGGGTGACCTTTGGCGCCCCGATCCTGACCTCGCTTACGGCCAGCGTGCCGCGGAAGACGCTGCTGATGGCGATCATGGTCGTCTTTATTGCCGGGAACAGCCTGGCGGCAGCCTCGCAGGGCATTGCTTTGCTGCTTGTCGCCCGCGTCCTTTCCGCTTTCTCGCACGGGGTGTTCATGTCGATCGGCTCGACGATTGCTGCAGACCTCGTGCCTGAGAACCGCAGAGCCAGCGCGATTTCGATGATGTTCTCCGGACTCACAGTAGCTACAGTTACCGGTGTGCCGATCGGCACTTTTATCGGACAGCAGCTCGGCTGGAGAGTCGCCTTTATCGCCATTGCAGCCGTCGGCATCGTGGCCTTTATAGGCAATCTGATTCTGGTTCCCTCCGGACTGCGGAAAGGGACCAAAACGCCGATGGTCGAGCAGGTTAAGCTGTTTAAGAGCGGCAAGATCATCCTCGCCCTTCTGATAACGGCGCTTGGTTATGGCGGAACCTTTGTAGTATTCACCTATTTGTCGCCCCTGTTGCATGAAGTGACAGGTTTTGCGGAGAAAACCGTTGCCCTTCTCCTTCTACTCTACGGAATTGCCATTGCCATCGGCAACGTTATCGGAGGGAAAGCAGCCAACCGCAAGCCGCTGCGGGCTTTGCTCGGCATGTTTATTCTACAGGCTATAATCCTGCTTGTGCTGACCTTTACGGCACCTTATCAAGTTGCAGGATTGATCACCATCTTCTTCATGGGCCTGCTGGCATTTATGAACGTCCCAGGGCTGCAGCTGTATGTGGTTCTTCTGGCGGAAAAAATCGCGCCCAAAGCGGTCGATGTCGCTTCGGCACTGAATATAGCAGCCTTCAACGCAGGCATCGCGCTCGGGGCTTACCTCGGGGGCATCATTACCGATACGCTAGGATTGGTTCATACCGCGTGGGTAGGGGCCATTATGGTCGCCGCAGCGGCAGCTCTTACAGCAATCAGTCTCGTTTTGGAGAAGAAAGGGAACCCTAGAAGGGGCACCCAGGTTTCAAAAGGATTAACGGAGGCTATGGAGTGAACGAAGCCATGGCTGCTCTGTAAAGGACGCCATGCATCCGTTCATTTTATATATACAATTAAAATTCAGGAGGAATAGGAATCATGAGTTTGAATCTGCAAAGCACAGTACAATTAAATAACGGCGCTCAAATGCCTTGGTTTGGTCTTGGCGTATTTCAGGTGGAAGAAGGCGCGGAGCTGGAGGCAGCTGTAGCTGCAGCCATTAAAAACGGCTACCGCAGCATTGATACCGCAGCTATTTACGGCAATGAGCAAGGCGTAGGCAACGGAATCCGCCAAGGGCTCGAAGCAGCCGGCCTGAAAAGGGAAGACCTTTTCGTGACCTCCAAAGTATGGAATGCCGATCTGGGCTATGAGGAAACTTTGGCCGCTTTCGAAGTCAGCTTGAACAAGCTGGGCTTGGAATATCTGGACCTTTACCTGATCCACTGGCCTAAAGAAGGCAAATATAAAGCAGCCTGGAAAGCGATGGAGACCTTGTACAAGCAGGGAAAAATCAAAGCGATTGGCGTCAGCAACTTCCAAATTCATCATCTTGAAGACTTGCTCGCCGATGCAGAGGTTGTGCCGGCCGTCAATCAGATCGAGCTTCACCCTCGCCTGACTCAGAAAGAGCTGCGCGACTACTGCAAGCAGAAAGGCATCCAAATCGAAGCCTGGTCCCCGCTGATGCAAGGTCAGCTGCTGGACAACGAAGAGCTGAAGGCCATTGGCGCGAAATACGGCAAGTCCGTCACTCAGGTTATCCTGCGTTGGGACATTCAAAACGGGATCGTAACCATCCCTAAATCGACCAAAGAACACCGTATTATCGAGAATGCCTCGATCTTCGACTTCGAGCTGAGCACCGAAGACATGGCTGCCATTGATGCCATGAACCAGAACCACCGCGTAGGTCCGGATCCGGACAACTTCGATTTCTAAGAAGCACGGGTACGTTATTCTCTGAAAAAGCCAAGCCGCCGAAGGGCCGCCTGAACAGCAGGCCGCCTTTCGGCGGCTTTTTGTATGGCCGGTAGTCCAAGTCCGCATGACAAATGTCATCCCGGTTTCATGACAAATCGGCCTGTTTCGCATTCTCCCGTTCAGGTAGTCTTAAGACATCCAATTTGATGACGGGGTGAAATCATAAATGAATGCCAAACCGGTTATCGTCCTCGACGATTTGACCAAACAATATCCAAACGGCAAATGCGCCGTTGATCACCTGTCCTTCTCCGTTGAGCCAGGCAGCCTGGTGGCTTTGCTTGGTCCAAACGGGGCAGGCAAGTCCACCACCATTTCGATGCTGCTGGGGCTTCAGCAGCCTACCCGAGGGAAGGTCAAACTGCTGGGCGGCAGCCCTAGGGAAGCCAAAGTGCGCGGCAAAATCGGTGCAATGCTGCAGGACTCAGAGATGGTGCCCGGACTAAAGGTCCGGGAAGCGGTGGACCTGTTCCGTCACTATTACAGCCATCCGATGGACTTGGGGCGGCTGCTTCGTATCGCAGGCCTTGATGAGGTCCAAGACAAGATGGCCAGCTCCCTCTCAGGCGGTCAAAAACGCCGGATGGCTTTTGCCCTGGCTTTGGCCGGCGATCCGGAAGTGCTGTTCCTTGACGAGCCGACGGTGGGGATGGACGTCATGTCACGGCAGATGTTCTGGGACACTGTCCGGACCATTCAGGACCAGGGCAAAACGATTATGCTGACCACTCACTATCTGGAGGAAGCGGACCAGCTGGCCGACCGTATTCTTGTGGTCAATGAAGGCCGGCTGATCGCCGACGGATCACCTGCTGAAATGAAGCAGGCGGCTGGCCGGAAATCGATTCACTTCACTGCGGGACCAGAGCTTCAGCCCCGGCAGCTGGAGCAGCTGCCCGGTGTACAGGAAGCGGTCTGGAACGGCCGAAGGGTCAAGTTGACCAGCCTGGATACGGACCGGGTTATTTTTACCATGGTCCACATGAATCTTGACGTTCGGGACATCGAAATCCAGACCGGAGGCCTTGAGGAAGCGTTCCGTAATCTGGTTCAGGGAAACGGGAGCACAGATAGAGCAAGTGAAACGAATAAAACAGGCACAAAGGAGAGTCGCCATGTTGTCTAGAGCTATGACTGCCCAATGCCGGGCTGAAATTTTGCGGACACTGCGGAACAGAAGATTTGTAATCTTCGCCTTGCTCATGCCGGCACTCTTCTATTTCATCTTCACCAGCGTTGTTGGGGATGCCATGCAGATTGGCGGAATCGAGTGGAAGGCTTATTATCTGATGTCGATGACCGTATACGGCGTGCTCGGCTCCAGCATTACTAGCCTTAGCAGCCGGCTGGCAGCGGAAAGGGCCTCCGGATACAATAGGCTGCTCCGAGTCACGCCCCTGTCTTCTTCTATCTATGTGGCTTCAAAAATGGTTTCGACCTCCGTCATCAACGCCGGAATTATCCTCTTCATGTTTCTGCTCGGCAGCCTGTTTAAAGGCGTTGTCATGAGCTGGGAGCAGTGGCTGTTCTGCGGTTTGTGGATCTGGGCCGGAGCACTCCCCTTTATGGCACTGGGCACCCTGCTTGGTCAGTTGCGAAACACCGATGCGGTACAGGTGGTCTCCCAGTTGGTTTACATGGGCATTTCCATTCTTGGCGGGTTATGGTTCCCCAAGCAGGCGATGTCCCCCGTTCTTCAGCGAGTCATGGAGCTTATGCCCTCTTACCGTTTTGGCAGCGGGGCCTGGGGTCTGGCTGCTGGCCACAGCGTCTCTGGCTCAAGCCTGCTGACTTTGGTCGTCTACGCAGCCTTGTTTGTGGTATTATCTTCCTATCTGAACAAAAGACAGGATGCGATCTGACGTGGTTTTTTTCTCAAAGAAAAGGAAGTACCTCTTTCCGGTGATATGGCTGGTTTACCTGGCCTTCCCCGTAACCGATATTTTGTCTCGTCATGCTTTGGAAAAGGGTCTGGGCTTCGCCGTATTGGCACTTTTCGTCGCCGCTTATCTGCTGAGCTGGTGGGACCCCGCCAGAATGTTCTATTATCTGTTCATCGAACTGGTCATCATCGCTTATTTCACCCTGTTATGGCAGCCATCTTACTTGTATCTCGTCTTCTTCGTCACGCCCGTTATCGCATTCCTGCCAAATCCGAAGACGTTCCGTTTCCACATGGTCCTATTGGCGGTTCTTCTGGCCGGTTACTTTATCTACGCCTCTTCTTTCCTTACTGAAAGTGATCTGCTGAATCTGATACCGGCCATGATCGTGGCCGTTATCGTTCCGACTGGCATTCGGGGGGGCGTACGCTCCCAGGAATTGAAGGGACAATTACACCTGGCGAATGAGGAGATCGCGCGGCTCAGCAAGCAGGAGGAGCGGCAGCGAATTTCCCGAAATCTCCACGATACTCTTGGCCATACGTTATCCCTGATTGCCTTGAAGAGCGAACTCGTGGAGAAGCTGATTAACAAGCAGCCCGGCAAAGCCGTACAGGAAGCAAAAGATATCCATTGGGCTGCCAGGGCAGCCCTTAAACAAGTCCGGGAGCTTGTGTCCGACATGACTTCGGTCACCATAGCCGGTGAAATAGGCCATGCTAAACAGATTTTGCTTGCTGCCGGAATTGAACTGAAGGTGGAACATTCAGGCGGAGACAGCGAAGACAACAGAGACAGCGAACAACTCGGAGAACCCGGAAAACCCGGTGATCCGGACCTCGAGCCCTTCGTCCAGAATGTGCTGGGCATGTGCCTCCGCGAGTCGGTGACCAACATTGTCAAACACAGCAAGGCTGCCCGCTGCGAGATTGGGCTCGTGCAGGAACCCCATGCTTTTACTATGACTATTTCGGATAATGGCATAGGGCTGGAGCAAGAAGGCATTTGGACTCATGGCGCAGGGCTGAGCAACATGAAAGAACGTATAGCTCTGGTTAATGGAAGTTTGGAGCTTACAGCCGTGCATGGAAAGGGAACTCGCGTCCGACTGACTATCCCAAAAATAGCCCGGAGTTTAAGTACAGGAGAAGGCGTCCAATGAAAGTTATAATTGCTGAGGATCAAGGTATGCTGCGCGGCGCATTGAAGCTGCTGCTGGATATGGAGGAAGACATCGAGGTCGTGGCTCAAGCCGAAAATGGAGAAGAAGCCTTAAAGCTGGTCCGGGAACTGAATCCCGATCTTTGTCTGCTGGATATTGAGATGCCGAAGCTTACCGGGCTCGACGTTGCCGAACGGCTGAAGGAAGAAGGCCATCCCTGCAGAGTGGTCATCCTGACCACTTTCTCCCGCACCGGTTATTTCCAAAGGGCTCTGAAAGCCGGCGTGAAGGGATACCTGCTTAAGGACTCCCCTGTCGATGAGCTTAGCGCCGCCCTGCGAACAATCCATCAGGGAGAGCGGGTTGTCAGCACGGAGCTTTCACTCAGCTTGTGGGAAGCTGTAGCGGTGAACCCTTTAACGGAGCGTGAACAGGCCGTATTGAGATTGGTCGCAGACGGACTTGCCATCCATGACATTGCGAGCAAGCTGTATTTGTCCCGGGGGACGGTGCGGAACTACGTATCGGAAATCATGCAAAAGCTCGGGGCCAAAAACCGGATCGAAGCGATCAATATTGCCGAGACAAACGGATGGCTGGTTTAACAAAGGGTAACGAGCAATAAAGCAGTAAGGCAATGAGCAATAGAGCTATACGGCTATAAGGCCATACGGCGGAGTGTTTCACCGTGATCAAGCGCGGATTTTGAGTCAAGTGGTGTTAAAAAAGAAGCGGCTCTCAGGTCCAATCAGGACCTGCCGAGACCGCTTCTTTATCGTTTATTCACTTCCATATCGCTTCTATATCTTGTCCGAACCTAAACCTTAATCTTGCCCAGGTTCGATTTTAGCTCCTCGGCCATTGCATTCAGCTCCTCAGAGGCGGAGGCCAGATGTTCGATCTCCTCAGCCATAGTCTGCGTACTGGCCGCAACCTCCTCGGAAAGATCCAGCGTGTCCTTCATAATGCCCGTTACGGTTTGGTTCAGCATAATCATACTGTCAGCTCCGGCTACTTCCTCCGTGGTCATCTGCATGATCCGGTTCATATTGTCTGCCGTTCCCGTCGCTGCCAGCCAAATGTCCTGCAAGGCATCACCGGCTTCACGCGCGGCAATCGTACCGCGGACAATTTCCTCCCGGCTGCGTTCATTGGATAAGACCGCTTCACGAATGTCCGCGGTAATCACCTGGATCAGTCCTGCTACTTCCGCAGCTTCCCGGTCAGACTGCTCAGCCAGCTTGCGGACCTCCCCGGCTACTACTGCAAAACCGCGTCCGGACTCTCCGGCACGCGCCGCTTCGATCGAAGCGTTTAAGGCCAGCAAATTCGTGGAGGCTGCAATCTCCGAAAGGGTGACTGTAATGTCGGAGATTTTCCGGGAATGCTCCTCGAGTCGTCCGATCAGGCCGCCCGTTTCGTTGGAGCGTCCTTGAATGGACTCCATCAGAGACAATGTCTGCAGTACGGTCTCCCGTCCTCTCTCAGCCATTTCCTTGGTCCGCACGGAGTCGCTTTGCCCTTCACCAGCCTGCTCGTTCGCTTTCCGGATCAAATCGGACAGCTCCTCCAGCACCTGGGAGGAAATCAGCGCCGTCTCATGTCCGGTGCCTGCTTCTTTCGTCATTTGCCGGTTGCTGCTCGCCACGGCCTGATAGGACTGCGTCATTTCTTCGAGCGCCTTGGCCATTCCATCGGAAGCCTTTGCCACCTGATCAGCCGATGCAAAAATATTCTCATTCAGCTCCGTAACGGTGTTCTTAAGGCTGAGTACCATGCCGGAAATCGCCGAAGTCAACCGGCCGATCTCGTCCCTTGAGCGGTACTCCTTAAGCTGAACACGAAGATTGCCTGCCGCCACCTCTTCTGCAACCTTGGTTATGGAAACCAGCGGCTTAAGGTTTTGAACAATCAGCAGCCAGATGAGCACCGCCGCAAGCACCAGCTCAATCAGACCAAATAAAATCAGTCGTTCGCCAAAACGGTCAACCGTATCCTGATACGGCTTTGCCGGAACACCAACATACCAGATGCCGATCACTTTGCCCGAGGCATCTTTAATTGGTTCGTAAGCCGCCTGGTTGGATTGCCCAACTACCATGGCCTCTCCCACATAAGTCTGCCCTTGCTTCAGCGTAATGTCTGCTACTTTGTCAGAGACCTTTGTACCGACTGCTTTCGAGCCGTCCTGCTGCACTACATTGGTGGCCACTCGGGTTTCCCCCAGGAACAGCGTAACCGTATCCCCCGTCTCCTTGCCGAAATCATCCAGCAGCGTTAACGTTTCATCGATGGCCTGCTCGCCCTTGTAAAGTTTGCCGTCTTTAACGGACCAATCCCCCGGGTACAGCTTGTCGATCAGCATTCTCCCCGTATTCAAATCGCCCAGCAGCTTCTGGTGGGCCGTTGAAAGAATGTCCTTCTGCGCAGTGGATACGGCGTAATAACCAATGACCCCCGTTCCCAAAAGCACTACCACGACCATAAACAGGACCAATTTGACCCGAATGCCCAATTTACCTTTCATCACTCTAAACCCCATTCTGCACTATAAATAAAATACCAAAAAGACTGGGATAACTTGGACATCGGCCCATCTTTTATAACTGAATTTTAAATTTTGTGTCGAACCTTGTCTATATAAAATAAAGTACAAAACCCAAAAAATTCTATTTATTTTCACTTTTATTGTTAATCATGCGTAATTCCTATCATTCTCTTAGAAACAATAACCCCGCTTTTCGGTTACGGGTTCGAAGACTCCATTCTCCGGTTAAGAAGAGAATGGAGTCTTTTTGTCTTTCAAACAAAGATTTAAATTTGCCTGTTTCCGCATAATTCCATTTCCCTTGGCAAAAAGTACATCCATAACCTGAAAAAAGGATGTGTAATTCTGACCATGGATCAAAAAGATCAAAAGGACAACAACATGACGCTCACGAACCGTCAGGGCCACCCGATCACCAATAACCAGAACATCAGAACCGTCGGCGACCGTGGGCCCTCGACCCTGGAGAACTATCATTTTCTGGAGAAAATGTCCCACTTTGACCGCGAGCGCATCCCTCAGCGCGTCGTGCACGCACGCGGCGCCGGCGCACACGGCTACTTTGAAGCCTACGGCAAGGTCGGCGACGAGCCGGTGTCCAAATACACGCGCGCCAAGCTGTTCCAGGAGGCGGGCAAGCAGACGCCGGTGTTTGTGCGTTTTTCCACGGTTATTCATGGCGGCCATTCCCCGGAAACGTTCCGCGATCCGCGAGGGTTTGCCACTAAATTCTATACCGAAGACGGCAACTGGGATCTCGTCGGCAACAACCTGAAGATTTTCTTCATCCGTGACCCGCTTAAATTCCCCGACATGGTCCACTCGTTCCGCCCCGATCCGGTCAACAATCTGGCCAATCCGGAAGGCATGTTCGATTTCGTCTCCAACAGCCCTGAAGCCATTCATATGATTACGTTCGTCTTCTCTCCTTGGGGGATTCCAGCCAATTACCGCCAGATGCAGGGCTCCGGCGTCAACACTTACAAATGGGTGAACAAGGACGGTGAAGCCGTGCTCGTCAAATACCACTGGGAGCCTAAACAAGGCATCAAAAACCTGACCCAGAAGGAAGCCGACGCCATTCAGGCCAAGAACACGAGCCACGCGACCCAGGACCTGTACGAAGCGATCGAGCGCGGCGACTATCCGGAATGGGAGCTGTGCGTACAGATCATGAGCGACGATGAGCATGCGGAGCTGGATTTCGATCCGCTGGACGATACCAAGCTTTGGGACCAGGAGAAATGGCCGTTCCTGCCGGTCGGGAAAATGGTGCTGAACAAAAATCCGGAAAACTATTTTGCAGAGGTGGAGCAGGCCGCATTCGGAACGGGCGTATTAGTGGACGGCCTCGACTTCTCCGACGATAAAATGCTGCAGGGCCGCACCTTTGCTTATTCCGATACTCAGCGCTACCGGGTAGGCTCCAACTATTTGCAGCTGTCGATCAACGCGCCGAAGACGCATGTTGCCACCAACCAGCGGGACGGCCAAATGGCGTACAGTGTCGACAAAGCGCCGGATCAGAACCCGCATGTCGATTACGAGCCGTCTTCTCTCGGCGGATTGAAGGAAGCCCAGCCTGCCGGCAAGGACCACGAGCCTTCCTACAATGCCAAGCTGGTTCGCCAGTCTATCGAACGGACCAATGACTACAAGCAGGCCGGCGAAACGTACCGTAAATTCGAAGACTGGGAACGCGACGAGCTGATCAGCAACCTGGTCGATGCCCTCAAAGTATGCCAGCCGGTGATCCAGGAGAAAATGATCGAGCATTTCACCAAAGCTGACGCTGACTACGGGCAAAGAGTCAAGGACGGCCTGGAAAAAGCCAAAGCCGACATGAGCCATACCGGCTCCGCCGCCTTCCGCGAAGGGGCAGAAATCGCCGAGAAATCCGGCCATAAGACGGACGGCTATTAAGGTAAAGGCTTTTCCTTCGTTCACGAGCTGGAGGTCTTGCGGCCAACAGCGCGAAATTGGAAATGGAAGCACCCGCTCTGGAATCCCGGAGCGGGTGCTTTTGTTAGTCTGCGGATTGCTCAATTCTCATTACTCTATTGTTTCATTGCTCTATTGCTCTATTACTCAGCTCATAATGTCAAGGATCTCTCTGGCATTAATCGATCAGCCCGCATCGAATCGCAAGCACCACCGCCTGGGTCCGGTCCCGGGCGCCGAGCTTTTGGATGATGTTGTGGACATGCGTTTTGACGGTTCCCTCGGAGACGAACAGCGTTACGGCGATCTCCGCGTTTTTCTTTCCGTAGCCCATCTGCTGCAGCACTTCCTTCTCCCGTTCGGTCAGCGGTTCCACAAGGAGGGGGGCCTCCCCGTCCCCGCCGTTCCCGGAAACGGAGAAACCGGGAGAACCGGCCGAGGGCTGTCCAGCGGCTGATAGGCCTTGAGTTCCATCAACCGGAGGAGCTCCCTCCCCCTTAGTGCCTGAACCAGCTTGCGGCCGGTTCAAGGCAATGACCTGCGACATGACGGAACCCGCCTGCTTGCTGTTGAATAAAGCGGCTCCGGCCGAGATGGCCCGGATATTCGATAACAGCTCTTTCGTTGGCGTATCTTTAAGCAGATAGCCGCAGGCCCCGGCCCGAATCCCGTCAAACACGTACTCCTGAATGTCAAAGGTTGTCAGCAGTACGATTTTGACGCCAGGCAGCTGCTTGACGATCTCCGCAGTAGCCTCAAGCCCTGTCGCTTTAGGCATTTGCACATCCATCAGCATCAAGTCGGGCAGGGTCTGCCGCGCCACCGCCACGGCCTCTTCTCCGTCCCCCGCTTCGCCGACCACCTCCATGTCCTCCTGATGGTTCAGAATGAACCGCAGGCTCTCGCGAATTAACAACTGATCTTCTGCCAGCACGATCCGAATCGGTCTTAAAGTATTCAAAATCATCTTCCTCCTGCATCAAGCGGCTGGACTTTTTTCTTTAGCGCCGCTTATTCCTCATTTCAATCCAAGGTGCTGTTCTTCCTTGCTGATGCCGCGACGGCAAAGCGAGTGAGCGGCCGATCCGGCCTTATCCTACATTTTAAGATCAGGCTGCCGAAGGGGAAGCTCGATCGTCAAGGTCAGGCCGCTGGGCTCATTTTGCCCAAACCGGCAGGTGCCGCCAACCGACTGGCACCGTTCCTGAATGCCCTGCTGGCCAAAGCCGAGCGGCTGGCCGGGTTCATGCCGGTAGCTCCCGTTATCCTGCAGGGTTATCTTTAATAAATCGTCTTCTTCAAGGAGACGAATCTTCACCTCATCCGCTTCCGCATGGCGCAGGACGTTGGTCAACGCCTCCTGCAGAATCCGGTAAAGCGCGATAGACATGGCCGGGTCCCAATCGGATAAACCCGGGCTTTCCTCCCAATGAATACGGAGATTTGTATTTGCAGAGGTTTGCGAAATCAGTCCCCGAAGGGCGGCAAGCCCAAGCCCGCTTTCGTCTTCCTTCCATTCGTGTACGGCCAGTCTGACCTCCTGCATCCCCGCGCGGGCCGTCCGGATTAATTCTCCGACTGCTTCGGGGGCAGCCTGAGGCTCGCTTTCCAGCATCATCTCGAGCGCCTGCAGCTGCACAATCATCGAGGTCAAATGATGGCCGAGGCCATCATGAATATCCCGGGCTATCCTCGTGCGCTCCGAAAGCGCGGCATACCGCATCGAGTTTACGGTCGCTTCCTGCAGCTGCTTATGAGCCTCCTGCAGCTCTTCGTGCGTCTTGTTCAATTCTTTGAGCTGCTGCTGGATGACGCTGTAGGCATTCTTGAGCCGGGCTCGGCCCTGAATAGCCATATATACGCCAAAGACAGCAAAGAGCGCTGCATAGGGAACACTCCCGCTGTACGTAAAAATCACAATCTCAATGCCTGCGCAGGCCGCAAGCCCCCTCGCTGTCCATTCGAATTTCTTGGGGGGAACGGCCAGGAAGAAGATCAACGGCCAAAGCAGATTCGGCCCCGGATATTCTCCGCCGGCAAAATACCCGATGGCCACCCCAGCCATTAGGAACAGCGGCAGAACAACGATCTCCAGCCCGTTCCAGCCTCTGCCCCGGTTGGCAAACAGCCAAAAATACACAAACCCGTAAGGAACTAAAATAAAGACCTCTGCCCCGCTTCCGGGCTGATATTCGGATAAAAGAAAAAAAGCCAACGCGATCGTTATTAGCGTATACCTTCTGAACGATCTTAGTAGTGTTTTGTTACCTGCCGACAACATGGGCTCCTTCTTTCCTCTTTGACTTCTATATTTCCAATTTTGAGTTCCATATTTCCATTTTGACTTCTGATTCTCGATAAGTTTATGGCCATTGTATCATAACCGGCCCCTACCTCTTCTCTATCTGCGGATAGAGAAAGAGCTTAAACAAATCAACTGCCGGCAGAGGCGCTAGGATCAGGATGCCTGATAAGCTGTATACATCTTCACCAGGCAAGCTGAATACACAATCCAAAACCATTCAGGAGGAATATCCATTGAACGAGTTCATTGTGCCGCTTCTGATCGCGGCAGTTATTATTTTCGTTATTTTCAGACAATTTAAAGCAAGAAAAGTAAAACGGCTGCAGTTCTTCCTGCTGCCGGTCATCGCTTTCTATGAATTGCTGCAATCGATGCCGCACCCTCTATCAGGCAAAAGCGTAGCCGAGCTGTTGGTCACCGTGCTGCTGGCCGCAGTGATAGGCGTCGCCCAGGCCTACACCACCCGGCTTGAGTACCGGGGAGGGGAATTGTACACCAAAGGTGGCTTAGGCTATTTTCTGTGCTGGATCGTTTTGCTCGCCTGTCGGCTGCTGGTCCGCTGGGTATTTGAAGGAGCCTATGGATTCACTCATTTCTCGGAAGGTAACTGGCTGATCTTCGCTGGCATCGGCATCGCCTGGGCCGTACGCAGCTTCCTGCTGTACCGGCTTCATCCGGAAATCCGCTCCGCCCTGAGTCGGGCCAAGGAACAGACCGAAAGAGGCTGAGCTTTTCAGTTCACGAAGAAGGAGCCGTTGTCTCTCGACAAGGGCTCCTTCAGTGCGCCGAGAAACCCGGCGTCCTCAAGTTGTGCCTCTTGATTGGACTTCTTCTTGGCACACGGGCCCGTTAAAGCAGCTCCGTTTCTCCATAGGCAGCAGCGGCCCAAGCCCGCCACTTGCGATATTCCGACGAATATCGTTTCGTTATACTGCCGCTTCTGATCCGCCGGTGATAAAGGGGCAAGGGAATATGGCCAAATGGACCTTCCGGCGAAAGGCGCAGCAGCTGATGCATGTCTTCATACAACCGGCCGTTATAGGGATCATTCTGCGCCCAACCGCCGAGTTTGCGCAGGACATCCGCCCGATAACATCGCGGCGCTATAGGGTGCCCGGCGGCTGTGATGCGGCTTGCCGTGTGCGGCGGTCCAAACTGCCGTTCGCCAACGTACATGAGCCGGCCGCCGGTTAACTCCTGCCACTCCACATAATCTCCGTACCAGAGCACCTGCTCCGAATCCGCACTTCCGGCGGCTTGCTGCAAATAGGCCAGCGCATCCGGGGCCAGCCAGTCATCTCCGTCCAGCTCAACCACCCATCGGCCTCGGGAGGCTTGCAGAGCCTGGTTTAGGCCGGCGCTTTTTCCATAGTTGATCCTGTTCCTGATGATCTGGACGCGGCGGTTAACTGGTTCCAGGGATAAGGGATACTCCTCCTCCAAATAAGTTTGGATCGCCTCAACCGTCCCGTCCTCGGAGCCATCATCCACGATCAGCAGTTCCCAGTCCGCGAAGGATTGGTTGATGACGCTGCGGATGGCCCACGGGACATAAGGAGATTCATTATGCACGACCATAACAATGGAGAACAGGGGCAGCTGCTCCAGAGGCACGACTTCCTGATGCATCAGCATCGGCCTAATAAGACGCCGCTCTTCCTCGTTGCTTTGCCCTTTCGGCGTTCGTGGGCTGTGAACCTTCCATCCTGCGCCTGCCCTTACTTTGACATCAAGCCCGGCCGCCCCATTGGCTGCAGCCAGCCTGTTCCACAACTCGATTTCCATATACTGCGGAAAAGGCAGTCTGTCTCTCCCGGCGAAACCGGATTTGGCCAACAGCCCGGTCCTCCAGAGATATCCCCCTTCTTCCGGCTCGTTATCGTACTCAACTCCTACAGCCCTTACAGGTCCAGCCTCTTTCGTCATGCGCCATGCGCCGATATTTGCAGTCTGCGAAGATAATAACGCCTTCTCTATATAGGTTGGAAAGTCGGGCAGAAGCTGAGTCCCGGCCCGAAGGGTTAAGCAGAACGGATCCGTGTTCCCCTGTAAAAAAGCGTGAAACTCCGGCAGCTGCTCCGTTCTTACTGGAACCAGTTCGGCATCAGGTAAAAGCTCCCTCACCGAATCCGCTGTCAGCCTCGCTGCCAGTGTCTGCTCTGCCGACAATACTGCAATGATCATCCGTCATCCCTCCCTCCTTCACCTTATGCGGAGGAAGAGGGGTCAATACGGAGACAAACCGGCCCAAATAAGGAGGGATGGGCCAAAAAAGCCACCCTTATCGTCCCAGCAAGCGGATAGAAGTGGGATAGAAGTGCGGTGGGATAGACGGAATCTGGAGTTTGGGGCAGGAGAGATTTTTGGTGAAGCATTCTGGAAAATTTAAAGCCGGAAGGGGAGAAATAAATCGGGGATAAGCCTAGCTGCGTAAGCAGTAAAATTATCTTGAATTCGCAATAACGATAACAAAAATAAGGACAACCACAGCAAGAATGCCCAGCACGACCAGGGTATTAACGATGTGTCTCAAAAAAGGCTTACGATGATAGTCGACATCTTCCTTTTTCTCTTTAGCTCTTCTCTGAGCAATATCTTCATCTACCGAGTTAAGATGGTTAGGCTCCATTACCATTTTGAAGACACCCCCATTTTCTAATATATAGAATTGTATCATAAATAATCCATTAACTAAGAAGCGGTTTCTCTTAAATCTACGGACCTTCTCTTCTAAATAAAAATAAAAAACGACCGTGCGAGGATCAACCCCTTGCCACGGTCGTTTCTTACTGTTCGGCTTTCAACTCCGCCGGCTATTCATGCCGCAGATCAAGCCCCGAGCAGTTTTTTATCTCTCCAGCAGCCCGTTCTTTTGGTCTTCAACTGCCAATGCTCTAACGACAAAATGTTTCTTTTTGCCGGTTGCTGTATAAGGCAGCTCGTCGATGAACCGGTAGAAACGCGGCTTCTTATAAGCCGCCAGCATCGGATGGTTGCTGCAGTGTTTGTTAAGCTCCTTGGCGGTCAATTCCGGATCTTCCTTGATGATGTAGGCAACCACGGCTTCGCCGCGAAGCTCGTCGGGCACGCCGACCACCACGGATTCCTTAACTCCAGGATGCTGGTTCAGAATTTCTTCAATCTGAACCGGATGGATATTTTCACCGGAGGAGACAATCATGTCATTCTTGCGGCCAACAACGGTTACGAACTCATTCTCATCCCAGGTTCCCATATCGCCGATATAGATCCAGCCTTTATAGAATACCTTCTCGCTTTGGTCCGGATTGTTAACGTAAGAATAGGTCGTCTTGCCAGGCGCTCTGACGATGATCTCTCCGACTTCGCTGCTGTCCTTGGCCACAACGTCATCCGGTTCGGCTTTGCGGTCGGGATAGACCTTGACGACAGCCACGTCGTCATCGGTACAGGAACGTCCGGCTGAACCAGCCATTTCAGGCAGATCATAAGGACGCAGGAAGGTGTTCCAGAACGCCTCTGTTGTACCGTAACCGTTGAAGATGTTCGGCGTCAGCACCCGCTGGTATTTGATGCAGTCTTCGCGCTCCAAAGGCGCTCCCATGGTGACAATGCCTTTCAGCTTGGACAGATCGGACGGTGTCTTGGCCTGGCTGTCGTGCAGCATTTTCAGCATTGGCGGTGCGCCGATCAGGAAGGTAATGCCGTATTTCTCAACAAGCTCAAGGGTTGTTTTGGGATGGAAATAGCGAAGAACAACGACTTCGCCGCCCACATAAAGTGTAGGGATAGGGCCACCGGAATAAAGGCCGCCGCGGTGGAACCAAGGGCTCATGTTCATCGTTTTATCAACGGGACTTAAAGGAAAATGCATAGCTACGTCATGAGCGGAGAGCACGTCGTTAATGTGGTTCAGCGGCACACCTTTGGGTCTTCCCGTGGTGCCTGAAGTATAGAGGCGGGTATTCTCATCGTAAATATGAGGACGAACATCGGTTTGAGGCTCCTGTTCGGGTTGGCCTGCCAGATAATCCGCAAAGCTGATGTGGCCTTCCGGCGCTTCGTTGGCATTGCCTGTAGGATCAACCATCACGATCCGGCGAGGTTTATGGTCTGCCATTTCCAGAGCCTGCAGCGCGATTTCCTTGATCTCGGCATCATAGATGTAAACGGCTGGTTTGCTGTCGTCGAGAATATAGGCGGTCTCGCCGGGGGATAAGCGGAAGTTGATCGGAGAGTTGATCGCACCGATCTTCTGCGGAGCAAGGAAACTCAGTACAAATTCTACGGAATTCAGCAGCTGGTAGGTGACCACTTCGTTCTTCGACACGCCGTCCGCCAGCAGCGCATTCGCCAGCGTATTCACTTCCCGGTTCAGCTCGCTGTACGTCCAGGTACGCTCGCGCTGCGTGCAGGTGACGGCCGGACGGTTTGCGAACCGATGCGCGTTGCGTATAAATCCATTGATATAGGTATATTCATGCTCAAAGGTCTCTTTGAACATGGTCACGTCATAAGTGTATTCCACGTTAATTCTCCCTCCAAATCTGAAATGATGCTTTATAATTCGATAAATCTGATCCAGGATAATTCCGATGCTGCCAAGAGGACCGCCTTACATGTCTGCGGGATCGAATTTCCCGACAATCAAGGAGGCGTTCTGCCCGCCGAATCCAAACGAGTTAGACATCGCCACGTTCACTTCGCGCTTCTGCGCCTGATTCGGCACATAATTCAAATCGCATTCCGGGTCCGGCGTCTCATAGTTAAGCGTCGGCGGAACGACACCTTCGCGAATCGCCTGAATGCAGGCAATCAGCTCCGTTACGCCGCCGGCTCCCATCAAATGGCCGGTTGCGCCTTTGGTCGAGCTGACGGCAAGCTCGTAGGCCCGCTCGCCGAAGACCGCTTTGATCGCCTTCGTCTCGATCTGGTCGCCCAGCTTGGTCGACGTAGCGTGTGCATTGATGTAATCAACAGCCGATGGCTCGATTCCCGCTTGCTGCAGCGCATTCTGCATACACAAAATAGCGCCTCGTCCTTCCGGCTCGGGCGATGTTACATGATAAGCATCATTGCTGTTGGCATAACCGAGCAGCTCGGCCTTAATATCAGCGCCGCGCCGCAGCGCCGATTCCAGCGTCTCCAGCACCAGCGCGCCGCCGCCTTCTCCCATGACGAACCCGTCGCGGTTCAGGTCAAACGGACGGCTGGCTTTCTTCGGCTCGTCGTTGTGCGTAGACAAAGCACGGGCGCTCGACAAGCCTGCATCCATCAGCTGGCACAGGATCGATTCGGCGCCGACTGCCAAAACGGCGTCAGCTTGTCCGCTGCGCAGCAGCATGGCGCCCATGCCGATCGCATCTGCACCAGAGGAGCAAGCGGTGCTGAGCGTAAGGCTCGGCCCCTTAAAGCCGTGCGTAATGCCAATGTGGCCTGCCGCGATATTGCCGAGCATCTTGGGTACCAGATGCGGTGTGACCCGGAAGCTGCCGCTCTCCGTGATTTGCGCCTGCGCACCCGTCGTGGTGGAAATTCCGCCAAGCGCGGTGCCCAGCACAACGCCGATCCGCTCAGGAGCGGCATCCGGCTTGCTGTCCTCCAGCGCTTCTGCAGCTGCCGCAAGGGCAAACTGCATAAAGATATCCGTTTGACCGGCAAGCTTCTTCGGCATGTAATCAGCCGGCTCGAAGTCTTTCACTTCCGCGGCGATTTGGGCCGGAAGTCCGCTTGCGTCAAACCGGCTTATTGGGGCTACGCCGGTTTCGCCATTTTTCAAACGGTTCCAGTATTCTTGGACGCCAATCCCAAGCGGGGTTACAGCCCCCATCCCGGTGATAACGATCCGGTCTTTTGGCTCTTTTGCCATTTGCTGCACCTCTTTTTAGCAATTCATTATCAATCTGCTTCCCGTTCTCTAAACACGGGCCATTTCTCCATCAACTGCTCCCAAAGCTCCGGATGCCGCCGTTTCAAATTAAACGGATTGCCTTCCAGGTCGACACAAGCATGGGAGGTTGTCCCTTCGGCAACCAAATCCCCGTTCTGTTTATAAATTCGGTACTGGTAAGCCATTCGGGTACGGTTCAACGTCGTTAACGAAGTATGTACCGTAATTTCTTCTTCCGGGCGCACCATTCTTTTGTATTCGCAATCTGCCTTCAGACATACAAGCGCGATGCCGAGGTCATGGAAGGTCGGCATGTAGGGCAGCCCATAGTCAGCAAGATGCTTCATCCGGGCATTCGTGAACCAGTCAAACGTCCTCGCATAATACGAAATACCCGCCGCGTCACAGTCGCCCCAGGTCACCTTCATTTCCATTACGGAAAGAGGGTAAGAATCCGGCATAAGCGCTCCCCCCTTAACAATTTATCGTTTTATTTCAATATTGCTATATCTACAATTATATATGATTTTAGATTTTTGTCGTGCTAATTTTCAAATTTTACAAACAAAAAGTTAGCCCGTGTAATTTTCACCTCCTATATACTGGATAACCCGGAACAGATCTGGACATACCTGCGTGAACCGTCTTTCTGAAAAAATAAAAAGCCCTGACCTGCCGGGATCGACAGGAAAAGGCTTATTAGATGAAATTCTGCTTGGAGACATCAGCGTTAAGCCATCAGGCCTTCCCTTGTCTTGGCTAAAACACAGGATCACTCTGCCTCGATGTTGTCCTGTCCCCGGGCCTCCCCGGCCTTGTTCTTGTAGGTTTCTCCCCACTCTTTCATGGCAGTGATGATCGGCGCAAGTGTCATGCCGAAATCGGTTAGCAGGTATTCCACTTTGGGCGGAACCTGCTGGTACACGATCCGCTCTACAATTCCGTCCTGCTCCAGCTCGCGGAGCTGCAGAGTCAGCATGCGCTGAGTGATCGCCGGGCAGATTCTTCTCAGTTCATTAAACCGTTTCCTGCCGTCCAGAAGATGGTAGAGAATAACTCCCTTCCACTTGCCGCCGATGACGTCAAGTGTATATTCGACCGGGCAGCCTTCCCCGCCGGGGCATTCCCCGTAGCCGCTTTTTCGATTTCTCATGTTCGTATGACACTCCCTTTACAGTATAATTTATGTGCCTATACAACATTAATGTGTGTACTTGTTATAAGGGACTATATCACATATATTGAGATTGTGACAATTCCCAATTCCAGAAAGGTGGAGCTGAATTATGACCGAAATTATGAAAGCCGTTGGCTTGTATCGTTATTTGCCTGCATCCGATGAACAAAGCCTGCAGGATCTGCAGATAGAGAAACCGGTTCCTGCAGGCCGCGACCTGCTGGTCCGCGTTAAAGCTGTCTCCATTAATCCCGTTGACGTTAAAGTAAGGGCGCCCAAAGCAAGAGTTGAAGAAACACCGAAGATTCTTGGCTGGGATGTTGCGGGCGTGGTGGAACAAACCGGACCGGACACTTCGCTGTTCCAGGTCGGAGACGAAGTGTATTATGCCGGAAGCCTGATTCGCCAGGGCGGAAACAGCGAATTCCATCTGGTTGATGAACGAATTGTAGGACGGAAGCCTGCGAATCTGGATTTCGCATCAGCTGCGGCCCTTCCTTTGACGGCAATTACCGCCTGGGAGGCTCTGTTTGAACGCCTCGCCATATCCAAACAGAAAGAAGCCAACCAGGGCAAGAAGCTGCTGATCATCGGCGCTGCCGGAGGGGTAGGCTCGATTGCGCTTCAGCTCGCCCGGGAAGTTGGACTTACTGTGATCGGAACCGCTTCGCGTCCCGAATCCGAAGCGTGGGTACGCAAGCATGGTGCGGATCTGGTCATCAGCCATTATGAGGACTTCCTGACCCAACTGCAGAAAGAAGGAATTGAGTCGGTTGATTACATCCTATGCCTGCACAGCACGGAGAAACATTGGAAAGCGATGGAGGCAGTTATCAAGCCGCTTGGCCGCATCTGCTCCATTGTTGAAACCAAAGAGCCGCTCGATCTGACGCTGCTGAAGAATAAAAGCATCACTTTCGCCTGGGAGTTTATGTTCACCCGTTCCAAATATGAAACGGAAGATATGATTGAGCAGCACCGGCTGCTTGATGAACTGGCCGACTGGATCGAACAGGGCCGTATCCAGTCCACGCTGACGGAGACGATCTCGCCGATTAATGCGGCCAACCTGCGCAAAGCCCATCTCAAGGTTGAAGAGAACCGCATGATCGGCAAGCTGGTTCTGGAGAACTTTGAAGGTTAAGTGAGAGATTAGGATTGCTGGTCCCGGGCTTAGTAGCCTTGGGCAGGGATCTGTTTATATATAAAAACCATGGTTTCCCGCCGAGGGATTCCATGGTTTTTATGTTTTCATTGTAAGAGTCTGTCTGGCTAACAAATCTGGCGCTCGAAGCCGCCTGACCGCTCGTAAGAGGGGAAGGAATTTATTTAGAGGCGACGGATACTCCAGTTACGCTTGGACGTTCTATTGTCATTAAGAGATTTCATCAATAAATTTCAATAAGGTAATTTCACTAGGAAGCTTTACCCAGCCGTTTATTTCTCTCCGCCTTCAGCTTCCCATTTGGCAATTTCTTCGCGGACGCGTGGTGCAACTTCCTTGCCAAGCAGCTCGATCGACCGCATGACGTCAGCATGAGGCATGGTGCCGACCGGCGTATGCAGCATAAAGCGGGTGATGCCGACATGTTTGCGCAGATGGATGATTTTGTTCGCTACGGCCTCAGGACCTCCGACATATAACGCTCCTTGGAAGCTGCGAGCCGCATCGAACGCCGACCGGTCGTAACGTCCCCATCCGCGTTCACGGCCCAGCTTGGACATGGCGGCCTGCGTCGATGGGAAAAATTGATCCGCCGCAAGCTCCGTCTCCTCGGCTACAAAGCCGTGGGAGTGCGAAGCAACCGGAAGCTTGGAGGCGTCATGGCCGGCATGTGCCGCTGCCCGTTTGTACAGATCCACGAGCGGTGCAAACTGCACCGGGCTGCCGCCAATAATGGCCAGCACCAGCGGCAGGCCAAGCAGGCCTGCGCGTACAACCGACTCCTGATTGCCGCCGCTGCCGATCCAGACCGGAAGAGGTTCCTGAACCGGGCGCGGATACACGCCGAGATTATCGATGGCGGGACGGTGACCGCCTTTCCAGGTAACTTTTTCCGAAGCCCGGATCTTGAGCAGCAGCTCCAGCTTCTCGTCGAACAGCTCGTCGTAATCGTTCAGGTCATAGCCGAACAGCGGGAAAGATTCGATAAACGAACCCCGGCCCGCCATAATTTCGGCACGTCCGTTCGAAATGCCGTCCAAAGCGGCAAAGTCCTGGAATACGCGGACTGGATCTGCTGATGACAGCACCGTTACCGCACTGGTCAAGCGGATACGTTTCGTTTGCGGCGCGGCCGCGGCCAGCACAATCGCCGGATTGGATGCTGCGTAGTCCACGCGGTGATGTTCCCCCACGCCAAATACGTCCAACCCTACCTCATCGGCCAAAATAATTTCCTCCACTACCTCGCGCAGCCGCTGTGCGTGACTGATGACCTCACCTGTCTTAGGATCCGGCGTCGTTTCTACAAAAGTACTGAGCCCTATTTCCACGGAAAATTCCTCCTAAATGATCATGGTTGTTATCCCTTTAGCATTTACTAATCGGTTAACGGTAATCTTTCCAGTTTATAACTAAATATTTGTAAGTTGGTTACATATTTATACTTCCTCTATTTTGCCTCTTTTTGCGGGATTTTGCAAGCAGGAAAGCCAGGACCATTTTCCCAAGCTAGCCGGAAGCCGGTTCATTGCAGCAAAGTTGGGTATTTATACTAATCGCCTTTTTCTAAACGCGGTTAACTACCACCCTGAAGGAGATGAGAGTTTGAGCAGGAGAATAATCGCAAGTGCAGTAAGCTTCTTGCTGGCTTTTACGCTAGCCCTGCCAGGAGTAAACGCTCAGGAAAGTCTTGTTATTCCGGACAGCCAGGGAGACGGTCAATTAACTCCCAAACTGGAAGTCCCCCCGCTTTCATCCAATTCATTAATCAAGAGGGAAACTGGCAAGCTGCAGGACCAGGATTTGTCCAGTCTAAAGGCTAAGCAGCAGCCAGGCACAAGCGAAGCACCAGCCATCGAGACACTGGACTCATCTGACGCAGGCTCCACTAAACCTGAAAGCTTTGTCCCCTTTTCGGACAGCAAGAAGCCTATTTCCGTTATCGTGGAGCTTCAAGAAGAACCTGTTAAAGTATTTGAAGCTAAGGAAAGCCCTTTACGTTCCAGATTCACAACAGAATCCCATAAATCGAGTATCCGGCTGGAGCAGCAAACGTTTAAATCCCAGGCTTTAAACCAACTGGATGCCGAGTTTCACCGCCAGTATTCCGGCATTTTTAACGGTTACTCCTTGACCGTATCCTCCGATAAAGTGGACGAATTGTTAGCTCTTCCCGGCGTCAAAGCCGTCTATCCCAACAATACGGTGTACGCTGTGGAGGATGATATTTCTTCGACAGCAGCTGCTTCCTCTGCCGGAAGCGCCGAGTTTATCGGCAGCAGCGCCTTTTGGGAGCAGGGCATCAAAGGTAACGGAATCAAAGTAGGGGTCATCGATACCGGGGTTGCGAAGGACCATCAGGACTTACAAGGCGTGATTCCAGCCGGCGACTGGGGTTATGACCTGGTGAATAACGACTCCGAGCCTTATGAAACAACGGTAGAGGACTATCAGAAAGCGAAACAGCAGAACCCGAATCTCCCGGAAAAAGACCAGGACGGGCATCCCTATTGGACCTCTCACGGCACTCATGTCTCCGGCATTATCGCAGGCCAGGGGATTGGGACCGACGGACAGCCCGGCGTTACAGGCATAGCGCCTATGTCTGAGCTTCATGCCTACAAAGTGCTGGGTCCCTATGGCAGCGGGACAACGGACACGGTCATCGCCGGCATTGAGAGAGCCGTGACAGACCAGATGGACGTGATCAACCTCTCCTTGGGCTCCGAAGATAACAATGAGAATTCCGCGGAATCCGTAGCCCTGAACAATGCCGTAATGGCCGGTGTAGTGGCCGTGGTATCGGCCGGAAACTCCGGTCCAGGAGCGGCAACGGTGGGGAATCCGGGAACCTCAGAAATGGCGATTACGGTAGGCGCCTCCAGTTCTTCGCAGACCACACCTACCGTAACAGTAACTCCTATGGAGAACGGCCATTTTCTGATGAATCCATTTGATCAATCGTCAGATTCAGGCAGTCTAAACGGTTCTTACGAATTGGTGGATGCCGGATTAGGCAGAGCCGAGGATTTTACAGGGAAAGACGTAACCGGGAAGGTCGCCTTGATTCAGCGCGGGGAAATCGACTTCTCGGTCAAAGCTCGCAACGCTCAGCAAGCCGGGGCTGCTGCGGCTCTAATTTATAATAATGTTCCTGAAGCGCTGGAGAGCGGAACGCTTGGCGGGGATACCTCGATACGTATTCCGGTCTATGCTCTTTCAGGTGAGGATGGGGAATCCATCCTCGCAGCTATGGATCAGCAAACGCAATACACTGAGTTTGGAAGCGTGGTGGAGCAGGATACTTTGGCTTCTTTCAGTTCCCGGGGTCCGGCCAAACCTTCTTATAAAATCAAACCTGATCTCACGGCGCCGGGTGTCAATATCGTGTCCAGCGTGCCTGAATACGAAGGCTGGTATGCAGCCGAAAGCGGAACAAGTATGGCTGCGCCTCATATCGCGGGTGCCGCGGCACTGGTAAAGCAGTATTATTCGGACATGGACCCTGACCTTACTCCGGATGAGATCAAAGCTTTAATGATGAACAACACGGTAAATATGAGCAATCCGAGCGGAAACCGCTATTCATTTATGGAACAGGGAGCCGGCCGGGTTGACCTTGAGCAGGTTATGAACGCCTCTGCTTTGGCTATGGTGAAAGAGTCTACCCAATCGGTAAAAGACGCCGTTTCAACCCCTTACTATACCGGGAGTCTTTCTCTGGGATATGTAAGCTCCGGCCAGACTTACAACCGTGAGGTGATAGTCAAGGATCTCTCCCATGCCGCAAGCGATTATTCGATCACTACATCCTGGTATGGGGATTCCCCAGGTACAGTAGAGCTGTCGGTGCCTTCCATAAGCCTGCAGGCGGATGGGCAGGGTTCCTTCAACGTGTCCATTCAAGTAGCTGATACGGCTCAGCAGCAGCAGCTTTATGAAGGGCAATTAACTTTGACCTCCGCCGGGAACGGTGATGTGATCCGGATCCCGATGGCCTTATATGTCGGTGAAGCGCCGGGAGAAGCCGTCTCTGATCTAAAGGTCGATCCGTTTGTCTTCTCTCCGAATGCAGATGGAACAGCGGATACTGCCGACATTTCATATACCCTGGGTCAGAACAGCGGCTATTTCTCCCTTGATGTCTTCCCGGCGGATGGGGGAGCGTGGGCAGGTGCTTTAATTGAAACCGAAGGTAAACCCGGAAGCTACGTGATCCAGGATTGGAAGGGAACGATAGGCAGCAAGACTCTTCCAGACGGGGCCTATTTCCTGGTGCCTTTTGCAGGAAGCACCTCAAACGATTTTGTCCCGTTAAGTAATCAGATGACCTCTTTCCTGATCGATACTAAAGCCCCGGAATACCAGCTGGACGATCCGAGCATCAAGCTGGACCAAACCGGCCATGCCGGCACCATCTCCGGGCAAATCACTTATGATCTGCTCGCAGATCAGCTGGTTGGCTACAACGGGCTGAACCTGGATAATTTGATCGGTGTGGCCGCTGTCTATCAAGTTAACGGACAAACCAAACAAGCAGACGGGACGATCGGCAGCAGCGGCCGTTTTACCATCAAGGTGCCTGTTGCCCTCGGCAGCAACAGCTACAATCTCTATGTATATGATGCCGTTGGAAACGGCGAGCATAAGCCAGCACAGACGGTACAATTTAACCTTACGGAGCCGAAGCTGCGAGTACAGCCTCAATCGGTTTCCTTGCAGGAAGGCGGCCGTCAGCAGCTCCAGGTCTATTACACGGGAACAAACGGCAGTGAGCGTGACGTCTCCCAAGCAGCCTCCTATACCGTGGCCGATTCGCAAATTGCGGGAGTAAGCAGCGGACTCATTACGGGAAGATCAGCCGGCCGGACAACAATCGCCATCCAATATGAAGGCTTAACCGCCCAAGTCGCAGTTACTGTTACAAGCGCCGCTGCGGGCGGCGATAGTGGTGGCGGCGGCGGTTCCGCAGGGCCTTCCAATCCGGCCCCGGTGGTTCCCGCACCAAGCGTCCCTACAGCACCTAGTGTTCCCGCGCCTGGCGCTCCGGGATCTGGTGCTGCACCTAGCAATCCGGCGCCAAGTGTTCCTGCTCCGAGTGAGCCCGCTGTCCCTCAAGCTCCGGACGATGGAGAAAGAGAGGCCCTATCGGCTAGCGGACCAACGACCGTCGCACTGGATAACGGCTTTACTGTAGCCTTGCCACCCAAGGCAAACCTGCCGGCCAATGCGGCTTATGCCGAAATAGAGCCGGCATCCGAATCGGAAACCAAACGTTTGACGAGCAGTCTTGCCTTAAACAACGGCTACACACCGCTTGGCACTTATTACGATTTCTCACTTCTGAATACAAATGGCACCCCGATCAACGCGGCTTCCCTTACGGAGCCGGCTGAAGTTGCCCTTCCGCTGGGAGCTCTCTCTACCGGCAGTTTGAACGGGGAGACGATTAATCTGTATGAGATTACGCCTAAAGGCAGCTTAATCCAGCATATTGGCCGTTTGAAAGACGGGAAGGTTTCAGCCGAGATTAACAGCCCTGGCCGTTATCTGTTCATGGCCAGAAAGGTTACATTCGCGGATGTCAGCTCATCCAAATACCCGTGGGCGGCTAATGCAATTGAAGTATTGTCGTCGAAAGATATTATTGCAGGCACCGGTGCAAACCGCTTTACGCCTGCCAAAGAGGTGACCCGCGCAGAATTTGTGGCCCTGCTGCTTAGAACGCTGGGGCTGGAGGAGGATACCAGCGCCAAACCGGCTCCGTTTACCGATGTGAAGGCCGGAAGCTGGTATGAGCAGGCCGTTCAAACCGCGGTTGCCAAGGGATTGATCAGCGGTTATGCCGATCATACCTTTGCTCCAAACCGGACCATTGCCCGGACGGAAATGGCCGCCATTTTATCCAGAGCCCTGAATATATCGGGCGGTGCTAATGCCGGCGCAGGAAGCGGACAGCCTGTCCATTATGCCGACCAAGCGGGAATCCCGGCCTGGTCACAGGCCGCCGTGGAACAGGTATCCCGGCTCGGCCTGATGCAGGGAAGCGATAACAACCGGTTTAACGGCAGCCAATCAGCAACAAGAGCGGAAGCGGCTGTAGTCGTATACCGAATGTTCAAGGATTTTACGGACTAACATAACCAGTGACTAATGTAATCAGTAACCATCACGTATAAGATCAAGGCCAGCCGCCGGGTTCTGCCGGGGCTGGCCTCTGTCTTTTTAAAGCTGTCTCCTTCGCTAATCACCCGTTCCATAAACGCTGTTATTCCCTCTCTTTGTCACAAATCCGCAAGCCATCTTGTCTCCTGTTATGTAGACCCATTTAACTATACGGAGGCGAAGGAAATGAGTTTAAGATTCAACCACATGAAAGCTAATGCAGGAACTTATCAGGCCATGGTGACCCTGGAGAAATTTGCTTCAGAGCATATCCCTGATAAAGTATTATATGAACTGATTAAGATCAGAGTATCTCAGATCAACGGCTGTTCCTTTTGCCTGGATATGCATGCCAAAGACCTGCTGAAGCTGGGCGAGTACCAGAATCAAATTTTGCTGATCGCTTTATGGCACGAGGTACCGGGTCTGTTCACGGAGAAAGAATGCGCCGTGCTTGAATTGGCTGAAGCCGTGACCTTGATTCATAAGGGCGGCGTTTCCGACGACCTGTATGCACGGATCAGAACCTATTTTAGCGAAGAGGAATATATGAATTTGATTATGGCGATCAATACGATAAACAACTGGAACCGGATCGCTATTTCCACCGGCATGTATCCGGGTTGTTTCGGAGCCAGCTGAAGGGAGGCCGTTCGTTGCCTGGCAAACAACAGCAAGAGAATTCATCAGATTCAAATAAATTCTTAGAAGAGGGCAATCCGCAGAGAGGTCTTGTAGAAGACTGGTATCAGGGCTACCGAAGGTATGCCTTATCCATTGCTTACCGGATGCTGGGGACGGTGGAGGATGCAGAAGACGTTGTCCAGGACTGCTTTGCGGAGCTGCAGCAGAAGCCCGGAACAGACATTCTAAACCCCAAATCTTATGTCGCCAAAATGACGGTTAACCGGTGCCTGAACCTGCTGAACACCGCCCGCAGACAGCGGGAAACCTATATCGGGGAATGGCTGCCGGAACCTCTTCCCGGCTCCGGTCCCGGTGCCGGTTCCGGCTCCAGACCCGTTTCCCCTGGATATGCTGGCGCAGCGGCCGCGTCCCTTCATCACTCCGCACTCTCAGACGGAAGCAGCCCGGAAGGCCCGGAGGATGCTGCGGAGCAGAAGGACATGATTTCGTACGCTTTTCTTGTTCTGCTCGAACGGTTGAATCCGCTGGAGCGGGCGATATTTATACTTCGCGAGGCCTTCCGGTATTCGTATAAAGAAATTGCCGAAATGCTTGGCAAGACGGAGAGCAACTGCCGGCAGATCTATAGCCGTGCCCGCAAAAGCCTGTCCGCAGGCGGATTCCATCCGGAAGACCAATATGCCCTCCCGCCCGGGGAGGACCTGGATAGACGTCATTTGCTGGAGCGCTTTACAGAAGCCTTCCTGGCCCATGACACAGAGACTTTGCTGGCGCTGCTTGCCGAGCAGCCGGTCTTTATTTCGGATGGCGGAGGCTCCGTCCATACCGTGCTTCGCCCAATGAAAGGCCGCAAAGGCGTGCTTGCGCTGCTTAGTTCCCCTCGTATATTCAGAGCGCTGCGGGAAGCGGAAGTGTTCTTCCTCCCTATAAACGGGGAGCTTCATTTGGTCTTTCGGGAGCGCGAGCGGGACCAGGACCCGGATCGAGACCCGCACCAAGACCAGCATCAAGACCGGCATCTAGACAATGGCCAGGTTTCTGCGGTTCTATGCCTGGCTCTCAGCCAGGACCAGAAACAGATCCAGAACCTGTATCTCATCGTAAATCCGCAGAAGCTGAAGCGTATCTCCCATTTCCTTGTGGATGGAGGACCAAGAGACCAATAAAAACCCGTTTCAAAGCGAAGCGGGCAACGCGGTCACCCTCTTTGGCCGGCTCCTTTTTTATGATACTATTCGGGTTAGACAAGGACTCACCATTCCAAGGAGGATTCTATCATGGGACTACAGCTGCAAATGCTGGGCACGGGAAATGCCTTCGCCAAGAAAAACTATAACAACAACGCCCTGCTGCTCGGCGATGATTTCACTTTAATGATCGACTGCGGGATTACAGCGCCCGCCTCCCTTTACCAGCTCGGTAAAAATTTCGGCGACATTGATGCCTGCCTCATTACCCATATTCACGGCGATCACGTTGGAGGGCTTGAGGAATTCGGCTTCCAGTGCAAATTTATCTATCAGAAACGTCCGGTACTTTATATCGCCGAAACCCTGATTCAGCCGCTGTGGGAGAACACCTTGAAAGGCGCCATGGGCGAAGAAGGCGTGGACAGCCTGGATGCTTTCTTCGATGTTCGCCCGCTGAAGGAAGGCCAAACCTGCGAGCTGTTTAAGGGACTCACCGTAGAAATCTTCCAAACGCCTCACATGCCGGGCAAGAACAGCTACTCCCTGCTGCTGAACGGCGACGTCTTCTACAGCGCGGACATGACCTTCCTGCCTGACCTGGTCCAGAAGCTGGTTAACGAACGCGGCGTCCGCCGGATCTTCCATGAATGCCAGCTGACCGGCCACGGGGCGGTTCACACCACGCTTGACGAGCTCAAGTCGCTCCCGGAATCGATTAAAGCGATGATCTCGCTGATGCATTACGGCGATGAGTTTGAAGCGTTTGAAGGCAAGACGGACGGCATGGACTTCTTGAAGCAGCATAAGATTTACGAGATTTAAGAAGAGGTTTAAAAAAATGACAAAGACGGCTTCCACTAGGGAGTCGTCTTTTCTGTAAGTTCCATGAAATTTTCTGCTTCCTAGCATGGAAATTCACGGGAATCTATAATACACTGAATGAATCTGCGCAAATTTAGTGGCCGCACAGATATTGCACAAAGAGAAAGGAAGATTTGGTTTATGAAAGTTAGGTTGGGAGAGTTCAGAAAAGGATCGCTGTCTTTAAAGCTCAAGCTGATTGCGCTCCTTCTCGTCCTGACGGTTATCCCCGTCGTGCTTGTTTCTTCAATTTCTACCCGTCTCTACTCAGGCATTCTGGAGCAGGAGATCCGGCAGCAGCAAGCGATCATCGCGTCTACGAACGCCAGTCAGCTTAATGATCTGCTGGAGGCGAAAGTGGCCTCGCTGGAGAGCATGGCGGAGCAGTACCGGGATGTTTTTCTGCAAGAGGACTCACAGAAAGTTATTGCTCAGCTGAAATTGATGAAGGCGATGAACCCCGACGTGATTTCCTACTCTTTTTCGGATGAACAAGGCCATTTGGTCAATGAAGTCTCCAAAACGTTTGATATATCCCAAACTGCTAACTTTAAGCGAATCCTGAAAGAGAAGAACGTCGGCATTTCCGACATTACACACGACCTGGAAACGAATCAGAGCATCATCATTATCGACTATCCCCTGCTGGGAGATGCCAGCGAACTCGTGGGCGTCATCCAGGCTGTAGTAAGTCCGAACCAAATACTGGAGCAGCTGAACCGCAATAAAATGGGCGAGACCAGCAGTGCTTTCCTGCTGTCCAAGACCGGTACATACCTTGCTTATCCGGAAGCGGAACGGGTCGGCAAAAATGTGAAAGAATTTGAAAGCCCTACAACCAGCTCCATCTTCGAAAATGAAGTTCTTAAGAACCGGGAAGGCAGCACGAACTATAAGCTCAAAGACGGCACTTCCGAAATGGCTTCTTATGCCCAGGTAGGCATAACCGGCTGGCGGGTTGTAGCCGCGGGTGAAGAAAGCGATTTGATGAAGGAAGCTCGCCAATCCGAGCAGTTTGGCTATATTTTTATTGTTATATGCGCGCTCGTCATAGCTGTTATCTCTTATTTCGCGGCCAACTACATCCTTCGTCCGATCTACGTGCTGATTCGGCTTATGAAGAAAGCGGCTGCCGGGGATCTTACCGAACGGCTGCCGGTTAAAGGCAAGGATGAAATGGAGCAGCTGAAGGAACATACCAATATAATGCTGGATTCATTCACGCTGACTCTGCAGAAGCTGGGAGAGGCCGTCCAGTATACGTCCGCCTCTTCGAAGCAGTTAACGGCGATTTCGCTGGATTCCTTGAGCGCCACAGAGCAAACGGCCAGCGCCGTCGTGCAAATGACGAAGGGCTCCGAGGTTCAGGTGGAAGGCTCAGAGCAATCGGCATCCGCGATGGAGGAAATGTCGATCGGCATCCAACGGATTGCTGAATCCTCCAGCATTGTGAACGAAAGAACCATGCACGTTCAGGAACAAATTGCCCAGGGGGATCAGGTCGTACAGGATGCGGTCGTACAGATCATCAATGTCCGTGAAGCAGCTGACCGCTCTGCAGCCATGATCCAGAAGCTGGAATCCCATTCCTCGGAGATCGATCAGATTGTCAGCTACATTTCGGAAATCGCCCAGCAGACCAATCTGCTGTCCCTTAACGCTTCCATTGAGGCTGCCCGGGCCGGAGAGCATGGCAGAGGTTTTGCAGTCGTCGCCGACGAGGTGAAGAAGCTCGCCGAACAAACGGCGCGGTCGACCGGAACGATTGCGGACATCATGTCACAGATCCGTAATGCTGCGGCCGAGACGTCCAAATCCATCACCGAAGAAAGAGAAGAAGTATCCAAGAGCGTTATGCAGATTGAACAGGTGGGCGATGTGTTTAGCGCCATCATACACGCTGTAAACGAAGTATCCAATCAGATCAACGAAGTATCGGCTGCCACCCAGCAGCTTTCGGCCAGCACCGAAGAGGTTTCGGCCTCCATGCAGGAAATGGTCGGCATATCGAGAGGTGCATTGAACGAGTTAAGCGGCATTGCTACCAAAGCGGAAGAACAGCACCGACATATGGAGAAAATCTCCGCTTCCTCCGAAGCGCTCAGTTTAATGGCTGTCGAATTGGAAGAGCTGGTAGCGGGCTTTAAGACAAGCAAAGAAAACGATATAGAAAGCAATAAAGAAAGCAATAAAGAAAGCGACAAAGCAAGCGAATAAAGAATCGGACAAAGCAATAAGAGTAGAGAAACAGAAAGAGACACGCGCCCACAAGACAGATCTTGTCAGGCCGTGTCTCTTTCTCTATGTTCAATGAACACCGGTAAAATAATAATAAAGGGATATTCATAATTATCGACTGTTTAACCTCCGTTTTTCATGTAAAATGAGCTCATAAATCCTATGCCGTCAAGTTATTCCACCCAGAGGAGGAGAGCACCATGGACATGCTTGATCTCAAAGTGTTTATCGCTGTAGCCGAAAGCAAAAGCATGCGGAAAGCCGCCCCTTATGTAGCGTTGACCCAGCCGGCAGTCAGTCTTCGAATCGCTGGATTGGAGTCAGAACTGGGCGTCCCGTTATTTAGCCGTACACGTTCGGGCGCGGTACTGACGGAAGCTGGAACCAAGTTCTATTTCTACGCCCAGTATGCACTCAGTGCGCTTGAGGCTGGCCGGGAAGCAATTACCGGGCCGTTTCCTGCCCAAAAGGATAACAAATTGAGAATCGGCATCGTCGAGTCCTTAACCCATATCATGCTGCCGGCCATCCTTCAATTCATGAAGGAGCAGGCTCCCGATATCCAATGGAAGATCAGTACCGGACAATCGCTTGATCTGACTCTAAGAAGCGTGGCAGGGGAGCTGGACATCTCTTTTGTGAACCAGGTGTTTACGCCGCTCCCTCAAATTCGGACAGTAGAGTTATTCGAAGAACCTCTAGTATTTATCGGCCCCAAACAAGCCGGGTTCCCCCGCTTTCATAGCCTGGCCACCTATCTTCGGGAAGTTCCATTTATTTTACTCAAACGGCAAATGCCGCTGCGTGAGCTGCTCGAGCACAAATTGTTCATCCCGCAGCGGATTTACCCTCAGAAGCTGATTGAAGTCGATACTTCCCATTTGGTCCGTCAGATGGTCGCTCAAGGAGGCGGCTGCTCCTTCCTGCCCGTATCCTCCCTCTGGCCAGCAGGCAGCCATGATGCGATCGATATTATCCCTCTCCCTGAATTCCGTTTAAAGCAAAGCTTCTACTGCGCTTACCCACTCTCTTTATCGGAAAATATCCTTCATCTCCTCCCCGGTCTTCAGGCCCTGATTCGCAAACAAGTGGAGGATTACCGGAACGACAGCCTGTTTGGATAACAAACTCTACTTTCATCTTCAACTCCAACTTAACCATTACCATTACCCTTACCCTTATACGAGATATTAATGTAATAAAAACTAACATTAAGACTCCTTATCACCTCATTTGTGTAATATATATTACTATTCACTTAACACAAAGGAGGTGGAGAGATGGCTCTATATAAGATGGAATTAGAAAATGTAGCCAAAACCTATAAGGCGGCTGACGGCACAACCGTAAAAGCACTTGGACCTGTTGAGATGCGGATTCCCAATCATCGTTTTATCAGCATTGTTGGACCGAGCGGCTGCGGCAAATCCACGCTGTTCAACATCATTTCCGGTCTGGTGGAAACCTCGGAGGGTGCTATCTATGTTAACGGAAATCGTGTGGATGGGCTTACCGGAATTACCGGTTACATGCTGCAGAAAGACCTTCTTCTCCCCTGGAGAACTATTTTGGATAACGTGATCCTTGGGCTGGAAATTCAGAAGATGCCCAGAAGAGAAGCCAAGAACAAAGCACTTCCACTTCTGCACAAATACGGATTAAAAGGTTTCGAACATCATTACCCGGCTCAGCTGTCGGGTGGCATGCGCCAGCGGGCAGCCCTGCTGCGAACCATCCTGTATGATCGCGACATCATTCTTCTTGATGAACCCTTCGGTGCTTTGGATGCCCAAACCCGCTCCATGATGCAGGAATGGCTGCTTGACCTTTGGGATGATTTTCAAAAAACAATCCTTTTTGTCACGCATGACATGGAGGAAGCCATTTACCTATCCGACGAGGTTTACATCATGACCTCCAGACCTGGCACCATCAAACGCTATCTGACTATTGACCTGCCTCGCCCCCGCAAACCACAGATTATTACCTCGGCTAAATTTATCGAGCTTAAGGAGGAAGCGCTCCGAACGCTTTCAGAGGAAACGATGAAAGCTTATCAGCTGGAGACAGCTGCGCAGACGACCCATTCATAAACAAAGGAGTGATCAAACATGCAAAGCGATGGGGAAGTGCTTGACAACAGCGGGAAACTGGGACAAATCGGGCACATTGCGCCCCCTCGCCCCAGATCGACCGCTTTAAAATCGGAAATGGTGACCCCCAAACCCTGGATCGTCAATGTGGGCCGAATCGCCTTGTTCCTGTTGATTTTATTGCTTTGGGAGCTTGGGGCGAGAACCGGGCTGATCAACTCTTTCTTCTGGAGTCAGCCGGTTGAAATTGCCCGAACCTGGTGGTCGGGGGTCCAGTCCGGAGCCGTCTGGTCCGACACGCTTTATACTTTCCGTTCAACGATTCTCGGCTTTTTCCTCGGGACAGCCGGAGGCACGCTGCTTGGCTTGTCCTTCTGGTGGTCCAAATATTACGCGCGAATCTTTGAGCCGTTCATCATTATGTTTGAGGCTATGCCCAAGCTGGCACTCGCTCCTATCATTGTGCTGGTATTCGGCATCGGCATTGGTTCCAAAATTGCCATGGGTTTCGCAATCACCGTGGTAATCACTACGCTTACGACCTATAATGGCGTCCGCAGCGTGGATAAAGACCTAGTCCGCATGGTTTATTCACTGGGAGCCTCCCGGTTCCAGGTCTTCTCCAAAGTCATCGTTCCTACGGCGATTCCAGCCATGATCTCCGCACTGCGGATCAATATTGGCTTGGCGCTCACCGGCGCCATTGTCGGGGAGTATATCGGCTCTGAGCAGGGGCTCGGCCGCATGATCTTCTACGCGGGGCAAACTTATGAAATCAGTCTTATTTGGGCTAATATCTTTAATTTATCTATCCTCTCCATGCTGCTGTACGTGCTTGTGGGGAGATTGGAAGTCTTTTTGCTAAAGGGATTTACGCATCAAAAATAATAAATAAAGAAGCCATTCTACCTGAAAAAGTTGGAGAGAGGAGGCAGCAGCTATGTTCAAAATCAGTTCCAGGTCACGTTTGGCCCTGTTCCTGGCCCTTACCCTGCTCATTGCTTTGTTATCGGGATGTGGAGGTGCCAAGCCGAATGAGACAACAGCCGAGGCAGCCGGTGCGGAGGGACAGTCTAAAACCGGGCAAACCAAAGAAATTACGATTGCCGAACCTGTCCACAGCACCGGTTATCTCCCCCTCTACATTGCGATCCACAAAGGGTTCTTCGACGGCCTGAACGTTAAAGCCGTGACGCTCTCCGGCGGAAGTGCTCATACCAATGCCGTCTTGACCGATCAGGCTTTCGGGTTCATTGGCGGCCCTGAGCATAATGCCTTTGCCGAAGTCAAAGGGGCGAACCTCCGGGCTATTGTCAACATCGTGAACCGCGGAAATGTCTATCTCGTGGCCCGTTCTGATCTGCAGCCCAGTCAAGATATAGCCGCCTTTATGAAAGGCAAAACGGTAGCTGTCTCTCAGTACGGAGGAACACCAAATTCGATCATCCGCTATCTTGCCAAAGAATGGAGCCTGGAGCTGGGCAAGGATCTCACTTTGAAAGAAGTAGACAACGGAGCAATCCCTGCGGTTATCCAGCAGAAGCAGGCCGAAGTTGCTGTTGTCAGCGAACCCGTTCTGACACAGGGCATCCAGGAGGGAATCTGGGGTGAACCGTTCTACAATGTTCCCCAGGAGCTTGGGCCATACGCTTACTCCACGATCAACATTAAAGAGGACAATATCACCAAAGATCCGGATACGGTACAGAAATTCGTCGAAGGCATTCAGAAAGGCCTAGAATTCCTGAGAGACAACAAGGAAGAAAGCATGGAGATTGCCAAGGAAGAATTCCCTACGATGAAACCTGATCTGCTGGAAGCCACCATCGACCGCTCTTACAAAGATCAGCTGTGGGAATATACCGGCCAAATTACCGAGGAATCCGTCAAAAATGCTTTGGCGGTCGTCCAGGCCGCCGGCCTGCTGAAAGACGATACGATCGGGTACGACGATATTATCGACACCCGTTTCGTCAAATAAATCATCATTTAATTTAAGGAGGATGAACGAATGAAAGTCTGGGATAACTTCTTAACAGATCGCGACAAGCTGGTATTTGGAAGCGCAGGATATGACGTGAAGGGTGGATTTGGCAAGCGGCCGGCTGTGCTGGTCGTGGATGTCAACTATGCCTTCTGCGGGCATATCAAAGAGCCGATTCTCGATTCTGTACAGACCTGGCGCAACAGCTGCGGGGAAGATGCCTGGGAAGCGATCCCTTACATTCAGAAGCTGCTGGGAGCTGCACGGGAGCAGCGGGTTCCCATTTTCTATTCCACCGGAATTGACCGCCGCTCCGACGGCTTTGATGCAGGAGGCTGGAGACGCAAGAACAGCCGTTCCGGAGAAAAGAAAGGCATTCCTGGATTTGGCGGCAACGAAATTGTCCGCGAAATCGCGCCACAGTCCAGTGATATTGTCATCGAAAAGCTGAAGCCGTCTCCGTTTCACGGGACACCTCTACTTGGCTTCCTTACCGATCTCGGGATCGATACCCTGCTCATCTGCGGCACAACAACAAGCGGATGCGTCAGAGCCAGCGTCATCGACGCCTTCTCTTATAATTTCAACGTCGGCATCGTTGAGGAATGTACGTTTGACCGCGGCCAGGCCTCCCATGCGATCAATCTGTTTGATATGAACGCCAAGTATGCCGATGTCATCAAGACAGAGGAGGCCGTCAGCTACTTACTGCAAACCGAACAAGGCCTGCACGATCATAAAATCGCATTCCCAGCAGACAGCAGCAATGTCACCGTGTAAGGGAACGCAGCCAAGGAATCGAGCAAAAACGGAGTCCCGGTCCCCTGGGAGCTCCGTTTTTCTTTGGGTTTATCCCACTTTGAAGCCAAGGAGGCACGACCATGACCGCTCCCCCACCTTCCCTTCCATCCTCCAGCCGCTATAACCCCATCTGGATTTCGTTATCCTGCGGCTTATACTGGTTCGCTTTCTCACTGACCAGACCGATCATCTCCCTCTATGCCGCTTCGCTGGGCATGAAGGGTTTTGCCGTCGGCCTTGTCCTTGCGATTTACGCCTTCCTGCCGCTTCTCGCCGCCATTCCCGGCGGTTTCATCGCAGACAAATTGGGCAGGACGGTCGTGCTGCGGGCTGGTTCCGTCTTAATGCTGACGAGCGGTCTGCTGTACTTTGCTTCCTCGTGGTTCTCGTGGGGCCCCTGGCTGCTCGGGCTAGCCCAGCTGCTGGCCGGATTGGGGCAAATGGCCGTCTGGCTGGCCGTTCAGGTTCTGATTACCGAAGGGCCGAAGCAGAGCCATGAAAGCCAGTTCGCCACCTTCTCCCTCTACATGGCCATCGGACAAATGATCGCGCCGATTGTCTCCGGTTTCTTGTCGGAGCATTACGGCTACTCCATGGTTTTTGCCGGATACGCGCTGAGCAGTCTGCTACTGATCGGCACCTCCTGGCAGTGCAAAGAGATTGACACAACTTCTCAGACAGGGCAAAGCAAATCTTGCTCCTCTTCAGAAGCCGACGAGCTTTTGCCGAACATTATAAACCGGCAAAGCCCATCTCGCGAAGCTCGTTTGTCCTCGTCCTCCCCACTTAGCGGAGTGCTAAGCAAGTGTCTAAGCCTTTTGCAAAATCGCCATTTTGCCGTCATTCTGCTTACAACCTTCATTTCCTTGTTTATTGTCGACGTTCGTACCGCTTACCTACCCATTCATTTGGAAACCCTGAGCATTACGAACACCAAGGTCGGGCTGATTGTCTCGGTCGGCGCTCTGTCTGCGTTATTTGTCCGTCCGATTTATCCGTGGCTTATCCGTAAAATCCATTTCCGCTGGCTGCTGATTTCAACCTACGCTGTCTCCCTGCTCCTGCTGTTTGTTACACCGCTGATCACGAACTTCTACTTGATGGCCGGATTAGTTTTCTTTACAGGCCTTGCTCTCGGCATCAATCAGCCCATGACCCTATCCATGATCGCCCAGTCCACCCAATCCGATGAACGGGGCGTTGGAATCGGACTCCGGCTGATGTCCAATCGGGCGGCCCAGTTAATGGATCCGCTGCTGTTCGGCCTGTTCACCGGCTTCGCGAGTCTGCGGACCTCCTTTTGGCTGGTAGGAGGGGTACTTCTTCTCTGCTGTTTGTTTACCATCCACCTGTACCTATCTACCGAAAGAACACCAAAAGGCAGACCTCGGCCGGCGCAGGTGCTGCGGGAGAAGCAGCTTTGACTGAAGTCTTTATAGTAGCAGCCAGTATCAAGACCAATTAAAAACGGACTCTCAGGGGGGTTCCCTCAAGAGTCCGTTTTTCCGTTTATTTATTCAGCCTGTGTAACCTGTTGTTTATCTTTTGCTCCAAGCTATTACCAGCTATTCCCCGTACCTGAAACCGTAAAATTCGGAGAGTCGTTCTTCAGTAGTCCGGAAGGCGCTCCTCCGCTTACCGTATTGTTCGTGAAGATTGAAGCGCCCGAAGCCGATCCTCGGATGTATACTCCGTAAGTGCCAGCATTCAAAATGGTATTAGAAGCATACTGGATTGAAATGCCGGGTGCCGGCTCCTCCACAAAAATGCCGGAATAGGTGCTGTCCTGAATCGTATTGCCGGATACGGTCACGGACAGATTCTGGGCTTTTCCGTTGTTATTAACCCAATAAGCCCAAATGGCGCCTATCTGATACCCGTAATCCCGATGCATCGAACCTGTCCGCAGCAGCTTATTGTTCTGAATGGTCAGCGTTCCGGTCAGAGACGGCGGATTAAAGTTCGTGCCAAAGGAAATCCCCGAGCCGCTCAGCACGGTATCCGTCACAAGGTTGCCGATAATCTGGTTGTCCTTCCCCCCATAAACGGCAATATTATTGGCCAAGGTTGGAAGCTGTACGGTGTTATAGCTGAACGTGTTGTTTGTATCCAAATAGGTATCGGACCACATGGCCATGCCATCGTCTCCGCTGTTGCGAATCGAGTTATTGGTCACCGTTGTGTTGGAGGTGCCATAGTGAAGGTTCAGGCCGTCCGCCCAGACATCCCGGATTCGGTTGTTCGAGACGGACGCTCCACTCGTTTGATTGGTCAGCCAAATCCCAACTTTGGTATGTTCGATCCACAGATGGGTCAGTGTTGCATTTGTGCCGTTCCCTTCAATGCCCGAGACGCCGTTGTAATCATCCCGGATGATATCGTTCGCGCTAATTTTGAAATCCGACAAGGTGACATTGCCGCCCCGCAAATAAAATCCCGCATAATTGCCCGAAAGCGTGGAGTACCAAATGCCTGCACCTTTGACGGATATGCCGCTATCCAGGTAGAGCCGGGTTCCTGTACCGTCATAGCCCGCTCCTTTGGTGCCGTTGTTCAGTGTAAAAGTGCCTGCCGGAATCCAGACGCCTTTCAGCGTTCCGCCGGAATTCTTGACGGCATTGACGGCACTGTTGAAGGCAGCCGTGTCATCTGCGCCGTCATTGGCAGAAGCGCCGTACTCGGTAATGGACACGTAGTTTGAAGGCATCGTTAACGGTGCCGGAACAGCCTCTGCCTCCAGCAGGTCGATGGCCACGTATGCCGCCGATCCGAAATTCAGGTTCGAAGAGTTCCGCTGCAGCTTGATTACGGTGCCCGCCGGGTAGGATCGATCCAGCAGAACCGAAACTTCGTCATACATGTGGTGCGGCGTGGTAGAAACGGCGTTTGGATTGTTGGACCATCTGATTTGTCCGCCTTCCGTATTCCATTCCCCATAATTCCAGGTATATCTGGACGTCAGGTTCACGTCTTTGTACAAAGTACCTCCAATATACAGGCTGATAGCCGAATCGATGCCCGTACCGGCGGCATTATCCGGAATGGCATAGCGGATGGTTAAGCCTTGAGCTGCTTTAGCCAGCGTGAATTGCACATATTGTCCGGCAGAGGTCAGCTTGACCGCTTTCCGGCCAGATGCCTCTGATGCCAGGTCCCCCGCCATAGTAGACGGGCCGATGACAGTACCTGTGTAAGACACGTCTTCGGCTTCAAAGGTGTCATAAGGCATGGTCGCTCCGTAAGTGCCTGGGGACGGTGTTGGTGTTGGTGTTGGTGTTGGTGTTGGCGAAGGACTAGGAGACGGACTAGGCGCGGCCGAACCCGTATTATAAATCTCAAACTCTGCTGCCTGGCCGCCGGTTGCCCCCGTGTTAGCCGTAAAGCTCACTCTTACATACCGGACAGCCGCAGCCGTCAAAGAAACTTGAACCGTATTATTGGAAACCGGGTCAAACGTATAAGCTTTGGAGGCCGCAAGCGTGCTGTAGGTTGAATTGTTGGTGCTGCCAAGTATGGAGAACGTCTGGCTTCTCGCCCCCCATGAGGGCGGCAGCTTGAGTACGGCCGTATCCACATTTTGCACACTTCCCAGATCAACGGTCAGCGTGTTCGGATAACTGCTCGCTGCCCCCTCATAATAAGTGGAGCTGTTACCGTCTACCGCATTGGCTGCTGAGAAGCCGGGGTAATTATTGTTTGCCGTAACGGATTTACCGAAAGCCAGGTTGGTTCCCAGCGAAGCGCTGAGCGATAAATGGTCCAAATTCACATTGCCTGTATCGGAAGTGTCAAATTTGTAGGCAAGCGTGTTACTGCCCGCATTCAACTGAACCATTTCCGATTGTGTGCCCCACGCATTCCAATCCGCAGTAGCCGGCAGCGAGATTTGTTTAAGTTTGGCTCCGTTAAGGTAGAGACTGAGTGTTTTGGCCGAGCCGGTGCCGTTGGCATACCGGAGCTCAGCTGTATAATCCCCCGCTTGGGAAACGCTTACAGAAAAGGTGGTGGAAGCACTGCCTTTGTTGCCATCGGTGTACCCGCCCACAAAACCGCTTCCCGTATAACCTGTATGGTCGCCGGCTTGAGCAGCGCCGCCGGACAACACAGCCAATTCGGCTTCATAAACTGCGGATGCCGCAAAGGCAGACGGGGAAAAATGCGCCTGCATAGCGATTAACGACAGAGTAAGAAAATAAACGATCAACTTGTGCAGAGTGAATCTCTTTAACATGGGATGCCTCCTTCTTAATGGGGATCTGACCCTGACCATGAAGTGGGGAATTGAAACCTCCATCGTCTATTTGGGCAGTTTCATCATAAGCCGGATTTCCGGGCATTATCTGGACTTTTACATGCGAAATCCGGACTTTCAGCCGCTTTAAGCTCCGCCTACCCAAAAGCAACGTTCAACAAGTCGACACAAAACGTTCACTTATGTGAGCCTTTTTTCATCGCCTATAATGAGCAGGCAAACCCACCTCAAACTGAAAGGATGAAGCGATTTGCCTGCAACAAAAAGAGAGAATTTCTACTTTGGATTTATGATGTGTCTAGGAATGGTCGTGGCGATGACCTTTTATAATCTGCTGGCCCCCTCGCCCATTTAGTTGTATCTAAATTACCCTTTAATAAATCCAAAAGGCTTTATTTCTTACTAGTGATGTCCACCTGTATGGTCATTGGCATGGCTTCAAGCATGTCTCTGTTTGGCACCCTGATAGCCCGGTTAAACGGATAGCCCTGATATGCCTTTTCTTCACAGCTATTTAACGACTTTGGGCCGAAACCTCATATTTGCCTATCCGCTGCAGCTGTTCCTGATGGGTCCTTTGGTACGGTTTGTGTTTACCCGTTTTGTCAAAACAAAAGGCGGCCGGGCGGCCGCCTGAGTTTGAACTGTGTCACGAAGGCATCGGCTCGGCTGGAATGGTCAGCAGGAAGGTTGTGCCGTGGCCCTTCTCGCTCTGAACCTCAATACTCCCTTTCAGCTTGTGAATGGTGCTGTACACCATCAGCATGCCAAGGCCTGTCCCTTCCGCTTTCGTGGAATAATACGGCTTGCCGAGGCGTGAGATTTCCTCCTTGGTCATGCCAACCCCGTTATCGCGGATACGGATCAGGATGTCTTGTTTCCTGCCCAAAATATCGATGCTCAGAACGCCGCCTTCTCTGCCTTTCATAGCTTCAATGGCGTTCTTGTACAGATTGATCAGGCACTGCTGCACCTGGTTGCGGTCATAGTTCGTCTTCAGCGTGTTGTTGAAACGGAATTGCACCTCCACCTCGTTGATCGAGGCGTAGGGCATGATGATGCTTCTGGTGTATTCCAGCTCCTCCTGCATATTGGAATAGACCATATTGGCCGACTGCGGTTTGGCAAAGGATAGGAAATCGCTGACGATTTGTTCGGCACGCTGGAGCTCCTGGAGCGACAGATCGATGAACTCTTTTTCCCGCGCGGAAAGGTTGGTCGACTGGTTCAAGAGCTGCAGAAAGCCGCTCGTAACAGTTAACGGATTTCGGATCTCATGCGACACACTGGCCGCCAGCTCGCTGACCACATTGAGATGTTCGGTCTGGATCATCCGGTCGCGTTTTCTGATATTGGCTAGAATTCGTTCGATTAGAATCATAATGACTGCCGTCATGATCGAATAGGTGGCCAGCGCGTTAAGCGTAAGAATCCAGAACTGCCGGTCCGTGTGTCCGAGCACAAAGATCAGGCTGATCAAATAGCAGGCCATCGTCAGGACAGAAACAGCCGAAGCGGCCAAAATCCGTTTCCTGGAGGGCAAAAGAATGAACCTCTTGCTGTAAAGCGGTACCAGCAGCAGAACAAACGTCGAGAACAGGAAAGAGGGGAGAACCCCTTCCCCGCCCACATAAAATCGGGAGATATTTAAAATGGCATACAGCGGAAGCACATTGGCATAACCTCCGAATAAGGCCACAAGAATAAACGGAATATATCTTAAATCAAAGGTAAAGCCGGTCTCAAGCCGGATAGGCAGAATCATGCATAGACTCATCGTTACCGAAGGCAGCAGAACCAGAAACCAGCGGTTAAACGAATGCGGTCTGTTCTCGAAAAAGAGCAGGTAGACCACCACAGGAACCAGCAGAAACAGAAAATTCAGTAGCAAAGCTTCAAACAAGGTGCCATCTTCCTTTCGACCATTGGTGTGGAGACCAGAGTCTATGTGCGTTTTGCTTAGGTCTATACTATAGAACTTTACGATACCTGGATATGGCAAGTAAAGTTAAACTTATTCAAAATTTGTCATGTATTTCACTTAGTATAAAAACATCCGCAAAGGACCCCAAGCATCCATGCAACGGACAAAAAAGAAGCCTCGGAGCGAACTCCGAAGCTTCTTTTGGCTTATGTGAAAAAATGAGGCAGACTTGTGATAGTTCTAGTAAAAAGATCAGACGACAAAGGATTGAATATGGGCAAGTATAGAATCCAACCCGACTTCAAGCGCAAGCGTGTCCTTGCGTACCTGTGTAAGAAGAAGTCCTCCCTGAAGGGTAGTCAGCAGCGCCAGCGCTAGTGCATTCGGATCTGCTTCTGCCCTCAGTTCGCCACGCTCATGCATCGCTTTAAGTCCCCGGCCAATCGCCTGCTCCCATTCCAGGAATCCTGCAGCCACCTCTATACGGGCCGTCGGTTCTGTATCTGCGAGTTCACTGCCCAACGAACCGATGGGACAGCCCCCTTGGCATTTTCTCTCAATCTGAAGCTGAATAATGGCATCCCGCCAGGTCCGAAGGGCTTCCATACTATCTAAATGGCTCAACAGAGGTTCCTGCGCCTGCAGGACACGTTCGGTTTGAAGCACAATAACAGCCAGCACAAGCTCCCGTTTCTCTTTGAAATAATGGTAAAGTTGAGAAGCGCTGACTTTAGCCAACTTCTGCACATCTTCCACGGTAGTTCCTGCAACGCCCCGTTCAAACATCAGATCGGCAGCGGCTGCAACGATACGGTCACGTGTTTGTTTTCCTTTTTTGGTTAATCGTTGTTCTTGTACTCTCACATCCATCACCTTTCTCCATACCGTACTATAACAAAAATGGAGTTGTCAGTCCACAATGCAGCTCCGGATACGGCTGCAAGCGTTGGGTTATACAATCCATTTGAATGTTAAGTACGAACAGCAGAAGATCAAGCGACAAGAGACAAGCAGTCTTCCATTCCCATTCTCGTTCTCGTTAAACCGCTGTCCGCCCTCCGTCGACGGCCAGGCGTGCACCCTGAATGAAGCTGGCGCGCTCTGTAGCAAGGAATACGATTGCCTCTGCGATCTCTTCCGCAGAGGCCGGACGGCCCGCTGGTGCCTGAGCCGCAAGCTGATCGAGCGCTTCTCCCATTCCCTCTGTACCCGCTGTTCGGGTAGGTCCAGGACTGACCGTATTCACACGTACACCGCTCGGTCCATACTCGGCTGCCCAAGCTTGGGTCAGCAAGTTGATCGCCGCCTTGCTTGATCCATACAAGCTCATTCCAGAAACCCCGTAATCGGCGACCATTGTAGATACGTTCACAATAGACCCGTTTCCTTTCTCAGCCATCAATGGCGCGAGCTCCCCAACCAAGAAATAAGGGACTTTAACATTTAATGCATAGACATTGTCAAAGTCTTCTTCCGTTGCCTCATGCGTTGCTCCGAAAGGAAAAATCCCGGCATTATTGATGAGAATATCAACGTGGCCTCCACCAAGCTCCAGCGCACGTTGTGCAAGACTGCGAGCACTGGACGCATCACGAAGATCCGTGCTTACAAAATCTGCTTTCCCTCCTGCTGCACGTATTTCCGCAACGGTTTGTTCACCACGCTGGGCATTCCTGCCTGTTACAACTACGTGAACGCCAAGTGCAGCCAGTTTGTCAGAGGTTGCTCGGCCAATCCCGCTTGTCCCCCCTGTAATTAATGCCGTATACCCGGATAAGTTTGTATTCATTCGATTTTACCCCTCTCTTTTTTTGGATTGTTCAATCCATTTTAGGTAGCGGGAACATCATATTCGATCGTTTTTGGATTGTCAACTCCAAAAACGATCGAGAAATTGCAATTTTAATTCTCTTTCGAGAAAGCTTCATTAATGGCGTAGAAAATAAAAATTGATTCTTTTTTGGAGTTGACGATCCAAAAAGTGTTTGATAAGCTTGGCTTGCTAAATGGAGTGAGCACTACATAAAAAATAGGGGGGGCTGCTGTGAACCTGCTAAAAGGTTTCGCGATCAACAGTCCGCATCATTGATGAAGGTAACGGCTATGGTCTGGCACTGGAAGGCATCAGCGCCGCAGATGTTGCTCGTTCCATGGCAAATCAGGCATAAACAGCTTCGCAGATCCAATAAAAAGATTAATGTGGAGGAATGTTACTATGACACACGTAAGCTTTGATTTAAGCGGAAAAGTCGCTGTCGTCACCGGCGGTGGACGAGGGATAGGACTTTCTATAGCAGAGGGACTGGCCCAAGCAGGAGCAGATGTTGCCCTGATTGCTCGTACGGAAGCTGAAGTAGTGAACGCTGCCAATCAAATTCATCAGGCTACAGGGCGGCGCACAGTTGGAATTTCCTGTGATATTAATGACAAGAACTCCATTGATTCGGCTGTGCGTCAAATTTTGGACCAGTTCGGGCAAATCGATATCCTCGTTAATAACGCTGGCACAACTGTGCGTCAAACCGTGTTCGACTTGACCGAGGAGGAGTGGGATTTTGTTGTGGATACCAACTTCAAATCTGTTTTTCTTATGTCCAAAGCTGTCGGCAAACATATGGTCGAACGTCAAAGCGGGAGAATCGTCAATATCGCATCTGTCGCTTCTGAATTGACTCTATCTTTCTCCTCCGCTTATGGACCAAGTAAAGCAGCAGTCGTGCATTTGACCAGACAACTAGCCAATGAATGGGCGAAATCCGGTGTCACCGTAAATGCAATTAGTCCATGGTTTATTCGAACTTCCCTTAATGCAGCTAATCTTGATAATCCCGATTTCAAAAATAAAATTGAACAGCGGACGCCGATGGGAAGGTATGGACGGTTGGAGGAAGTTATCGCTCCGGTTCTATTCTTTTGCTCCGAGCATGCGAGCTATGTAACAGGCCAAAATCTCTTTGTTGACGGGGGCGCTACGCACCACGGGGTCTAATCCCGGGTTTCTTCTCCATTTCAGGAGTCTGGTTAACCCTACAGCAAGCAGAATATGCATAAGCTGACAACGGACGCCGTTACTAAACCGGCGTCCGTTGCTTATTATTATTGGTCCTATTTCAAATGCAGCCGCTTGATCTCCCCGATCAGCCCGGTTACATGCTCCTCCTTGGTCGCCCAGCTGGTGCAAAAGCGCACAACGGTGTGGTGTTTGTCCGCCTTCTCCCAGGTTGAGAACGTATAGTTCTCTTTGAGTCCTTCCAGCAGGCGGTCCGGCAAAATCGGAAACTGCTGATTCGTAGTCGAAGCATATTTGAAAGAGTACCCCAGCTCGGCGATCGCCTGCTGAATCTTGGCCGCCATCTCCACCGCATGTTTGGATATTTCGAGGTACAGACCGTCTTCAAATAACGTCTCAAACTGAATGCCCAGCATCCGGCCCTTGGCCAGCATGCCGCCTCTTTGTTTGATATAGTAGCGGAAATCCTTGCCCAGCGCCTCATTCACGATAACCACCGCTTCGCCCATCATCGCCCCGACCTTGGTTCCGCCAATGTAAAATACATCGCACAGCCCGGCCAGATCGGCAAGCGTGACATCATTGTCCGCAGCAGCAAGCGCGTAACCCAGGCGGGCTCCGTCTATGAAGAGCGGCAGGCCGCATTCCCGGCTCACCTGATAGAGAGCTTCCAGCTCGGCTTTGCTGTAAATTGTGCCGTTCTCTGTAGACTGAGAGATATAAACCATGCCCGGCTGGACAACATGCTCATGCGTCGGGTCGTTCCAATGGGCTTCGTATACTTCTTTGACCTGTGCGGCCGTGATTTTGCCGTCCTCGCTCGGTACGGTCAGCACTTTATGGCCTGTCGCCTCGATCGCCCCTGTCTCGTGGCCGGCGATATGGCCGGTTTCCGCGGCAATTACACCTTGATGCGGACGTAAAATCGATGCGATCACCGTCGTATTCGTCTGCGTGCCACCCACCAGGAAATGCACGTCCGCATGCGGCGCTTCACAGGCCGTACGAATGTACTCTCGCGCCCGCTCGCAGTGCTCGTCCGTTCCGTACCCGCTCGTCTGCTCCTCATTGGTCTCCAGCAATCTCTGTAAAATACGCGCATGTGCGCCTTCCGTATAGTCACATTCAAATCGGATTATGATGTATGCCTCCCGTTTAACTGTTTAATCCTACGGCTTCTATTATACGATACGGCGGCAGACGGAGAATCGGATTTTTTGTGCTACAATAAATTCAACAAACATCTGTTCTATCAAGATGGAAAGGACCGGTCCTATGAACGTCAAATTAACGAAGAAATCGATCAAGCAGTGGTGCGGAGCCCATGCCTATCAAAAAGGAGAACGGATCAACCGCGGCCAGAAGGTCTCGTTTGTCCAGTTTGAGGAGGACACCGGCCGCTATACGGCGGAAATTACCCACCAGGGACATCACGAAGTCCAGCTGGATTTCGAAGGAATTAGCCAGGATGGCCGTCCGGAGGCCGTCTGCTCCTGCCCTACTTTGGATTCCTATGATGCGTTCTGCTGCCACATTGCCGCCGTGCTGCTCCGGCTGTACGAGCTCCATCAGGCCGATAACGATAACGCCGGCTTTGACCGTGAAGCCGGCGCCCTTCCTGCTCATGCCGGCGTTGTTCGTTCTGCCTTGCAGACTTCTGACGGGCGGATTCCCTCAGCTCCCTCTGCCCTCGGCTTGAACCAGCCGGAAAACAGAGCCGGCTCCCCTGCCCTCGCCGAACGTCTCCTCGGCCTCTTCGAAGACAAGCCGGTAAGACCCGTTCATAACCGCACACTGGTTGAAACCCGGAATCTGCTGCAGGTCGAGTTCATCGTCAAGCTGCTCGAATTCTACCCGTACACCTTCCTGTTCGGCATCGAGCTGAAGGTCGGTCCCAAATCCCTGTATATCGTCAAAAATATCGCTTCCTTCCTGGATCAGCTTCGCCGCGGGGAAAGCGCCGCCCTCTCGCCTAGGTTCAGTTACGATCCCGAGCTGCACAGCTTTGCCGCAGAGGATGAAGCCATCCTTCAGCTGCTTGGCGAAGGGCTGCAGGACCGCGCACTGTACCGGGAAACAGACCGGCTAGGTGCTATTTTTGCGCCGGGGGCAAGCAGCGGCCGCCAGCTGCTGCTCCCCCCGCAGGTCTGGAAGAGCCTGCTGCCGCTGCTGCTTAAGGCTCCCAAAGTGACGCTTATGGACGGAGAGCGGAAATATGAAGGAATCTCCGTCTCGGAGGAGCCGCTGCCGCTTCGTTTCGAGCTGGACAAGGCCGACTCCGGCTCTGAAGATTACGAGTGGCTCGCAGACGGACTTGAACGGATTAAAGTCCTGGAGCCCTATAGATTGGCATTCCTTGAAGGCAGGCTGCTGCCGCTTTCATCCAAGACCTGCAAGCAGCTGGCCGAGCTGAAAGCCATCCTCGAAGAGGGAAGCTCCAAAGGCGGTTCGCTCGCGGTCCGGATTCCGGGCAGCCATATCGAAGCCTTTATGAAAAAAGCCGTTCCCGGCTTCAAACGGCTCGGCTCCGTCAGCATCGCCCCGGCTGTTGCCGAGAAGGTCACGCAGGTTCCGCTCCAGGCCAAGCTGTACCTGGACCGGGTCCGTGACCGGCTGCTCGCCGCCGTAGAGTTCCAGTACGATACGGTGGTCATTAACCCGCTGGAGGAGGAACGCGCGCAGCCAGGCAGCCACCGGATTCTCGTCCGCGATGCCGAGCGAGAGCAGCAAATCCTCGACATTCTGGAGCAGCAGCCATTCACGAAGACGGAAGCCGGATACTATATGGACGAGGAAGAGTCCGAGTTCCATTTTCTTTATACGGTCGTCCCGCAGCTGGAGAAGCTGCTGAAGGTCTATGCCACAACAGCTGTGAAGATCAGGGTCCACAAGCTGGATGAGCTGCCAAAGGTCAGCCTTCAGGTATCGGCGACCGAAACGCTGAACTGGCTGGAGTTCCGCCTGAACATGGGCTGGATCCCCGAGACGGAAATTCGCAGCCTGATCAAATCGCTGGAGGAGAAACGAAGATATTACCGCCTGCCAAGCGGTTCCCTGCTGCCGCTGGATAGCGGCGAGCTGCAGGAGATGGCCGAGTTCCTCAAGGAAACGGGACTCCTGCACCACGAGATCGAAGGCAGCACAATCCGGCTGCCTCTAACCCGGGGGCTGCCTTTTATCAGCCAAGGCTCCGGCTCCGAGATCGTCAAGCTGGACCGCCCGGTCAGACAGCTTCTGGAGAATCTGCGGAATCCGGACAATCTGGATTTTCCGGTTCCGGCCTCTCTTTCGTCTGTGCTGCGTGATTATCAGACACTGGGGTACCAGTGGCTCAAAACACTGGCCTATTACGGATTTGGTGGCATCCTGGCCGATGACATGGGGCTGGGCAAAACGCTGCAGAGCATTGCTTACATCGCTTCCGTTCTGCCGGAGATCAGGCAGCAGAACCGGCCGGCCCTCGTCATCTCGCCGGGATCGCTCATCTATAACTGGCGCGACGAGCTGCGGAAGTTTGCGCCGGACATTCGGGTGCTCATTGCGGATGGCACTCAGACGGAGCGGTCAGCCAAGCTAAGGAGGCTTGAGGAAGTCGATATCGTCGTTACCTCCTATCCACTTCTGTTGCGGGATCAAGAGCAGTATGCCAAGGAGCCGTTTCACACGCTTATTCTGGATGAAGCGCAGGCGTTTAAGAATCCCGGCACCCAAACCGCACGGGCAGTCAAGTCCATCCAGGCCGGATTCCGGTTCGCTTTGACAGGCACTCCGGTCGAGAACCGTCTGGAGGAGCTGTGGTCGATTTTCCATGTCGTATTTCCGGCCTTGTTCCAGGATCTGAAAACCTTCGGCAATCTAACGCGCAAGGAAGTCGCCAAACGGGCGAAACCTTTTATGCTCCGCAGATGGAAGAGGGACGTACTTCAAGACCTGCCCGAGAAGATCGAATCCATGAAGCCGGCCGAGCTGCTGCCTGAACAGAAGAAGCTTTACGCCGCTTATTTGGCCAAACTCCAGCAGGATACGCTGAAGCATCTAAGCGTAGACGGTTACCAGAAGAGCCGGATCAAAATCCTCGCCGGGCTGACCCGTCTCCGCCAGATCTGCTGCCATCCGGCCTTGTTTGTAGAGGGCTATAAGGGAAGCTCTGCGAAGCTGGAGCAGCTGATGGAGATCGTGGAGGAAGGACGGGCCAACCGCAAACGGATGCTCATCTTCTCCCAATTCACGGAAATGCTCGGACTGATCGGCGGAGCGCTGGACGATGTGGGTGTTCCTTATTTCTACCTTGATGGATCTACGCCGGTCAGGGAACGGGTCGAGCTTTGCCGCCGCTTTAACGAAGGCGAAATGGACGTGTTCCTGATCTCGATGAAGGCGGGCGGCACCGGTCTTAACCTGACAGGAGCCGACACGGTCATTCTTTATGACCTGTGGTGGAACCCGGCCGTCGAGCAGCAAGCTGCAGACCGCGCTCACCGCATGGGGCAGAAGGAGGTTGTCCAAGTGATTCGGCTGATCGCCAAGGATACAATGGAGGAGAAAATGTACGAGCTTCAGCACAACAAGAAGCAGCTTATTGATGAAGTGATGGGCCAAGGGGGAGAAGCTGTTGGCGGCGCCTCCTTGACCGAGCAGGAGCTGCGGGAGATTTTAAGGCTTTGAGAATTTCAATGCTGGCCGACATCGAACATCAAGCTTTTTTGGAGTTGACAATCCAAAGAAATTGAGATAATATGGATTACGTAAAGTGGATTACATACTCCAAAATATTTAACCCTTTACTTCAAGACAAAGGAACTTAAGCTCCAAGAGGAGGAACTATTATGTCTTTAACTCAATCGCTGGCGGATGCCAAACAAGAATTCATCGCCCATACACCTCTGGAAATCCAGTCTGAATTGTTCCGGTCGATCCAGGAACAGCAGGAATCGGGAATTCCTTTTGGTCTGAAGGAAGGGCAGAAGGCTAAAGATTTTACCTTAAAAAATGCTTTGGGAGAAACGGTTAATCTGTACGATGAGCTGTCCAAAGGACCGGTTGTGCTGACTTTTTACCGCGGGGGATGGTGTCCTTTCTGCAATATGCAGCTTAAGGCTTATCAGAAGGTGCTGCCTCAAATCGAAGAACTGGGTGCCCAACTATTGGCGATCAGCCCGCAGAGCCCGGACAACACGCTTTCTCAGAAGGAGAAAGAAGAATTGACCTTCCAGGTGCTCAGCGATAACAACGGCCTTGTGGCTGCTTTCTATAATATCCTGTACGATGTTCCGGACTATCTCCAGGACGTCATGAAGAACAAGATGGGCATGGATCTGGCCGAATATAACGCGACAAACCGGTGGATTCTGCCGATCCCGTCCACCTTTATGATCGATGAGTCCGGCATCATCCGCTCCGCTTACGTGAATCCAGATTTTATGCAGCGTTTTGACCCTGAAGATATTCTGCATGAGCTGAGAAAGCTGTAAACCTCTTTAAACTTTTTAGACCAGGCCCTTCCACGGAAGGGCTTTTTTCTATTGTCCGGATGAATAACGCAAGCCGACTGGCGGATATATTAAGAAGAAAATCGGAGCATGATCTATGCCTAACTTTGTTCCTTATTTATTTCTGGCTCTGCTCAGTATCGCGCTCTTAACCTTTACAATCCGGAATAAACGGCAGCCCGGTCTGCTTGTTCTGTTCCTCTGCTTCTCTGGAATGGTTTTTGTGGCCGAGTTCTTTGTGCTGGTTATCGGCAACGCTTATGAATATCTGCCTGACGTACTTTCCAAACCGTATTATGACAACATTTTAGGTTCTTTCCCATCGAACCTGTTCATTATTCCAGTTCTGGCTCTAGTGGCGTCTGTATATTCTCTCCGCTTCCCGTGGCTCGTTGTCCTTTCTGCCAGCTTGATGGGGGTGGAATGGGGATTTGAACATCTGCATATTTATCACCGGTTTTGGTGGAGGAGAGAGTACACCTTTATCGTTTTGCTGTTCTTCTTTGGATTCGCCAGGCTTTGGACGGGGTTTCTGCATTCCGGCCACAAATGGACGCGGTTTATTTCGCTTTGGATGATGTGCTGGAGCAGCACCGCTATCGTTATGTTCATTATGTCTGTTACCGGGTTTCGCTTTTATCATTACGGCCTCTACACGGACATTTATAAAGATGACGTCTTTATTGCGGCTACGGTTGGATTCGTTAAAGGATTCATCTTGACGGCCTTTACCATAGGCAGCCGAAAGTGGGGCTGGCGCCTGTTTGCCCCGGTGCTTCTTTATGCGGGCGATATGGTTTTACATGGATTTGGGGTGCTCATCATTCAAACTTCACTTTGGCTTTATACCCTGATTTATCTGGCAGTGGCTTCCTTGCTGCTGGCCTTGGTCGTTTATGCCAATAACTTCTTTGCGAAAAATCAACCGATGTTCAGATAAGATAAGCTTCATCCTTAATATATTTAAAAAATTTTATTTTTTCCATTGCTCTTTGGGGCTGCACCTGTTATTATGGATTTGCATGATTTTTGGAAAGCTAATATTCAATATATTAATCAGATCTTTCCAAGCAGATAATTTTGACCACTTCCCAAAGAAGTTAAGGCCATACGGACAGCCGGGTCAAATGCCGATTGGCAACTCTTGTTGCCTTATTGATTGAGTTAAAAGCTCAAATTTTATAAGTTGGTTACTTTACAACCAGTGCATCTGCACATCAACTTGTGAAACGGTCAATAAGAGTGGTAAAGGCGAATTATTTGCTAAATAGACTCTGATCCCAACCCGATATATTTGAATATTAAGAGCTTATCCATAACAGGTTTTTTTATGGCTGATGGATGCCGGGCTTGTCCGGTCATTTTTAGGGCTTTCTTAATATCGAATGATATCGCAAGCAAGTGATGATGCGCAGTTGATGCGTTTTGTTCACTTGCTTTTTTATTTTGATTCGTGACCGTTTATTTTCAAGAACATTTATTTTTTAAAAAAAGATGAAGAGGAGAATGGAGAAAATGGGAAAAGCGCTTATTATCGGAGCGGGCGGAGTTGCTTCCGTTGCTGTTCACAAATGTGTTCAAAACAGTGAAGTATTTGAGGAAATCTGCATCGCCAGCCGCACCAAATCCAAATGCGACGAGCTGAAGGCGAAACTGGACGGCGGGAAAACCAAAATTACGACGGCTCAAGTTGACGCCAACAATGTAGATGAACTGATCGCTTTGATCAACGAAGTCAAACCGGACATCGTCATGAACCTGGCTCTGCCTTACCAGGACCTGACTATCATGGATGCGTGCCTGGCCACCAAAACGCACTACATGGATACAGCGAACTACGAGCCTGAAGATACTGCAAAATTCGAATACAAATGGCAGTGGGAATACCGCGAGCGTTTCGAGAAAGCCGGCATCACCGCTTTGCTCGGCAGCGGCTTTGACCCAGGCGTAACAGGCGTATTCTCCGCTTATGCTCTGAAGCATTATTTTGATGAAATTGAATATATCGACATCCTGGACTGCAACGGCGGCGACCATGGCTATCCTTTCGCCACTAACTTCAACCCTGAAATCAACATCCGCGAGGTTTCCGCGAACGGCAGATACTGGGAGAACGGCGAATGGATCGAAACGAAACCGATGGAGGTCAAACGCGTCTACAACTTCGCTGAAGTCGGCGAGAAAGACATGTACCTTCTCTACCATGAAGAGCTGGAGTCCCTGGCGGCTAACATCCCTGGTCTGAAACGCATCCGTTTCTTCATGACCTTCGGACAAAGCTATCTGACACACCTGAAGGCACTCGAAAATGTCGGCATGACTTCCATCGAGCCGATCGAATTCGAAGGCAAGCAAATCATTCCGCTGCAGTTCCTGAAAGCCGTTCTGCCTGATCCTGCATCCTTGGGACCACGCACGAAAGGTAAAACGAACATCGGCTGTATCTTTAAAGGCAAGAAAGACGGCAAAGACAAACTTTATTACGTATACAACGTTTGTGACCATGAAGCATGCTACAGAGAAGTGGGCTCCCAGGCTGTTTCTTACACAACCGGCGTTCCTGCCATGATCGGCGCCATGATGATCCTGCAAGGACACTGGAACAAACCAGGCGTGTACAACGTCGAGGAGTTCAATCCGGATCCATTCATGGAGGCCTTGAACAAATGGGGACTTCCTTGGGTAGAAGACTTCAATCCGGTCATCGTTGATGCTTATCCGGAAGACGAGAAGTCTGATGTCAAACAGGAAGCAGAGGTCGTGAAGTAAATGCGTTTTGAAGATCTGCCCACACCTTGTTATGTAGTAGATGAAGAGCTTCTTGAGAACAACCTGAAAATTCTGGCGGGTGTCATGGAGCGTACGGGTGCCAGCATCATTTTGGCGCAAAAGGCTTTCTCGATGTACACCACGTACCCGCTGATCGGCAAATATTTGAGCGGTACAGCGTCCAGCGGCCTGTATGAGGCACGCCTTGGACACGAGGAAATGGGCAAAGAAAACCATGTCTTTGCCCCCGCTTACCGCGATGACCAAATCGACGAGATTATCTCGATTTGCGACCATATTATTTTCAACTCGTTCTCCCAGGTGGAGAAGTACGGGGCAAAGGTGCTAGCTGCCGGCAAGAAAATCGGCCTCCGCATCAACCCTGAGTGCTCCACCCAGGTAGGACACGACATTTACAATCCTTGCGCTGTAGGCTCCAGGTTCGGCGTGACGATCGACAACTTCCGTCCTGATCAGCTTGAAGGGATTTCCGGTCTGCATTTCCATACGCTGTGCCAGCAGAACTCGGATGACCTGGCCACTACTCTGGATGCGATTGAAGAGAAATTCGGGCCTTATCTGTCCAAGATGGAATGGATCAACTTTGGCGGCGGCCATCATATCACCAGAGAAGATTATGACATTCCGCTGCTGGAAGCCTGCATCAAACGCATGCAGACCAAATACGGCTTGAAGGTTTACCTGGAGCCGGGCGAAGCGGTTGCGCTGAACGCCGGTTACCTGGTGACAACGGTGCTGGATACGATGAAAAACGGTATGGATATCGCGATTCTCGATACCTCCGCTTCTTGCCATATGCCGGATGTGCTGGAAATGCCTTACCGTCCGCCGCTTTTCGGTTCCGGTGAACCCGACGAGAAAGCTTACACTTACCGCCTCGGCGGCCCGACCTGCCTTTCCGGGGATAACATCGGGGATTATTCCTTTGATGAGCCTCTGAAGCCGGGCGACCGTCTGGTCTTCGGTGACATGGCCATCTATTCGATGGTGAAGAATACCACGTTTAACGGCATGCCGCTTCCGGCTCTAGTGCTGAAGGAGAAATCCGGGGACTGCAAGGTCCAGCACGAGTTCGGTTATGAAGATTTCAAAATGCGTCTTGCGTAAGTCTTAGTTTGAAACAGCCTATAAGCTTAGTTTAAGTTAAGTTAAATTGAGTTAAATCAGTAACTTGACTTAATTTATTAGTCCGGGAGAGCACGGCGATTTTCCTGTAAAGGAAACCGTCGTGTTCTCTTTATGTATACATAAATCCGGGTTGTCTGAGTACAGAATGCTAAAGAAATGCCATCAGTTGAATCAGCCAAAGCAGTGAATTCAGCTAAATCAGCTGTATCAGTTGAAAAAGTTTAATCCGTTGAGTCATTTGCTTCAACTGAAAATGCAAACAAGGCACCCGATTTGGGTGCCTTGTTTGCTATTGTACCGAAGGGGATACAGCCGAGAGCGGCTGTTCCCGCATGTTTTTTCAAGCTAAACCCGCTTTGGAAGCCATCTCTGGTACTGGTGCCTCAGCTTGTGCAGCTCTTCGCTGCCCTGCAGAGCCTGCTGCCCCCGCTGTTTGCCTACCGCAACAATCAAGGTTTCGACAAGAGCAATCGGCGCAACCATCGAGTGGAATTCCCACAATTCGCCGCGCGCTGTATACAGCACGAGATCCGCTTTAGGCCGCATATCGCTGACGAGCAGATCGGTAATCAATAAGGTGCTGCACCCGCGGCTGCGGGCAAAATCAAATAAAACAGCCATTTCCGGCGATTCTGAAACGAACCCGAAGATGACGATGACATCCTGTTCACGAATATGAATGAGGCTGTTGAGCAGCTCGTGCCCTCCGCGGTCCAGCCGGCGGACTTCAACTCCAAACCGCATAAGCCGGAAGTCCATCAAAGCGGCAAGAGCCTCAGCCGAGCCCGGTCCATATAAATAGACGGTTCCCGCATGACTTAACATAGCTGCTGCCTGCTCGAAGTGCTCCTGATCCAAATGCTGTGCGGTTTGCTCCAAATAATCAGCGGAGGTTAACAGATGGGCGCCAGGGCTGTTCTCGCTCATCTTATCAAAAGCAGACTGCAGCTTGCGAACGGGAGAGATTTGGGCGGCATCTTTGACCTGCTGCTTGAAATCCTTCAGGTTCTTAAAGCCGATTTCCGCCCAGAATCGCGAGACCGTTGAGATGCTCACTTCACAAGCATGGGCCAAATCCTCTTCTACCATGTACGGGATGTTGTCTACATTTTTACTGATATAGTCTGCAATCCGCTGATGCCCCCGTGAAAATTTCCGGTTGGCAAACGTCAGGTCGATCATCAGACTACCTCAACTTTAGCCTTCAGAAGTTTCTTGACCGTGTTCGCTGCGCGCACTTGAAGATCGAGATGCGGGGAAATATGCCGCTTATAGCTTCCGGAGCGAATTGCCTCTTTAAGCTCTGCAATGGTTTCGTAATCGCCGGGAAACTCATTATACACACAGCCCACCTGGAACATTTGATGAGCGTCACTGCCGGCAATGACAGGAACACCAAGCTCGGATCCAAGCGTCAACACCTTGGCGATATTCTCCTGAATTCCAATCTCGTGAAGATCCTTGCCATTGAGATCAAGGGCATCAAAACGGCTCAGCAGACGGCGATCGACATGTTCAAGCGGTGCATTCGTACGGAATGGGTGTCCAGCTATGACCATCATCCCGCGCGGCTCACAAAGCTCAAACAGCTGATCCAGACCGATAAATTGGCCGGGAGAAGTATGCGGAGTCAGCAGCTCCCGGATTTCCAGCAGCTTGTCCTTCGGTCCGCTGACCAAAGTATGTCCGCCTTCCGCCACATCAACCTCCATGCCTGTAAAAATCTTAAATCCATTTCGATCATAATAATGGTTGTTGCAGGGGAAGAGCTGATCCAGCGTTCCGTAAACCCCCTCAAAACGATGGGTATTAAAATGCTCCGTAAGCGTAATGGCGTCCAGCCCGGCTGCCGCGGCTTCATTCAGCATGCTGTCAAAATGCTCTATACTAAATTCCGTCTTCTTCGAAAGCTTAACATGGATGTGAAAATCAATTCTCATAGGGCTAATCCTCCAGAATAAGTTTGGACAGGATACGTCTTCTCCAGAAGCCGCCCTGATTCCTTGTGATAGATGTTCATTTGATCGCTGCGCAGGGCAGCATATACCGTTCGTCCAAGCTCCACATCGTCCGGATCGTCTAAAGTACGCATGACCAATTCTGTGCCGGATGCCTGTAAATGAAGCAGGGTTTCTGCCCCTGCCTGCTCGATCGATTCGATGCTGACAGGAACGCTGCCGGGCAGGTGGGCTTCATACAAACGAATATGCTCAGGTTTGACCGCTACAATAAGCTCGGTGCCCGTCTCCAGCTGGCCGTTCATGCCTTCCAGCGGGAAGAATCCGATCGGCGTCTGCAGACCGCAATCACCCTGCTGCTGCGCGGCTTCGGCCGGCAAATAGTTCATATGGGTATCCGTGCTAAAAATAAATTCAGCGATTTCCAACGTTTGCGGACGCTTATAAAGCTGTCTGGGCGTATCCAGCTGGGCGATGTTCCCCTCGGAGAGAACCGCGACTTTTGTAGATAACATCATCGCTTCCTGCTGGTCATGCGTAACGAAGATAATCGTCGTCTTCAGCTCCTCATGCAGCCGCTTCAATTCGGACCGCATCTCTACGCGGAGCTTGGCATCCAGATTGGATAAAGGTTCATCCATCAGCAGGATATCGGGCTCCGTTACAATCGCCCTCGCCAGGGCCACCCGCTGCTGCTGGCCGCCGGACAGCTCGCCCGGGTATTTCTTCGCAAGCTCGGGAATCTGCATTTTGGCGAGCGCATCGTGAACGCGCCTTTGAATGTCCGCTTTCGGTTTCTTCTGTATCTGAAGGCCAAAAGCAACGTTGTCGAACACCGTCATATGCGGCCATAAAGCATAGCTTTGAAACACCAGGCTAAGCCCTCTCCGGGAAGGCTCCAGATGATAATCCGTTGCGCCGTTGGCGACCTCGCGTCCGCCGATCAGGATCGTGCCCGTATCGGCCTTCTGCAGTCCGGCGATGGTCCGCAGCAGCGTTGTTTTTCCACAGCCTGAGGGTCCCAGAAACGTCATGAAATCCCCCTGCTCAATCATCAGATCAATGCTGCGCAGGACAGGCTTCTGATCCAGAGACACGCTGATATTTCTCATTTCAATGACAGCCATGTCAGGAGCCCCCTATTCCTTGAGTAAGATCGGCTTTGCCGAATTTGACGGATAACAGATAGACGGCCATAACGATTGCAATAATGATCATCAGGATGACGTTCGTCAGCTGTTCATATCCTTTCTCCGCATAATAAAAGGTAAGCGTGGTTAACGTTTCCGTCCGCGGCGTCACCAGCATGATAATCAGCTCCATCTCCTTCATCGCGCCGATAAAAACAAGCAGAAAGACGGAGACAAGGCTTTTCCTGTTGAGCGGCATCAGAATCCGCCGGAAACGCGTGAACCAGGAAGCCCCGCTGATTTGCGCGGCCTCCTCCAGCTCCTGCCCGATCTGCATAACTGCGGCGCTCCCGGCTTTCACCGTAAACGGCAGTTCCTTCACAATCGTAATCAGGATCAGCAGACTCATCGAGCCGTAAAGCGCCGGGATCAGCAGCGTTGGCTTGGCGAACATCGAAATATAAATGGCGGCCAAAGAGATGCCCGGAATCAGATACGGCAGGAAAGAAATCTGATCAACCGCCCGGCCCACCCACGATTGCTTGCCTCTGGCTACAACATACCCAAGGGCCAGACCGATGACCGCAGCAATGACCGAGGCGATGCCGGACAGCAGCAGGGAATTCTTGAAAGCCAGACTGAAGATCGGGTTCTGCAGCACGCCCTTCTCTCCGGTGTTAATATCGGGATCCGAGCCGCCCCACCAGTAATGCATGGAGAGGTTGCTGAAGCTGTACACCCCTTCCTTGAGCATAAAGGTTTGTACCAGCAAAACCACTAGCGGGATAATCGCAATCAGAACCATGAGCACCAAAATCATCCCTGCCGCAGGTCTTCTCCACCGGCCCAGAGCAGTCAAGGTCCGCGCGCTGGCTTTGCCTGTAACCGTCACATAGCTTCTTCTCCGTCCAATAATCCGCTGGTTGAGGAAGATCGCCGCCATGCAAATTACAATCAGCAGCAAGCTGAGCACATTCGCCTCTGTGGTCAACCGGGAACGCATGCTGGAATACAGCATCGTAGAGATCATATCGAAATTGACCGGGGTGCCCAGCAAGGCAGGGACGCCATAGGAGCTGATCGCTTTGGTGAAGATCAGGATAAAGCCGGACAGCATAGAGGGAATAACCAGCGGGAACACAATTCTTCGTAAAATCGTTAACCGCCCGGCCCCCGCCATGCCCGCCGCCTCTTCCAGCTGACTGTTCATGGAGCTTAACGCCGCCCCTACAATTAGAAAGAAATAGACGCTGTCATGGGCGGACAAGGACAGCACTATCGGAACGAAGCCATAAGACAGCCAGTCCGGGGGCGAAATATGAAACAGCGACTGCATAATGCCCGGCGTTCCTCCGATCTTCTGATTCTTGAAGAAGGTCAGCCAGGCCTGGGATAACACCCAGGACGGAAGTAAATACGGAATGACTGCCAGAAAGGCAATGATCTTCTTAAAAGGAATATCCGTTCTGGTCACCAGCCAGGCCAGCCCGCAGCCCAGTACCATGGAAATGGCAGAAACGGCGAATCCAACGGCCAGAGAATGCAGGACCGGTTCATAGAATAAAGAGGCGCTCATGTCGCTGGCCAGCACCCGGACCCAATGATAGAAGGTGAGGTGTCCCGGCTGGGCTTCGGCCGTAAGGCGCATATCCTGCTGCCGCCACACGAAAGTGGTATATAACATCTCGAGAACCGGCCAAACGATTGTATAGAACAACAAGAGTAAGGCTGCTATCCCGATCATTTGAACGGGATTTCGCAGCCAGTTAAAGGTTCGATTATACAACCGTGAAGTTTTGTTGATCGGCTTCGCCTTGGTTGTCAATGAATTCTCCACCTTTATTTTTGTTTGATCCAGAAATCGCGAACCTTCGGAGCGGTATTGTACAGGGCTTCTCCGTCAAACGCCCAGAGGTTGAGATCTTCAAACTGCATGTCATTCTTCGTCTCTACATCGGAGCGAGGCACCCAGGAGCCTAACTCGTTAAAAGGATTAAGCCCTTCCCCCTTGCCGTCCACCTCGCCCATCATCCAGCGGATGAACAGCTTGGCTGCCGCTTCATGAGGAGCTTTGTTGGCAAGGAAGAGATAACCGGAGTCCGGGACAGCCGTTTTAGGCTTAATGTCCAGGATAGGTTGGATCGTCCAGCCCTTCTCCTCATTCTTCGAAACATCGCCGGACACCGCCAGACCGACAGCATCGCTGTTGGCTTTGCCGATTGCATCAAGGACATCGTCACTACCTTTCAGGACGACCAGACCGTTCTCGAACAGCTGCTTGATAAACTCATAACCTGCATTTTCCGTTCCGTGAAGCTCAATGTCCTGGCCAAACTTCTCTTTGTAGGCAGCAGCCATGTCATCGCTATTTATGACCATCGTTGTGAACAAGTCCATAAAGGCAGGTGAGCTCAGCGGGTCGGCCGTGTATACTTTTCCTTTAAATTCAGGTGTAATGAGATCCCACCAGTTCGTTACAGGTGCTGTGCTATAGTGGGAAGAATTATAGAAAATCGTCCGGAACTCCACGTAGTTGGCATAAGCCTCAGCTTCCGTGCGGTAAGGCTCATCGACCTTCGGGGCAATGTCTTCAGGCAAGTAGCGGACATAACGGCCAGGCTTGACCATCTCTTCTTCTACAGCCCCGCTGACCTCCTTCGTCAGGATCACATCCGGATCAAACTGCCCGGCGTCCTGCTCTTTGGTGACTTTATCCATCATCTCATCCGATTTCACCTTACTGACCTCAACCTTGATCCCCGGATAGTGCTTCATAAAGGTCTCCGCGGCATCATTTGCTCTTCCCGATGTGGAGTAGACTACCAGCTTGCCTTCCTGCTTGGCTTGCTCATATAACTGCTCCACCGTTTCTTCGGGCACAGACGATGCAGAAGATGCCGCTTGAGACGGGTCTGCGGCAGGGCTGCTGCTGGAGCTGCTGTTGGCGGAATTGCTGCTAGCGGAGCTTGATTCGGCGTCTCCCGTGTTTGCATTCCCGCACGCGGTCATTAGCATGATGACAAACATAAACACAGCAAGGATAAGGACAGGCTTATTTCTGTGAAGCGGTGCTCGCATAGGTTTCTCCTCCTAGTTCATATACCTTCGATTCGATAGGTTCGAAGCTTGGCTATGGTTCAGAGTATAAGTTTGAATTGTAAAGGCGATGTTAGGACGACTTTAAATTTTGGTAAAAAAATATTATTTATTAAATATTGAAATATTTTTATCGTTTTTAGGTGCAGTTAGATCTTGTATTCAGCGCTATTCGGAAAAGCTCAGTTATCACGGGTAACAAGAAGAAGCGTATCCCTATGAAATGGACACGCTTCAATTCACCTCGAATCTTCGGCTAAAAAAAGGCATATTCACCTGAAAATTAGGCCTATGCACCAGAAATCAGGCACACGCACCTGAAATTAGGCTGCCGCAACAGGAACCAGGCATACGCAACAGAATTCAGGCTTCCGTCCGATCAGCCAGCGTTGAGACAAAGGTTTTGAAATCCGGAGCAAGCCGCGTTACCTTGTTGTTCTTGGCCCCATCGACATGGACCACTTCCGGTTCCCCGTCATTGCCGGCTTCACGATAATCGAGCATAATGGCCTGATGTTCGTCCGGGCATTTGCCAATGACCACACCGAATTCGGGAAAGCCTTCCTTCTCGATCAAGTAACGGCTCCCGCGGTCCCCGCAAAGGGAGTAGCTTTTGTCCCGTCCGATTCCCAAAATCGCCGAAATCCCGATTTGTTGTCCGTCGTCGCCGTCTTGAACAGAGAGTACCCGGCTGCGCGGCACACCGCCGTTATGTAATTTCATCATCTGCACGTAATGCACCGGCAGCTTGAAGACCAGCTCTTCTTCTACTGAGGCAACCAGCTCGTCCGATGGCGGGGCAAGCACGTATTGATCCACGGCCTCCGGGCTGTCCTCCCAAAAATGTTCCGGGTTGGACCCGCTGGATGAGCTGTTCGCCCTGGTATCGCCGTCATAATGCACCGCTGGCGCTGGTGTTGACTCCGAAGCCGTTCCCGCCAATTCGTTCTTTCCCGCAGTTCCATTTGATGGAGCAGCAGCGGCGTCAATGGCATCAATCGCCTCTGCCGGTCCCTCAGCAGCACCTGCTGATGCTGTCGAAGCAGACTCGCCTTCCGGCGCAGATGCGGAGGAACCACCGGATTCCGCTGCGGGTTCCTGCTCCATTTTCTCCTGAATCCAATCCAGAAACTCCAGCGTATCCTCATCTCCGGGCTCCAGTTGATCGGCTATCGTAAATTCCCGTTTAGCGTCCTCATACTGCTCCAGATAGTAATAAGCCAGTCCGAGGCGATAATGCCAAAGCGGATCGTCCTGCCCTTCTTCCGCGACAGTCAGAAACTGCTCAGCCGCCTCCTCGTAACGTTCCAAGTTGTTCAGCGCCCGGCCCAGATGGCTGACCAGCTCGTAATCTCTATCCGCAGCGGGCACTTCCCCTGCAGCTTCAACAATTTTCTCATATTCATCGGCCTCATGGTACGCTTCCAGCCTTGCCCGAAGATCCTCATTCATCCTTCATGCCCCCCGATACTGAATTCGTTGTAGATTATACCATTTGGGGCGGGTTAGTCTCCAGTAAGGTCTCCATCCAGTAAGCTTCCCATCCAGTAACTTCCCAGCAAGCAGAAGATAGTAAGGAAATAGTAAACAGATAGCAAAGAAATTGTAAGGACCTCATTGCAGCGGGCCGTTATCCCCCTTAAGGTGGGGCTGCTGGATCGAGGTTCCTTCAACATCGATGTCCGGGAGCGTCCGCTCCAGCCATTTAGGCAGATACCAAGCCGGGTTACTTCTCTATCCGCCGATATATCTCCTCCCTGACTCACTGACTCATTCAGGCCAACAAGCAGGCCGGATTCCTGTATGGAAACCCGGCCTGCTGGAAAGCAGCAGCCTTCATCACTGAAACTGTACGGTGCTCAGCGATGTTTTGCCCGTCAGGACGATATAAATGTCCTGACGTCCGCTTACGCCGCTACTGAGCTCAGCGGTATAGTCGCGCCACTCCTGCGCGCCTCCGGCTGTCAGCTCGGCCCGGCCCGCAAGCGGGCCGTCCGGGCTTTGCAGCCGGACTTCGGCCGCACCCGCCGTTTGGCTCGCCGCGCGCAGCCTAACCGTCCTGACGCCGTCGCCAAACTCGGCGTCCATGAACGCAATCCAGCCGGATTGCGTCTTCACTTCCACGGCGCTGCCCCCTTCGCGGCATTCGCCGATCAGCACGCCTTCGTAGGCGTCATAATTGACCGCCTTCACAGGCTGTTTGAGGTCGCGCGGCGGGATTACCTCGCCCCGCACCTCCAGCTCCGCGCTGAGCGGCAGATTCGCTGAGGAAGGACCGGCCATTACATGGTATAAGCCGGTCTCTATGCAGAAGCGCTCGCGCGTCACGTCCCACACGGCCAGCTCGGACAGCGGCAGTGTGAAGTGCACTTCAGCCGTCTCACCCGGCTGAATCAGCACCCGCCGAAACGCGAGCAGCTGTTTCAGCGGCCGTTTCACGCGCGACTGTCCGGCGCGGCCGTACAGCTGCACCACTTCTTCGCCCGGACGGCTTGAGGTATTCGTCACGCGGGCAGTCACGGTCACCGTCTGTCCGCTCTCTCCTCCTCCGCCATCCTGGTCCGCTGAAACGCAGCTGCGGTCAAGGCTTAGCTCATCATAACGGAATGAACTGTAAGACAATCCATGTCCAAACGGATATAACGGCTCACCTTCGAAATAGCGGTAGGTTCTGCCTCCCTGAATGATGTCGTAATCCATAAATTCCGGCAGCTGATCGACCGATTTGTACCAGGTCATGTTCAAACGTCCCGCCGGGTTCACTTCGCCAAACAACACATCCGCCACGGCGTGGCCGAGCTCCTGTCCGGCATGTGTCGTATACAGAATGGCCGGAACATGCTCATCCGCCCAGTTCAGGGCGTATGGATAGCTGCCCACCACAACAACAATGGTGTTTGGATTAACGGACATGACTTCCTTGATCAGCTGCTCCTGGGATTCCGGCAGCGTAATGTCCGGCCGGTCCATCGTCTCCTTACCGTTGATCAGCGGATGATTGCCGACGAACACCACCGCTACATCCGCGGCGCTTGCTGCTTCTTTCGCGGCCTGGAACTTGTCCGTCACCTTCTCCATCTCAAAGACAGCAGCCGTAATCGGCTCTTCTTCCCTGCCCGCTGCAGAAGCTGCGCCGGCAACGTTGATCTCGTTAGCGGTCTCTTCCGCTTTGCCGCTGCCGACCAGCAGTTCTCCGGTTTCGTCCTTCACCGTTACCGGCATGTCGTTCCAGGTGGAGAGGGTCACACGATCCACCGTTTCTTGCGCTCCTGTTTCTTGTGCTCCTATTCGTGCTCTTTCTTGCGCTCTTCCTTGTCCTCCTCCTTGTGCTCCTTCTTCCCCTTCCGCTACCACTTCCGGTTCCACTTTCACTTTCAATCCCAGTCCTAGTCCCTCTCCCGCTTCCGCCGCACGGACCTGGAATACTTCTTTCGTAAACCATTCCCAAATTTGATCGGCGGAAGCTTTAACGATCCGGTCATCGGTCGTCAAATATTTGCCGCTTTGCTCGGCGATGATCGTATGGCTGCCCCAGCCCCAATCCGTGATCTCAAACACGGAGGCTTGCTCCGGGGTCTCTGCGTCCGCAGCCAATGCCGCCTCCCCGCCATCCTGAACCCGCACGTACCAGCCGCTTTGCTTCTCCTTCAGCTTAATCCGGTCCGTGCCCTCGCTGAACGAGATCTCCGCCCCATGACCGTCCAGCTTCTCCCGGATACCCTGCAGCGGCGTAACCGCATAAGGAAGAGAGCCGCTGTACCAGTCGCGGTAGACCGTTCCGCCAAGCGGCCCAATCACGGCCACCTTCTTCAGCTGGTCTGCCTGAAGAGGCAGCATGCCGCCTTCATTCTTCAGCAGCACGATGGCTTTGCCCGCCGCTTCACGGGCCAGCTCGGCATGCTCCGGATGCAGAATCTCCGACTCGCCAATTGCCGCGTACGGATTATCTTCCTCCGGATCGAATTCGCCGAGGCGGAAACGGACGCGGAACGTGTTGCGCAGCGCCGCATCCAGATCGCTTTCCGTCAGCAGCCCTTCCTCCAGCGCTTCGCGAAGCGACTGCTTCATCAGCTCGCCGTCATCGGTCAGGCTGTCGATGCCGCCTTCCTTGACCGAACGGGCCACCGCTTCCTTGTAGCTGTCCAAATAGCCATGATCGCGAACCGTACCGGATACGTCAAAAGCATCGCTGACCACGAATCCGTCCATGCCCCACTCCTGCTTCACAATATTGTTCACATCCGGATTCAGGTTGGCCGGAACGCCGTTTATAGCGTTATACGCCGTCATCATCGACTGGGCGCCGCCTTCTCTAAACGGGATTTCAAACGCCTTCAAATAATATTCACGCATATTGCGCGGATCAATGCTGACCGACTGATCACCGCGGCCCACTTCATTGTTGTTGGCAATGAAATGCTTAAGCGTCGCAACCGCTTTCAGGTATTTCGGATGATCGCCCTGAATGCCTTTAACCAATGCCGCTGTCAGCTTTCCGGCCAGGATCGGATCTTCGCCATACGCTTCTTCGGTCCGGCCCCAGCGCGGGTCCCGCTCCATATCGACGGTAGGCGCCCAGAGAGTCAACCCGTTGATTTCCGGATTCCGCTTATAGAACCCTCTCGCCTCGTCACTGATAGCGCTGCCAATTTGCTGCAGCAGCTCCGTATCCCAGGTGCATCCGAGGCCGATTGGCTGCGGATAACCGGTCGCTTCCCCGAGCCAGGCCATGCCGTGAGCTGCTTCTGTGCCATGCTTATAGCCCTTCACGCCGATACGCTCGACAGCCGTTTGATATTGAATCATCAGTCCCACTTTCTCCTCCAGCGTAAACCGGGAAACCAGATCGTTCACCCGTTCATCCAGCGGAAGGGACGTATTCTGAAATGGATAAGCCGTTGTAGACATCATGAACCTCCTTAGTGTCAGTCCTTGCGCATCATTCTACCCAAGACGGACTGCCCCGGCTACCCGAATAATTAGAGGCGTTTTCATAGAATATTAGGGTTTTGAGGGACTGCATCATTTGGAGCAGAAGGCATATACGTTAGTAGCAAGGTAAATCACCCGAATTCGGAGGTTAAACCATGCCCTACTCAACAAACCGTTATCAGATGGTCTTTCATTGGAACCGGCTGGATTGGAGCTTTCCGGATGTTCAATTGCAGCGGGAATTCGAGGACAATCAATTTTGGAAAAAAGCTATGCCTGCCGGCGTCAAGGTTGACCGCCAAGGCCGTTATTACGTCTCCGTGCCCCGCTGGGCCGAAGGCATACCTGCCACCATGAACCGGATCGTCCTGAAGGACGGGCGGCCGGTACTGCAGGCTTTTCCAAGCTGGTCATGGAACGAAGCGGGTCAGGTCAAAGCCCTGCAGTCCGTGCTCGGGTATGAGATCGATGAGAACAACCGCATGTGGCTGCTCGATCAGGGAAAAATCGCCTACGCCCCCTCCCCCGAAGGCTCGCAAAAAATCATCGTCTGGGATCTGGATACCGACCGGATGCTCGACTGTATCATTATTCCAGATGAAATTGCCCCGTACCGCACTTCTTTCTTGAATGACTTGGTGGTAGATAATCAAAACGGGTTCGTCTACATCACCGATTCGGGCAGCGGCTGGCCGGACCACCCGGTTGAAGGCGGGATTATTATCTACAACATGAAGACGAGGACGCTTAGACGGGTGCTCGACCGGCATTTCAGTACGCAGGACTTCCCGGGTTTCCAATTTTCCATCGATAACAAACCCGTGTACAGAGACACCCCTCTCCGTACCGGCGCCGACGGCCTCGCTTTATCCGCCGACCGGTCTACCTTGTATTACTGCCCGGTGACCGGGCGCAATTTGTATGCGGTAGACACCTCCATTTTGCGAAACTTTCAAGCCTCTTCCGCCGACATCAGCCGGGCGGTCCGTTCTCTGGGCAGCAAACGCACCACCACGGACGGGATGCATGCCGATAATCAAGGCAACGTTTTCTACACGATGCTGGAAGGGAAAGGCGTGGGCATCTACTCGCCGGCCATTCCCGCTTTCCGGGAATTTGTCTCGGACGACTGGATGCTGTGGGTTGACGGCGTCGCCTTTGATCAGCAGGGCAGCATCATCTTCAACAGCAACCGGCTCCATGAAATGTTCGGCGGATACGAGATCGATTGGAGCAACCCTTTTAACCTGATTATTTGGAAAGCCTTCGTCGGGCCCGGCGTAAAATCCTATTTATACGCAGGGAAATAAGCGAAATACCCCCACTCAAGTTAACTTCTAAACAAAATGAAAACCTCCAGCCCCACTTATACAGTGGTTTTGGAGGTTTTTTCGTCCCTATTCCGGGACAGGCTCATTTGATTGTACCCTTTTGAGACAGCCTGTTGTTATGGCTTAAGGCCGTTCCCGGCCGTTTTAATGAACTCCGTTCCCTAGGCCAAGCGCCTCTCCGGTGGAAGTGTGAATTTCTTGGATAAGTTCAGGATGCTGGGATAAGGACAAGCCGTAAGAAGGGATCATCTCCTTGATCTTCGGCTCCCATTCTTTCAAATGCTGCGGGAAACATCTGCGGATCACTTCCAACATGACCGAAACGGCGGTGGAGGCGCCTGGCGAAGCACCAAGCAAAGCGGCTATTGAGCCGTCTGCCGCGCTGATGACCTCCGTACCGAACTGCAGTGTCCCTTTGCCGGCTTCGGTATCTTTAATGATCTGTACGCGCTGCCCCGCAACGACCAGCTCCCAGTCTTCGCCGTTTGCGTTTGGAACAAACTCACGCAAAGCTTCAAGCCGCTGTTCCTTCGACAACATCAGCTGCTGAACCAAATATTTGGTCAGCTGGAAGCTTTTCACGCCGGCTGCCAGCATCGTGGTCAGGTTATGCAGTTTCACCGAAGTAATCAGATCGAACATGGAACCGAATTTAAGGAATTTCGGCGAGAAGCCCGCGAAGGGGCCAAAAAACAGCGATTCCTTCCCGTTGATTACCCGCGTATCCAGATGCGGCACCGACATCGGCGGAGCGCCGACAGGCGCCTGTCCGTACACTTTGGCATGATGCTGCCGCACGACCTCCGGCTTCTTGCACACCATAAACAGTCCGCTGACCGGGAATCCGCCGATTCCTTTGCCTTCCGGAATGCCGGACTTCTGCAGCAGATGCAGGCTGCCGCCCCCTCCGCCGATAAAGACGAATTTGGCCGCATGGCGTTCCGTTGTCCCGCTTCCCATATTCTTTACTTTTAACTCCCACATGCCGTCTGCGGCACGTTTGATATTCTTCACTTGATGATTGTAGCGGATGTCGACATTTTGATCCTTCAAATGGGTAAACAGGATACGCGTCAGCGCCCCAAAATTGACGTCCGTTCCCGACTCTATTCTCGTGGCCGCGATAGGCTGATTAACCGTGCGATCCTGCATCATCAGCGGAATCCATTCCGCCAGCTGCTTCGGATCTTCGGAGAATTCCATGCCTGGAAACAGCGGGTTTATTGAAAGCGCTTCAAATCTTTTCTTCAAAAAGGAGACATCCTTCTCACCCTGCACAAAACTCATATGGGGAACCGGCCTAATAAAGTCCCGCGGATCGGGTACCCGGCCGCTCTTGACGAGATGCGTCCAAAACTGCTTGGAGAATTGATACTCCTCATTTACTTTGATCGCTTTGCTAATATCAATGGTTCCATCAGGCTGTTCTACGGTGTAGTTAAGCTCGCACAGAGAAGAATGTCCCGTTCCCGCATTGTTCCATTCGTTGGAGCTTTCCTCTCCAGCCCCGCCGCGCCGTTCGAATACGGTGATTCTCCAATCCGGGACTAGTTCTTTCAGCAATGACCCTAATGTCGCACTCATGATTCCGGCACCAATTAAAATAACGTCAGTTTGATTTTGTCGGTTGCTCATCATTACCGTCCTTCTACCCTACAATTTGCAGGAAGGATGCATGCGCTCCTGCTTAGTCGCCAAACAAACCCGATGTACGGCTGGGCCGCACAGCTTTTTTTCTGAATCAATCTGATCTTAGTTTATCATTATTGGTTGGAGATTTTAATCATTTATTTCATTTTTTATGGATTTAAAAACAGATCAATCTTTGAATATTCTGACTAAAAGCAGCAAAACTTTGGAAAACTTTCTATACACTCATGAATTCAAGGCAGGGAGACCTTACTTATGTCATCCATCATCAGTCATATCCCGAGCTGGGGCATTTTTGCCCAAGCCCTTATAGCCCTTCTGGTCCCTATCTGCGCCGTCAAAATGTACAAGCGGATGTACTCCTTCATCGACTCTCGAAGAGATGCCGGTGCCGCTGCTATAAACCAGGAAAAGGAAGCCGCCGCTTCTCCATCAGCCACACCCTTCAGCGGAGATTATGCAGCGGATGCCCAGACCATCCATTCCCGCATTGGCGGAAACAACGATCTGACGGCAAGAGAATTTACCATGACGAAGCTGAATGCCAAGGCCACGCTGTATAACGCTTATGGCATGCAGAGCGATCCGCTGCTGAATATGCGCATTATGGAGTTCTTGATGTTCGAGGCCACCATGGAAGACCTGTCCGGTTCCGGCAAGGCCAGCAGCAGCCAGCTTCCCTTCACTATTCTGACGGAAGCGCCGGATCTGGACAGCTTTAACCGCTCCGTACTGTACGGATATGCCGGCCTCCTGATCGAAGGCCTGCCCCGCGGGCTCCTGATTGAACTGCCGAACGGGGCCAACCGGTCGATTTCGGAGCCTTTATCCGAAGCGCTGCTGCGCGGTCCACGGCTTGGTTTCTCCGAGGTGCTCAGTGAGAACACATCCATGCTGCGCCGTCAGGGTTACACCGAACAGCTGGAAATGAAAAGCTTCCGGATCGGGACAAGCCTGTCGAAAGATCTTGTGGTCGCCTATATCAAGGACATCGTCAATCCGGATCTGCTTCAGGAGGTCATGGACCGGGTTCAGAAGATCAACGCCGAGTTCCTTGCGGATTCCGGTTATATTGAACAATTGATCGAAGATAACTATTTGAGCCCTTTCCAGCAGGTCCAAAATACCGAAAGGCCCGACCGGGTCATCAATGCTCTGCTGGAAGGGCGGGTTGCCATTTTACTGGACGGCACGCCGTTCGCGCTCATTGTTCCGGCCACCTTCAGCATGCTGCTGCAATCTCCGGAGGATTATTATGAACGCTGGCTGTCCGGCTCGGCGATCCGAATGCTGCGTTTTGTTGCCGCCTTTATGTCGCTTATGGCTCCCGCGCTCTATATTTCGCTGATTGCGTTCCATCCGGGTCTGATCCCGACCGAGCTGGCCTTGACCATCATTGAAACGCGCCAGGGCGTCCCGTTCCCTCCGTTAATTGAAGTATTGATCCTGGAAATTTCGATCGAAATTCTGCGGGAGGCCGGCATCCGGCTTCCTAAACCTATCGGGCCGGCCATGGGGATCGTAGGCGGTCTCATTATCGGGGACGCTGCTGTTCAGGCGGGGATAGTCAGCCCTTTCCTGGTCATTGTCGTAGCCGTAACGGCGATCTCCTCCTTCTCCATTCCGACCTACAGCGCCGGCATTACGCTGCGGCTGCTGCGGTTTGCCGGCATGCTGTTTGCAGCGGTGCTCGGGATGTTCGGCACGATTCTATTCTTCCTGCTGCTGTGCAGCCATTTGACCAAACTAAAGAGCTTCGGAGTCCCTTACCTGACTCCTGCGTCTCCTTTTCGCCTCAGGGACTGGAAGGATCTCTTCTTTCGGGTGCCTCTTTCCTTAATGAAGCAGAGACCAGCCATGTTCAAAACGCAAAAAAGCAAGAGGAAGTCCTAAACTCACAGGATAGGAGCGATCACCTTGTTCATTCGTACCGACGATAAACTCACCTCTTCCCAGGCAGGAGTATTCCTCACCAATACCGTGCTGGGCGCCGGGATTCTGACCATGCCGCGGAGCGTCACCCAGGATGTGAAGACGCCAGATTCCTGGCTGACCATCTTGTTCGGAGGCATCATTATCGTGTTTGTCGTTCTGCTGATGGTCAAGCTTTGCCAGCAGTTTCCGGGCCAAACCGTTTTTCAGTATGCCGGAAGAATCGCCGGAAAGTTCCCGGGCGGGCTGTTATGCCTGCTGCTGGTTCTTTACTTCGTCATTACCGCGGGCTTTGAGATTCGCACGCTTACCGAAGTTACGCTGTTCTTCCTGCTGGAGGGCACGCCAAGCTGGGCCGTCATCCTTCCCTTTGTATGGGCAGGCACTTACCTCGTTTGCGGCGGTATCAACTCGATTGCCCGAGTCTTTCAAATCGTACTGCCGATCACCTTGTTCATCCTGCTTGTTTCTTTCGCAGCGAGCTTGCGCATCTTCGACATCAACAATCTGCGGCCCGTACTTGGCAGCGGTATCCTCCCTGTATTTCAAGGTCTCAGGTCTTCCGTGCTGATCTATACAGGCTGCGAGGTTGTAATGACGCTGGTTGCCTTCATGCAGCATCCCGGCCAAGCCGTCAAGGCCATGCTGGGCGGTATCGCCATACCGATCCTTCTATACTTCCTAACAGTCGTCTTCGTCATCGGCGGTCTCTCGATCGATTCGATCATCACCAGCACCTGGCCGACCTTTGATCTGGTCAGAAGCTTCGAGATTACCGGTTTCTTTGTAGAGCGGCTTGAATTCCCGCTCATGGTCGTTTGGCTGATGCAGATGTTCTGCAACTTCTGCAGCTTCTTTTTCCAAGCTTCGCTGGGGGTTTCCCAAATCTTCAAGTTATCCTTTCTTCCGGTTGTCCTCGGCATGGTTCCGCTGATCTTCCTTTCGGCCATGCTGCCGGGTAGTGTCCAGGATCTCTTCTCGCTGGGGGATGCCATCGGCATGATGGGACTGGTTCTGTTTCTGCTGCTGCCGGTGCTGCTCTCGCTCATTTGGCTCCTCCGTACGAAAGGATTGAAACAGCATGTCTAGAAGATTCCTATCCCTCGGCCTTTGCCTGCTGCTCCTTCCGGTCCTGCTGACGGGCTGCTGGAGCAGCCACGAAATTGAAGACCTGGCGCTTTTTGCAGGAATGGCGCTGGATAGCGGCCAGCCAGCCCCTACGGAGAAAGAATTTGAAGCAAAAGGCGCGACCTATGGCAAACGGGATAAAGTAATGACAACCCTCCAGATCGTACCGATCAAATTAACAGGAAACCAGGAGAAGAAGAAAAACGAGGGACAATCCGCCTTTCTGAACGTTTCGGGCAGCGGCGACTCTATTCTTGAGATCTTCCGCCAGTTCTCCATCCGTCTTGACCGGCCGATTATCGGTCATCATCTTAAGGTGATCATCTTCTCCACTGAACTCCTGAAGAATCAGACTATCGAGCAGATCACGGATTTTGTATTACGCGACAACGATATTCGTCCCAGCACCATCGTCTATATCACCGAAGGGTTGGCCAGAGATGCCTTGGAAACTAGTGAACCCAATGACGTGCCGGCGTTCCATATCGTTGGCATGCAGCGAAATCTTAATAGGACGAGCAAGGTGCTAAACCCGGTTTCTTTATCCAAACTGGACGCGTTGACGCATTCGGAGAAAAGCTTTATCCTGCAGAATCTGGTCACAGGGGGCGGGGAAATCGAATTATCCGGAGCAGGCATCATCAAGGGTTCCTCCGGCCGCTGGATCGGAGCCTTAAACCAGGAGGATACCGAATGTCTGGCTTGGCTGGGGAATAAAGGGGATACAGGGGCCATTAAAGCCTACGACTGGGATAACGAGCCCATCACTTATGAGATCAAGTCCCTGAAGAGCAAGATCAGAAGCTACGTCGACGGGGACGACATTTCATTTAAGGTGTCCATTTCCACTAAAGGCCGCCTCATCGAGACCTGGAACAAGAAGGAGACCCCGACATCCAATGATTATGCGGAGAAAACCGGTCAAGTCATCCAGAAGCGGCTGGAAGGCATGATGCAGCATCTGATTCACACTTTGCAGTCCGAATATAAAGTCGATGTGGCCGGCTTTGGCGACAGGCTCGCCATTGAGCATCCTGCTGTCTGGAAGAAGGTCAAAGAGAACTGGGACGATACGTTCGCCGAGTCGAAAGTAACGTTCACCTACAAACTGGAGATTACCGATTTCGGTTCTTTCACAGAGAGCTGATCAAATCAAGAGATAAACTAATAGGGATTTCCCCATTGCCTGGGGAGATCCCTTTTGCTGTCCATCTCCTATGCGGCTTCGGTTTCTGTCATGGGAACATACTTAAAGAGGCGGATTCGTTACTCCGAGCTGGGCCCAGCCTTCCTTCGAAGGCCCGTATACCGCAGGGAGCTGCAGCCCTGCTTGACGCATAAGGACCGTAACCTGCCCTCTGTGGTGCACGATATGCTTGATCAGCCCCATAAAAATAGAAGCGTTCGACTCCATCCGGCCGAATGCGTTTTGAACCTGCGTTAACGTTTCCTCTGTCCACTGTTCTTCAAGGGCATCTACAACACGTGCGCTTACCGTTCTAAAAATCTCTGCCATTTCCCGGGCTGACGGAATTTCGTCCTGATTGGGCACTTTGGCGATGACAACTCCAAACTTCGTTAAATAATCCGGAATATTGGACACAAAATGCCAGGCGATCCTTCCCAGCGTGCGGCCCTCCGGGTACACCTGCTGCTTGAGCGATTCGTCTGTTAAAGCATCCAGCACCTTTTGGGTTAATACCGCTTCTTTGTTCCATTCGGCCATAAAGTCCTGAACCGTAAAATACATAAATTCATCTCCTCTTTAAAATCAATAATTCCAGCTTCAGCTTTCCTCTCACGCCTACATCTTAATCTTTAATAGTGACAGATACCGTCATGATTGCACAAAAAAAGGGCGAGGAATTCCCTGGCCCAAGTAAAGCAGTCGTTGTTCAAACCGGCTTCATCGTTGTTCTAGTGATTGTTTCAATACCTGTGGTTATTACCTCCGCTTATTCGTGACTCAAGACGGCCTCACCTTTCTTGGTTTGAAGCGATCCGCCATGGGCATAACAAAGAAGCAGCACAGCGCGATTAACGTGACCCAGTTGAGCGCCCCTTCAGGGTGGATCCTTATTTAATAATCACGTATTCCAGATCAACAAGCTTGGCATAGGTTTCAATTTGATCCGTTGTCAGGTTCAGCGAAACCACGGTATGGTGACCGCCGCCGTTCTCGATCCAGGCTTTCACCCCGTCCTGGAAGTTCGGCTTCACGTTCCAAAGCACGCGGGCCACGGGAAGTTTGGGAGCCGGAACCGCCGGCTCGAAGGCGGAAACCTCATTGATCAGAAGCTTGAAATGTGTGCCAAAGTCAGCCATTGAGACGACAACGCCGTCGCCGGCTTTGCCATCGAACACCAGACGTGCCGGATCTTCCTTGCCGCCAATGCCAAGAGGAGAAACGATAAGCTTTGGTTTACTGCTCGCAAGAGTCGGGTCAACCTCCAGCATATGCGATTGAAGGATCGACTCCTGACCGGCGGCTAACTCGTAAGTGTAGTCCTCCATGAACCCCGTAGACTCGTTATGGCTCATGACTTTCAGCAAACGGTCCAGCGCCGCCGTCTTCCAGTCTCCTTCGCCCGCAAAGCCGTACCCTTGCGCCATCAAGCGCTGAACAGCAAGGCCGGGCAGCTGCTTCATGCCGTGCAGGTCCTCAAAATTAGTCGTGAAGGCATTGTAGCCCCCGTTATCAAGAAAACGTTTGATAGCGATTTCATAACTGGCCTGTACTTTGACGCGGGCTTCCCAGTCCTCCTTACTGTAGGTTCCATAATCAAACTCGTAAAGCTCCGCATATTCTTTGAACAACCGGTCAAGCTCTTCTTCTGTAACCGCATTCACGTATTCAACCAGGTCGCCGATGCCAAAATAATCCACCGTCCACCCAAACTGAATTTGCGCTTCCACCTTATCCCCTTCGGTAACGCCGACATTGCGCATGTTGTCGCCAAAGCGGGCCACTTTAATGCTGAAGCTTTCGTTATAGGCCACCGCTGCGTCCATCCAGTCCGCGATCTGCCGCTGCACTTCCGGGCGTTCCCAATACCCTACGACAATTTTGTTCTGCTTCTTGAGACGGGCGTTGATAAAGCCGTATTCACGGTCGCCATGGGCTGCCTGGTTCAGGTTCATAAAGTCCATATCGATCGTGGCCCAAGGAATGCTCTCATTGTATTGCGTGGCCAGGTGAAGCAGAGGTTTCTGCAAAAGCTTCGTGCCGTGAATCCACATTTTCGCCGGTGAGAAGGTATGCATCCAGGTAATAACGCCGGCAACCTCGTCCCGGTAATTGACCTCTTTCATAATACTTGTGATTTTATCCGCGCTCACGGCCAGATCCTGAAGGACCAGCGGATAAGGCAAAACACCGCTTTCATTTAGCGCATCCGTCATCGCCTGAGCATGGGCTTTGACTTCCGCAAGTGCTTCTTCCCCGTAAAGATGCTGCGAACCGACAACAAACCAGAATTCTTTAGCTCCCAGGTTTAACATTACGATCATCCTCTTTCCTTTATCGTTTACTTCTGCCCGTAATAAGCGTTGGTCCCATGCTTTCGCAGGTAGTGTTTATCCAGAATCGGCCGCGGCAGCTCCTCGGCAAAATGATTTAATTCCCTTGCAAACAGGTTCATCTTGCACACTTCTTCCAGCACGACGCTGTTCATAACAGCCGACTTCGCATCCCTGCCCCACGTAAACGGCGCGTGCCCGTGCAGCAGCACACCGGGAACCGCCATTACATCCAAGCCGCTCTCCTCAAAGGTTTCGATGATTACACGGCCGGTTTCGGCCTCGTAACCGCGGTCGATCTCTTCTTGGGTCAGGAAACGGGCACAAGGCACGGAACCATAGAAGGTATCGGCATGCGTGGTTCCCATGACCGGCACATCCAGTCCGGCCTGCGCCCAAACAGTCGCCCAGGTAGAGTGCGTATGCACGATGCCTCCAATTTGCGGAAAATGCTTATAAAGCACCGCATGCGTCGGCGTGTCCGACGAAGGCCTGCATGCCCCCTCCACCACATGGCCGTCCAAGTCCACAACTACCATGTCGCCGGGTTTCATTTGCTCATAATCCACCCCACTTGGTTTAATCACGAATAATCCGGTTTCGCGATCCACAGCGCTTACGTTTCCCCACGTATATTTCACGAGTCCGTGTTTCGGTAAGTCCAGGTTGGCCTGATAGACTTCTTCCTTCAGCTGTTCTAACACGTCAATCCCTCCCGTTCTCTATTAAATGATCAACCGCGGCCTGCTCGATCGCGAGGCCCTTTTTATATCGCTTAATAAACGTTTCAAAGCCTTTCACGTCAACTCCGTCCGGGTACATTTCCGTGGCTTGAACGTCCTTAAAGACCTTATGGTCGAGGAAGTCTTCCAAGCTTTCCTGCGGCTCCTTGTTCTGCATGTAGGAAGCGAGAATCGCCATGCCCCAGGCCCCGCCTTCGCCGGCGGTTGCCATCACCGAAACGGGGGTATTCATAGCGGCCGCAACGATTTTTTGTCCGACCACCGGGGTTTTGAATAAGCCGCCATGAGCCAAAATACCGTCGATGGATACGTTCTCCTGCTCGGTCAAAATATCCATGCCGATCTTCAAAGCGCCAAACGCCGTGAACAGATGAGTCCGCATGAAATTAGCTAAATTAAACTGGCTTTCCGGCGAACGGACGAACAGCGGCCGGCCCTGCTCAAGACCAGTAATATTCTCGCCGGAGCAATAGCCGTAGCTTAGCAAACCGCCCCCATCCGGATCGGCTTCCAAAGCCTTGTTCAGCATCACGCCGAATAATTTCTCCGAATCCACCTTGTGCCCCATAGCCTCGGAGAATTCGCGGAACAACCCCAGCCAGGCGTTGATATCGCTTGAGCAGTTGTTGGCATGAACCATGCCCACCAGGCTGCCGTTTGGTGTCGTGACCAGATCAATTTCCGGATAGACCCTGGAAAGTTGTTTCTCCAATACAATCATGGCAAATACGGAAGTGCCGACAGAGACGTTGCCGGTCCGCTTCCTTACGCTGTTGGTCGCTACCATGCCGGTTCCCGCATCGCCCTCAGGAGGGCAAAGGGGAATGCCCGGCTGCAGGTCCAGCAGCGGGTCCAGCATTCGGGCTCCCGTTTCGCTCAACACGCCCGCGCGCTCACCAGATATATATACTTGAGGCAGAATGTCTTTCAGCCTCCATGGATAACCCTTTGACGCAACAAGCTGGTCAAATTGCTTGAGCATCGCTTCATTGTAGTTCCGGCCGTACTCGTCGATCGGGAACATGCCGGAAGCATCTCCGATGCCAATGGCTTTGTCACCGGTCAGCAGCCAGTGAATGAATCCGGCTAAAGTCGTTATATAATCAATCTTCGGGACATGCCTCTCTTTGTTTAAGATCGCTTGATAAAGATGGGCGATGCTCCACCGCTGCGGGATGTTGAATTGAAATAAATCCGTAAGCTCCTTGGCCGCAACGCCCGTCGTTGTATTACGCCAGGTACGGAACGGAACGAGCAGCTCCCCTGTACGGTCAAAAGCCATATATCCGTGCATCATCCCGGAGAATCCAATCGACCCAATGGTTCGGATCGTAACTCCATACTTGCGTTCCACTTCCTGCTTCATTTCGCTGTAAGCCTCTTGCAGACCGGCGATAATATCCCCCAAGCTGTACGTCCAGAAACCATCCTGCAGGCAGTTCTCCCATTCATAGCTTCCTGACGCGATCGTTTCACAATGGCGATCGATCAGCACGGCTTTGATCCTTGTGGAGCCGAGTTCAATTCCGAGGGAGGTTTCTCCCTTAGTAATCGCTTGTTTAACGTTTTCCTCATTCGCCATTCCGTTGCTCCCCTCTCTGGTAACGCTTTAAAAAGTCTTGAATCGAAAGAAGGCGCTTTCGTTTGTGGCCTTAGTATACTTTTATGTACGTACATATGTCAATAAATATTACTATTTATACTTACAAAATAAAAAACAGTTACATTCCAGCTTACATCCCCCATTTCTCATTCATATTTATATAAGGGAGCCGCTTTCGTTATGAAAGATGGATTAAAATTAAAGTCTTTTTTGTTTTTTTCGTGCTTTATACTCCAGACAGCATCTTGTCTTTCCATGCATACAAAAGGATGTTAAAATACGACCATACAAATTTTCCGTTAAAGCGGATTTGAATACGAACAAATTTGAAAGAAGAGGATGCCGTTGAAGCCCAAATATCAGGTCATTATCGAGGATATAAAGAGTCAAATTCTTTCGGGAGGGTACAACCCGGGGGAACAAATTCCGACTGAGGCCGCCTTGCAGGAGATGTACAAGGTAAGCCGGCAGACGGTTCGGAAGGCGATTTTGGAGCTGTCGAATGAGGGATTCCTAAGAAGTGAGAAAGGGTCGGGAACCTACGTCAGCAATCAATACCGCTCCAAGTCAGGCGGCAATGCCAACAACAAGACGATCGGCGTCATTACGACTTATATTTCCGATTACATCTTCCCCTCCATTATCCGCGGCATTGAAGGACGTTTAAACGAAGAGAATTATTCCCTGCTGCTGGCCAGTACCAATAATGATGTCGCCCAGGAGAAGAAAGCTTTGGAAATGATGCTCTCCTTTGGCGTAGACGGTCTCATTATCGAACCTACCAAAAGTAATCTGTACAACCCGAACATTGCTTATTACCTGACGTTCAAGGAACAGGATGTCCCTTTCATTATGATCAATGCTTATTATGAAGAGCTGGATGTGCCCTTCTTCTGCCTGGATGATGTGCAGTCCAGCTACCTCGCCACTCAGGAGCTGATTGCCAAAGGGCATACCGAGATCGGGCTTATTGCTAAAATGGACGACCTGCAGGGGAAATACCGTATGAAGGGGTATATTAAAGCGCTTGGGGAAGCCAAGCTGCGGTTCCGCCCGGAACACGTGCTTTCTTTTGACACGGAGACCAAACAGAACCTGAGCGCCAACTTGCGCAAGTTCCTGAACGACAACAGGGAAGAATTAACCGCCTTGGTGTGCTACAACGACGAGGTAGGACTTGAAGTCGTAAATGTAGGCAGACAACTGGACCTATCCATTCCGGACAAATTGTCAATTATTGGGCAAGACAACTCCTATATCGCCAAAAATGCCAACATCAAGCTGACCACCTTAACTCATCCGCAGGAGCAGATGGGGCGTGACGCAGCCGATTGGATTATTAAGAAGCTGCAGGGGAAAAAAGACTTGCCGAACGCCACCTATTACCAGCCCGTGCTAATTGAAGGTGAAACGGTGAAAGAGAGGTAACGGTAAGTTGTACGGTCAGCTTCTAGGGTTGAAAAAAGACAAAAAAAGCCATGGGCTTGTCCCATGGCTTTTATTTCGAATCCGGCTTGGCCGGCCAGCCGAATTCCTTTTAGCTGCCTTTAGCTGCGGCCTTCCCTAACGGCTGCATCCTGCCATCTCTGATAGGCATAGAAGATCAGCGTGATCAGAACCTCGGCGATAAATACATGCCATCCCTTATTAAAGTTCACGATGCCAAGCTTGGAGAACCAGCGCAGAATGACAAAGGCGAAGATCAGATTGGCGACCACTTCAATCCCAAAGAACAGCCAAAACCGCTTATATGTGAAGTACAGGATCCACATGGGCACAACCGGAAATAACCCATAGACGTACGTTGAGAAATATCCTAACGGGTAAGTGGTTTCCCGAAAGGTCCACCAACCACTTCCCACCCCAATTTCACAAACAAGAATGCTTAGGAATGCGGATAACAAACCCGCCGGCAAATATCTTCTGATGCTGTCTTTTTTCATAAAAATTAAACTGCCCCATGGAATCACAAAGGTAGCCCATAGTATAAATTGGTTGCTCACGGTCATACGTCCCTTCTTATATCCTTGCACTGGCCTATTTTGCGCGATTGGCCGATTCCTTATGCATGTCACCACGGAATGAGCTGAGACTGATTGAGCAGGGCGGCTCTTCAGGGAATAATTTCAAGGAAAGTATTACATGGAACAAAGACGAGAAGATTAGAGACTACGATGAGATGATGGAGAAGCTGCAGCAAATGATGAATGCCTCTTATGAACAGGGTGTTCTGGATGATCCCCAAATGATCGTGGACGCGATCGGCGATCAGGCAACCGGGAAGTCCAAGAAATTCCGCACCGTTGTCGGGGAAGCCGGCAACAGCCTGATGGCTCTTAGAAGCTCTATGCCGATTGAAGAGTACCTGGAGACGATGGCCAAAAATTTTTAATGGTTATACAAATGACAAAAAGGAGAGACTCCCTTGAGCCTCCCCTTTCTTGATCACAATCAAACCTAAGACACTCAATAGCCATAAAACCCTAATACGCCTGCTGAAAGTCCGCAAACTCGATCCGGTTGCGCCCCTTCTCCTTCGCCTGATAAAGCGCCTTATCCACCTGGGCAAGCAGCCCCATTAAATAGTCTTCCAAATCGTCTGCGGCCGATTCAGCCCGGAACTCATCAATCGATAGAATACCCATACTTATCGTAATGGCTACTGGTTCATTTTCCTGTCCCACTCTAATATGATTGGACTCCACCATTAATCTTACTTCCTCCGCTAATTCCTCGGCCAGCCGGCGGTCGGTATCCGGGAGATAAAGCATAAACTCCTCCCCGCCATACCGCGCCAGAATATCTGAATTCCGAATCGACTGCTTGACGGCTTGGGCCGTGCGATAAAGAACTTCATCCCCGATCACGTGACCGTAACGGTCATTAATCGTTTTGAAGAAATCAATATCGAAGAGAATCAGGGAGAAAGGGGTTCCCGTCCGCATGTTGGCTGTAACCTCATGAGTCAGATGCTCGGTTAAATAATGACGGTTATAACAGTCTGTGAGGCTGTCCTTCAGCGCCATTTCCTTTAACTTCTGATTGGCTACATATAGTTCATTACGAATGCTGTCCAGGGAACGATTGCGCTTCTGAAGGATTACATTCTGTCTATTCATCTCCTGAACCAGATAACGCTCTTGGGACACATCCTGGAACGTTAGGATACGGCCAATCTGCGAACGGTTAGCATCCACAATCGGAGAAGCCTGCAGAATAAAATGGCGTAACTCATCACGCTCGATGATGATTTCCAGTTCGGAAAACGTACTTCTTCTATGTCTGTAATGATCTAAAAACTCACTTGTGCTGCCGTCTACCCGTACTGATCGAAGGAATTTCTCCATATCAAAATAGTCGCCCAGACTCAAATCCATAAACCATCGCAAAGCTTTATTGACCTCGATAATGGACCCATTCTCATCTAAAACAAGGATGCCGTACGGAATCGTATTAATCACATCCTCATGGGCAATGGAGACCAGATCAAACATATTGTATTTCTTAATGACATAAGCGAAAAATAAAGCGGAAATAAATATGCCCACCGATGTCAAACCAGGTATGATAGGCAGCCATTTCCTCAAGACCACATTCAGAACCAGGTCGCTGCAGGCAAAAGTGGCCAGCACAAATATGCCCCACAGGGTAATCTTGACCTGCTTCTTGATCGTCAATAAAGTCTTGGGATTCTTGACGGCCCAAAACAGGAAGGTAAGCGAAGCAAAGAAATAGCCTAACAAAATGACGATCATGACCCAGAACCAGGGTCCGTATGCCCTATGTATGTAACCTCCTTCCAGAGGCCGAACAAAAAGCTGAAACGGGTTGATAATTACTCCTACAGCTGCAATGACAGCCGGCATAACCAAGAGAATCCAGGTTCTCTTCGCTAATCCGCCGGAATAGCCGGTCAGGAAGATGGTAAGCATGAGCCAGCCGCTCCCGAGCATTGAGAGGGACACAAAAGACAGCGTCACATTAAGCTTCTGAAGCTGAGGATCTTTAGTCATATCCGTAATAAATTGGCAGAGCGGCCAAAGCATCATAAAGAAGTGGAACAAGAAGTACGCCTTACGTAAGTTGGTGATCCTGACAGTAGCAAACATATAAGCAAATAAAGCAAACAATAGGAGGAACAAAAAAAGATCATACCATACGAATAGGCTCACATCTCTTCTCCTTTTTTATCCGGCAGCTATAATTCCTTCGAAATGCTTTTTGTCATCCATATTTTCTCAATTGACCGATTCTTGTCTATAGTATATTCCTTAATATTCAATAGTTAAATATAAATTTAAAGCTTCCGCATGCCGAGAGAAAGACAAAAAAAGAGACCATCGATTGATGGTCCTAAACATCCCTTTATTTGAAGATGGCGAACGTTAAACTTTTGCCTTTTAAATATTTCAAAATATCCGGAAGCGCCTCAACCGTATTCTTGTCTTCATGAAGCACATAGATGCCTCCAGAAGCTTCTATCCCGTGAAAATATCGCAGGATGTCCTCCGGTTTCTTATGATTCCAGTCCTCGGGATCGCGGTTCCACATCAGGGTCTTCATATGCTGCTTCCCGGCGACCTCAAACAGCTTATCGTCAACCGCGCCATACGGCGGGCGAAATAAGGTAACAGCCGTATGCGTTAAAGATTCCAACAGGCTGACCGTCTTGGACAGATTCTGAACCTGTTCCGCAGGGGCCACTTTCGTCATCTCCTGGTGATCCCAGGAATGATTGCCGATCGACATGCCCTGCTTGCTCGCATACCTTACGGCATCCGGGTTGCGTTTGGCATTTTCACCAATAAACAGGAATGTGGCCGCCACCTTGCTGCTCGTCAAGATGTCCACGATCTTCTCCGTGTAACGTGAAGGACCGTCGTCGAAGGTCAAAGCCACATACCCCTTCGGTAGTCCGAACAGCTTCTTCTCTGGATCAACGTCAATAACCTCATAGTTCTTCTGCGGCTGGTCAGGCTGGTCCTTGTCATCGGTCCGGTTCCCAGCTTCTGCTTCCTTCACCGCAGCCGGGAGCGCGGCCTCATGTTGATCCAGCTCCTTCACCGACGCAAACGCGGGAAGGACCGCTGTGTTCGAACCCTCCATTACTGCTGTCCCATTAGCTTCGTTGGTATTCCCGGTATTGGCTGCATTCGTGCGGCCGCCAAGATCCATAAGACCGGCCTTACTGTGGTAAGGGATAGATAGAATGACCAGGAAGATAAATCCGATTAAGACCAGGTTCACCATTCTCGGTACTCGTATGTATATGCGTTTTAAGAAATTAGCCCGGCTCAGCGTTGATACCTCTAATTGAGCCTCTGACTCTGCCCCTGCTGCTGTTATTTCCCGCCGTTCCTGCTCCTGCTGTCCGCCGTTCCCGGCAGCTGATGGCAGCTGGCCTTGTCTCATTTGCTTGATCTGATTCAGGTATTCTTCGCTGCATACAAAATACAAGGTTTCCCGGGAAAAGTCTGTAGTTCTGATGATACTGCTATAGTATGTATTTCGGTAAGGATCCCATTTGGGGTAAAGAGAAATTCGAGCTCTGGCTCCATTCAATGGCCGGCAGGCTTCAATCTCCAGAAACGTAAACTCATCAATTGCTATTACATAGGTACCCTGCTTGTGCTCATGGGTAACAACGACCTTCATTTGATGGATACCCTCAGAGGTCTTCCCAAGCGACAGCAGTTCCACTACCTGCGTGCTGTATGCCTCCATATGATCTTCATCCTTCTCTGTCCGACCCTAGATGAACTTATTCGGCCCGGTCTCCATGGAACGTTTCCCCGTTTGATGCAAATGGAGAAGTCATCCGGTTGGTAAAATCATTTACAAGATTCAGGAGATGCGTCTTCTCCTGACGAAGGGCGTCAAATTTCTGCTTCATTTGGGAGAGTTCCACTTCAAGCCTCGAATTCTTCTCTTCCAGCTCGTTGATTCTCTTGTTCTTATCCGCCGCCACTTCGTTATACTTCTGCAGCAGACCTTTATAGTTCTCGCGTTCAAACTCAATGATCGTCTTGAGCTCATCAATTTCTCCGGACAACGTGGACTGAAGTTCTCTGAAGTCCTCCATCATCTGATCGACCTTCAGATTCTTATCGCTCAGCCGCTGCTCCAGCTCAAGAATACTTTTCTCGCGCTCCTCAATGACCTTGCCCAAATTCTTAAGATCCCTGTTCAGCCTGTCATTTTGTCCGTTCGAATGGCTCAGCCGGTCCTGCAGATCATTGAAGCTGACTTCGAGATGCTGTTTGGCCTTAATCATCTGCTCAACAGCAAAGACAAGATCCAGTGATCGTTTGTCCATTTGGCTTTTATTATTTACGAAAATAGATCCTGATCCTGAAGACTCCTCGTTTGCTTCGAACCCGGCCGGGGTCCCTGTTTCTTCTTCTGAAATATCCAAGTCCCTCCTCGTGCCTAAATCCTCTTGCGATTGCTGCTCAAAACTGTTCTTCTTCTTTTGGAAAGGAGAAAACATAGACGAACTCACCTTTTCTAGGAAAATGTTGACAAATGTCGAAAATTATACTTTATATTATAGTGGAAATCACCTGTTTTTAATTGGTTCAAAAGTACCTATTTGTGTCTATTTTATAGACTGAAAGAATCTAGCTAGCCTCTATTTAGGGCTGTAGGCTGTCCCTATGAATGTACGTCGGATAGACTTTGTTGCCTTTCTTCGGATAGGCCGTGTACAAGTATCCCCTTGGGTTCAAAAGGTGTCCGTCGATCACTTTGCGGACCAGCTCCTTCAGGGAATCCATATCAAGAACATACGCAAAAATCAGGTCATAGGACCGTCCGTTTATTCCGTATCATACCCTTCCAGCTCCGATAAGCTGTTGTCATCCTTCGGCTGGTTCAGGACAACCTTCCGCTTGAACTTGCTCAGATTTAATTTCTCCACAATAGACTTTGCCATAGAGGAATCCCCCTTTCAGGTTTCTTATTTCTTATTATCGGCGATACTCTTTGAATAAAATAGCTGAACAACTTGGATTGCGGGCTTGACTTAAACCACAGTTTAAGTCGTATCCTATTCCTGTCGACAAGAAAGGATAATATGGAGGTCTCCAAAATGAAGTATTATTCGATTAGCGAGGTTTCAGCTAAATTTAATATTCCGGAATCCACGATACGCTATTATGAGAAGAAAGGGCTGCTGCCCTTCATTGAACGTGATGGAGCGGGCAGACGGTTATTTTCAGAAGATCAAACAGCTCTGCTTGGAACCATAATTTGCCTAAAAAATACCCACATGCCCATAAGCGGTATTAAGCAGTACATGGATTGGGTAGTAGAAGGAGACAGCACGGTGGAACACCGGCTTGAGATGATGAAAGCGCACAAGCAGACGGTGCTGAATGAAATTTCATCCATGACAGAATTACTCAAAGGCATTGATTTGAAGATCGATCGTTATACAAACCAAAAACCATAAGAAAAGAGGAACCGATATGAAACTTTCAGGAAATACGATCCTTATTACCGGCGGAGGCTCTGGCATCGGCTTGGCTTTTGCAGAACGTTTCATCAAAGCAGGCAACCAGGTGATTGTAACTGGACGGCGTGAGCAAGTGCTTGAGGAGGCGAAACAGAAGCTCCCCGGTCTTATTACGCGTGTAAGTGATTTAAGTGTGGAAGTCGATCGGACAGCCTTGTTTGATTGGGTAACCGCCAATTACCCGGAGGTCAATGTGCTCGTGAACAATGCAGGCATCCAGCAGCGGTTTAATGTCCTGAAGGCAGACGCGAAGAAGGACTGGAGTTATTTCAATCAAGAGCTCACCACAAACATTGAGGCGCCTTTCCATCTTGCGATGCTGTTTGCTCCTTATTTTGCGGAAAAAGAAGCAGCAGCCATCCTTAACGTGACCTCCGGTCTGGCCTTTACCCCATTCGTCATCGCTCCGATTTATTCAGCGACGAAAGCGGCGCTTCACTCCTTCACCATGAGTCTAAGACACCAATTGTCCGAGACTTCCGTGGAAGTCATTGAAGTAGCTCCTCCTGCAGTGAACACGGATCTGGGCGGAGCGGGGCTTCATACAAGCGGGGAACCGCTGGACGCCTTCGCCGATGGCATTTTTAAAGGATTGGAAGAAGGCCTGGAGGAAATCGGATACGGAACGTCCGCAGCCCGCCTGCGCATGTCGCGCGATGAAATCGACGAATACACCGCCAAGCTGTACAGCGCAACGAAGAACATGATTGAATGACAGGTAAGAAAAGGATTCAAAACAAGAATCTCTCGTTTTGCTGTGTATTTCGCAATGAAGGGTGATAACTATGGCACGCGTCTTATGGATTAATGGAGGTTCTGAAGGCCATATCCAGCCGACCCTTGGCGTCGTCCGGGAGTTGATCGGCCGCGGTGAAGAAGTCGTTTATTTCGTATCTGACTCATTCCGGGGACTCGTCGAATCTACCGGTGCCAAGGTGATCACGTTTGGCGGGCAGGCCTTTGTAGAAGCTTTCCTTGCCGGAGGGAGAAGTCCCTGGGGACGAGTAAGCGGCTTGCTGCGTACGGCCGACATTGTGATTCCAGGCGTTCTGGAGCAAATTCAAGGGGAACGGTTCGATTACATGATCCATGACTCGATGTTCGGCTGCGGGCGCCTGCTGGCACAAATCCTGAAGCTTCCGGCCATCAGCTCGTGTACGAGCTTCGCACTCGGGCCGGAAGAATTTGAACAGATGCAGGATCAGCTTTCCAGCCGTTTCCCAGCCGAAGTGAATGAACAAGCCTGGCAGGAGCTGCTGCGGCTGGTTAACGACTTAGAAGCGAAATACGAGGTAAAGGCGGGCTCTGCCTATGATATTTTCTGCAACCCCGCGCCCCTGACACTCGTCTACACATCAAGGTCCCTACAGCCGGGTGGAGAACTCTTTGACGATACGTATAAATTTGTGGGGCCGTCTATCACGCCGCGTCCGCATGAGCCATTCGAGCTCTCTTCCATAGACACGGATCATCTGATTTATATATCGCTTGGCACTGTTTTTAATCAAGCTCTGGACTTTTACAAGCTTTGTTTGTCAGCATTCGCCGGGACGAATCATACCGTAATCCTATCTGTCGGCAGACAGACTCAGGTGGCGGAATTGGGAGACCTCCCGGCGAACTTTATCGTACGCCCTTACGTACCGCAGCTTGAGGTTCTGCAGCACGCCAAGCTGTTCATCACGCACGGGGGCATGAATAGCACGCATGAAGGCTTATATTATGCCGTGCCGATGATTGTTCTGCCTCAAAGCGCCGACCAGCCCGCTATCGCCCGGCGTGTGGCAGAACTAGGGGCTGGCATTCACCTGAACCAAGATCACTTAACGGCTGAAGCTCTTAGAGACGCCGCAGAGCATGTGTTAGGGGATGCTGCCATTCGCAGGAACTCGGCTAAGCTTGGCGATTCGCTCCGGGCTGCGGGCGGAGTTGAACGAGCTGCAGATGAGATTTTTACGTATAAACGCAGTCTGAGGCTGAATAATTAAAATAAGAGGTTCAGGAGAAATCGATTTAATAACCATTTGATATGGCGCGCATAGTTGCTGATCCCCTCCCCAGCCTCGAACGAAGGATATTCAGGGCTATCTTGTTCAATGTACAGAGTTGACCTTATAGCAATGAACCTGACGGTGACGTTCGGCTCCTCGTTGGTATTGACTTTAACAGCATTTCAATAAGCTGTGCGGATGATGGTCCGTACGGCTTATTTGGACTTATCTGCTATTTCCGGACTATCAGACAAGCTAACTACTCAAGATTACATCAAATATCCTGCCTGGTAACCGCCAATCGACCGCCTTGTACTCCGGCTAGGACGTTTGAAGCTCTTACGTTTGAAGCTCGTACTTTGAATACTGGGCAATTGTAAAAACCTTCAAATTCCCGTATCCTTGTTTCTATTGTGAACTTCTTACGTAAGCCTCAAGAAACGGAGACTGCCTGTCTATGAAACCCCAAATCTTAAGCCGTCCTTTCTATTACCTGTGGACCACTCAAACTGCGGCAAACGCTGCAGATGTGCTTTACATAATGGCACTTACAGTACTGGTGCTGAACCGGACCGAATCTCTGGTATCGGCAGCGTTTATGCCGTTAATGCGCAGCGGCGCCCAAATGCTCAGCGGGCTAATCGCGCCGCTGCTCATCCACCGTTTCAAGCTGCCTGCCCTGCTGCTCCTGTCGCAGTCGAGCCAGTTCCTGCTGTTCTTATGTCTCGCCGTATATCTGCAGCTTCAAGGGACCGGCTCTTCGCTTTTTCTTGTCTTTGCACTCGTGTTTGTTATGTCCTTCCTCGACGGATGGACGGTTCCCGCCCGCAATGCCCTTGTTCCACGGCTCGTTGTTCATGAGCAGGGGCTTCTGAAGGCCAACGGTCTGATCAGCGTAAGCGACCAAGTCGTTCAGTTTGCCGGCTGGGGACTAAGCGGCGTTATCGTCGCTTTGCTAGGCCCCAGTCATACACTGCTGTTAACCGGCGTTATCTACGGATTGGCAGCAGCTTTAACGTTTGGCGTCAAGGAGCCGGGAGAGATCAGACCTTCCGCGGACCAGACCGGCGTTTGGCCTGACCCGGATGCAAACGTTCCATCATCCAAATGGCATACCTTGACCGAAGGCTGGAAACTAATTTGGCAGATGCCGAGCCTGCGGCTGCTTACCTTTATGGATATCATCGACATGCTGGGCGGTTCGGTATGGGTCGGCGCTTTTACGCTCGCCTTCGTTCAAACAGCGCTTGGGCAAGGCGAAGAGTGGTGGGGATTTATTAACGCAGCCTACTTTGCAGGGACGGTCAGCGGCGGCTTACTCGTGCTGGCATTGGCCCGGGCTATCGGCAGCCGCTATTTGACTACCATGCTGATCGGGATGGCAGGGTACGGCATCCTGACCATCCTCTATGCGATTAGTACCCGGCCTTTCGCCGCGCTCATTCTCGTGCTGCTGATGGGACCGTTCGCCGAACTGTCGATCGTAAACCGGCGTACGTTGATTCAGCAAAGCGTAGATAAAGGAAAGCTGCCTAAAGTGCTGTCCGCCCAGGCTACCCTGTTGAATCTGGTATTCTGCATCTCGCTGCTTGGCATGGCCGGCCTTGCCGAATGGATCGGCATCGTTAACCTGTATCTGCTCGCAGCGGGTCTTACCCTGCTGGCGCTCGGGGTTGGCCTGCTCGGCCGCCGGGCCTTCGGTAAGGCAGCCGAATCCCGGCCCCGTGCTACAACCCGCTAACCCGCTGCTAAACTTGTCGCTGACAACACAAGGGGATGCCCCGGTTCTTTAAACCTGAACCGGGGTTTTATTTTTCTATGAAGCGGGTTTGTGCTAGAAAAAAAAGGTTTACAAATATTGTATTTTTATAGATAATCAAACTGATGCAGGGCTATGGCTTGCTGGGAAAGCTATTCCACCTGCTTTAATACGTCTCGCGAAGGGGGTGCACCTACTCACTTAAGGTTGTCTCATCTCTTTTGACCCGCAAGAATGTAATCGTTTTCATATTTTGAGAGAAGGATGTGTTAAATATGAGGATTCATTCTTATTTGAAACGATCGGCCGCTTGTTCGTTAGCGATTTTGTTAGGCGTTATGCTTCTCGCATTCCAACCGGCAAAGGTATCCGCAGCGTCCTTATATAGCCTCCAGTCAAGAGCCAACAGCAACTATGTTAGCGCCGATAATTACGGCAACGATCCGCTCGTAGCCAATCGGACCTCGGCCAGCTCCTGGGAGCAGTTTCAGATCATCAACAACTCGGACGGTACCATCTCGCTGTTGTCCATGGCCAACAATAAATACGTAGCCGCCGACCTCAATCAGGGAGCCAAGCTGATCGCCAGAAGCACCAGTGTTCAGCAGTGGGAGAAATTCAGAAGAGTGAACCTGGACGATGGCAGCATTGCGCTCCAAGCGATGGCCAACAATCAATATGTATCTACCGATCTCAATAACGGCGCCGTTCTGGTCGCGAACCGTGCAGCTGTAGGCGGTGCATGGGAAGCGTTCAGCCTGGTAACCAGCGGCTCTTCAAATGTATCCAAGCCGGGAGAAGCGCCGAGCTATATCTGGAATTACGCAGTCAACGCAGATAATCATTTTGGCAAAAACGGTGACTTCGCTCTGCTGATCTGTGCCGTTATCAAACAGGAAACAAGCTATGGCGCTAATTTAGGCGGCGTATCCGGCGGCGACGGGTTAATGCAGGTGGAGCCGAATACAAGGAACGCTTATTCGGGCGAATTCAGCTCGACATTTGGACACGCCTACAACCACAATGATCAGCAGGACCAGGTCTATATGGGCGCTATGATCCTTAATGACATGATTAATCTGGCAAACGGCGATGTATGGAGAGGCCTGGTCAATTACAACGGAGGACCAGGCTGGTATCCAGGTGCTACGGATTCTTACGGCCGGCCTATTTTGGCGGATCAATATGCCAATACGGTATACGGAACCTACAAGAGCTACGGCGGATTGTATTAATTACACCCCTTGCTGAAGCATAGGGCGGCAGACACTTAGAGCAGGCATAAGACATATAAGGAAACAAACAAGGCGACCTCCAGCAGCACTATTAGCTGCGAGGGTCGCCCTTCTGCTTGTAAGGGGTTTATGAATGGGTTCTTTGATGGATTTAGCGATGGATTTAGCGATCGGTTTAGTAATGGTTTTAAGGTTGCGTTTAAGCTAATGCAAATGGATTATGGCTTAAAACTCATTTTTAACGTCCGGCCACCACGAATGGTAGAGCTCCACATACAGGCGATTCGCCGCATCGTTCACCTCTCGTGCTGTAGCAAAGTTGCTCTTATACACGGCAAGCGCATTGTCGTACACTTCCCCGCTCAGCTTCTGAGCCTCCGCATCATCGAGCAGTGCCTTCAGACGGTCTTTGACGGCCATCCCTGGAGCCACACGCGCTTGAGTCGCCTGTTCATAGGCATATCCCATCTCGATCAGCTTATCTTCGGTGAACGAGTCACCCGTAATCTGCAGGTTGATCGGCTCTCCGTTCCCGCCTTCTGCCGTCCGGTAGCCCGTCGGGACCGTAATGCTCGGATAGCCGGCTTTAGCCGCAATTCCGGTTGTTGCGCCGTTCAGGCCAATCAATCCATCAAGCTTGTATTTATCCAGTAAATAGTTGATGCCGTTCTTCCGGGAATATTCAACATCGGCGGCCCGCTGCTTGTCGCGGGTTTGGTAATCCGCAGATCCCGGTGTCATATCATAAGTCTCGGCTTCCTCCAGGATCGTCTGGCCGTATTTCAGTACATCGAGGTGTTTTTTATTATAGTCGATAATGTCCTGCAGACTCTTAATGACCGTCTTATTATCGCTCGCGAGTACCGGATTCTTCTGGGCTTTCAAATAATTCTCGATATCTTCTTTGAAATCGTAATACAGCACCTTGGATGCAGGAGCGTTGGGTAGTTCATTCGCCATGTCTCCGCCATCTGCGGCGTAAATAATCGTCGCGCCTTGATCCTTCAGCACTTGGACAGCCTTCTGGAAGGCTTCATAAACGTCCGGCTGCGTCTCTTGATTAGGAGTCCGGTATACGCCAAGGACCTTGCCCTTCAAGCCGTCTTCCTTCAAGTAGGCGGTATAGTCTGTTTCGGTATGCTCATTGAAATAGGCCTCATCGACCTCAATTTCGTTATCGACCCCCATGTTCATATGGATGTCGTCAGCGTCATACCCCTGCATGGCGGACAGCAGCGTTGCGACATCTGCTACATCCCGCCCCATCGGTCCGGCCGTATCCTGGCTATGCGACAAAGGAATAATGCCGCTGCGGCTGACCAGCCCGACCGTCGGCTTCAAGCCGACAAGCGAGTTTTTTTGCGATGGGGACAAAATCGAACCGGAGGTTTCCGTACCAATGGTGATAGCGGCGAGAGCCGCCGCTCCTCCCGCGCCCGAACCGGAAGAGGATCCAGAGACGTCCAGCACATTAGGAAGATACGGGTTCAGGACCTGACCCTGGAGGGTGGAATAGCCGTTCCGCATTCCGTTTGTAATGAAGTTTGCGAATTCGGACAGGTTTGTTTTTCCCAAAATGATAGCCCCTGATTTCTTGAGCTGGCTTGCCAGGAAGGAGTCCTCTTCGGGGTAACTGTTGGCCAAGGCGATCGATCCCGCTGTGGTCGGCATCCCATCGGCTTTCGCCGTTCCAATGTTGTCCTTGATCAGAATCGGAATGCCGAACATGCCCGCCGCTTTGGAAGGGTCCGCCTTAACGGCAGCATCAGAGGCTTTTGCAAGCTCGATGGCTTTAGGGTTAAGGCTCGCGACCGCATCCAGTCGAACGGTGTAATTGTTGTAGAGATCGATTCGGGTCAAATACATGTTGACCAACTGCACATACGTCAGCTTTCCTGCCTTAACCGCAGCCTGCATATCCGCAATGGCAGCCTTCTCCAGATCAATCGTGAGCGAATCCAAAGCAACTTGAAGCATAAGCCTTGCTTCATTAATCTTGTACACGGTGCTATTCGGTGTAAGGTTGCTCACCATACTGAGCGCATACTTCACCTCATCCGCATACGAAGCAGGATAATCCCCCAGATCGATGCTCTTCGCTTGCCGGACAACCATCTGCAGATCCTGAAAGGCCTTGGTTGTGGTCGTGGCGTCGGCAATTAAACTAGTAGTGTTCATTGCATTCACCGGAATAACACCTCCCAATAACGCCAAACTCAAGATCGGTACCGTCATCATTTTAACAGCCTTTCGCTTCTTCGCATGATTCATCCTGCAGCACCCTCCCAATATGTAAGTATATATAACATATTTGGAGCATATCACATTATAATAGACTGCTCAACGAATATTATGTTATATAATATGACATATAACGAGCTTTTTGTAGGATGTAGTGAACCAAATTATTAGACATGTCACATTTTATACCTCAACCCAAACCTCAAGTGCCCAGCAGCCCCTATTCCTATTAACAAATGGCCCTCTTTGCCGCATACACATCACGTCCAGCTATCCGCGTATCCGCGGATTTCCGATCTCCGCTCTATCAAGCTAAATATCCTGGGGCTCTGCCATCGCATAGGCGTTAGGGTAATACCAACGTAACGGTTGTTCCTTTTCCCGATTGACTCGTCACCTTCACTTTGCCCCGATGCGCATTCATTATTTTCTTGACGTGAAACATGCCCAGACCAAAGTTATGCCCCAGCTTCTGCTTCGTGGAGTAGAAGGGCTCGAACATATTGTTCAATTGCTCCTTGTTCATCCCTCTGCCGGTATCCGTAAAATAAATGTTCACATGGCGCCTCGCCCGTTCCACCGTTACGGCAACCTGCCCCCGCCCGGACATGGCTTCCACCGCATTGCTGATAATGTTGGAGAAGCATTCGGCCATCAGCGTACGGTCGACGTGCAGCGTCGTGGCGGCATATCGTTTCTCGAACGAAACGGATGTATCTTGAAACTGATCGATCACTTCATCCAGCAGAATAGAAACGTCGGTCAACTCCGGCTCTGCAGATATCCGGCTCCGGGTCAGATAGGATAATTTCGACACCATGTTCATGAGATGCTCATTGGACCGCAGCAGGCTTTCCAGTTGCTCGCCTACAACCTCATATTGCCCGGAATCCAGGCTGCGCTGCATATTCAGCGCGTGGAGTTTATTTTTTGAGATCGCGTTCTTGAAGGCATGCTGCATCAGGCTCGTACCCAGCTGCATCTTCGTCAGCACGACAGCGGACTGGAATTGAGCGAAGACGTTATAGACGTAGAAGAGCAACCCTAACAGCAGACTGACCAGGCAAATAATCGGAATAAACATCAGGATCTCTATCGGAGATTGAAAATAAATGCCTTCTAACTGCAGAAGCAGCAGAAAGACTTCAGGAATCAGAATCATCATGCCAATCCCGAAATACTGGAGCCTCTTGGTTCCCCGCTCCGCCTTCAACACGCACTTTGCAAACAGGATCACCGAAGCCAGCATATACGGAAGACCCCAGCTCAAAATATAGGAATAATTAATCCTCGAAACCGGGTACATATCGCTAAAAATAAAGGACAGCAGCGCCGGAACGAGCAATAAACCCGTCAGGATTGCCTTCGAATATCCCGCAAAATTGATAAAAAAGATAAGAATCAGATAATACGGAAAGGTATGGATCACGATATTCAGAAAAGACGTCATCACCTGCAGCGCCGCCGTCCAGGCCCCGTCTGCTTCCACGGTCTTCTCGTAAGGCAGCACAAGCTTCTCCAAGCCAACCTGCAGCCCGCTTAAACCCACAGTAAAAAGAATCAGGGCTCCCCATACAAGCAAGCGGTTCTCCTTCTGCTTAACAAGCAGATAGATACTAATCGGCGTCGTGATCATAAACAAAAACAAGAAAAATGCGATAATCATTGGTCCGGTCCCCTTACTCCAAAATCCCCCATTTCATGCACTTGTCCGCCAGCTCCCTTGTGGAACGGTCCCATTGAAACTTCTCCAGGACTCTGCCTACGTGTTTCTTTACCGCTGACAAGCTTACACTATTCATATCGGCAATTTCCTGTTGTGTTTTTCCTTCCGCGATCAGTTTGAGCAGGACGACATCGTAAGGCGTTAGCAGCTTTTTCTTCTTATCATAAATAAGCTTCTTTAATCTCGGACCGTATTTGGTCTGCTGATCTTTCATTGCACCGGCAATGACTTCAGGAATTTGTTCAAATTCATTCTTATATACGAAATCGTAGGCTCCGTTCAAGAAAGCCTCGTTAAACACCTCGTCATCATCGTCGAGCGAACTCAACATAATCACTTTGACGGAGGGATGCTTATGCGTAATATCCAATGCGGCATCCAGGCCTGATGAATCGGCATCGCCTAACATAATATCCATAAGGACTACATCCACCGGAGTTTCGTCGAGGGCTGACATGCAGGCTGCCTTGCTGCTCACACAAGTAACGATCTCAAATCCGGCTTCTTTGGAGAAATACATTTGCAAACCGTTACTCCAATCCAGATCATCCTCGACAAGCATCACTTTCGCACGCTGCTTCACGCCACACACTCCTCTCTTCTACATGGAAATTATCTTATATTCTTATAGGAAAAAGAAGTAGACAATTTCATGTACACCTGTCCTGCCGCTGGGAATATCGGGATTTGCCGGGTATGTTAAAGGAACAATTGGGTAAGATACCCATTAAAACACCCGACAAATTATTGATAAAGGCAGGGTACGTCTGAATGTGGATGGATACCGTTAAAGATTCGCTTCTCGTAGCCGGGAGGATCATCACGATCTTCCCCCTCATGCTGATCGCAGGTTTGTTTATGGGCAAAAGATCCATCGGCGAGCTTCCGGTGTTCGACTTTCTCGTCATCCTCGCTTTGGGAGCAGTCGTTGGGGCCGATATTGCTGATCCCAACATTGATCATATCCATACGGCTGTTGCGATTGTGCTGATTGCCCTCCTGCAGCGGGGCGTTTCATTCCTGGTGATTAAATCCAGGAAATTCGGTAAGCTGATCACCTTCGAACCGACTATTGTCATCAATCAGGGCAAATTTGTAGTTAATAACCTGAAGAAAGTAAGGTACTCCATAGATAACATTCTGCAAATGCTGCGTGAGAAAGATGTCTTCCATATCGCTGACGTCGAATTTGCGATTCTCGAGGCTAACGGCAAGTTAACCGTGTATAAAAAGGAGTCCCCTTCCGCTCCGCTCCCGAATCATACGAGACTTCCTAAACCCAATAAGGATGTATCTTATCCCCTGATTGTGGAAGGCGTCGTCTATGAAGAATCGTTAAGCTACATTCACAAAGAGCGATCCTGGCTGGATGCCCAACTGCGAGCTAAAGGCCTGCGCCAGGAGGATATTTTCTTTGCCTCCATCGATCAGGAGGGCCAGATTTATATCTCCGACCCCACTTCAGCGGACCTACCGCCAATTCAGCATTAGGGGCCGGGCGCCCCTGTACCTGTGCTTTTTAAAACAAAGGGCACTCCAATTGGAGTGCCTCCTAGTACCGCTTCTGCTGTTCGCGCTTTTAATCTCTCAGCTCTTTCACTTCATACAAAGAAGCATCCACAGCCTTGATGAACGGCGTCCATGCCCCCGCGGCGTACAGCTGAAGCCGGTGCATGGCGCGAGTACAAGCCGTATAAAAAAGCTTGCGTTCGCTTTCCCGGTGATAAACGTCCGCTGATGAGTCGTAAATCAGAACGGCATCGAATTCCACACCCTTTGCCAGATAGGCGGGAATGACCACGGCTCCGTTCTCAAAGGTTGGCGTCTCTTTGGTAATGAGCCGCAGCTGCGCACCTCCATGAGCGGTCAGCAGGTCATGGGCCTCGATGCTTTCAGCGGCGGTTTTGGTGATAACCGCGATAGAGGCGAAACCTTCCGCTTGGAGCACCGCCACATCTTCCGCTATTTGCGCCGCCAATTGACCTTTACTTGCCGCCTGCGTGAGGAGCGGTTTCCCTCCGCTTCTGTCAAAGGGCACGATCTCCTGGCCGCCAGGCAGCATCGATCTCGTGAACTCCACGATCTCGCGGGTGGACCGGTAGCTGCGGACAAGCCGAATCAAACGGGTATCCGGCTCTCCATAGAGCCCGATTAGCGGCGAATCCGCCCCATACAGCTCTGTGGCCTGGGTGAAGATGGCCTGGCCGAAATCGCCGAGCACCGTCATGCGGGCGCGGGGGAACAGCTTTTTCAGAAACTCATATTGAAACATCGAGTAATCCTGGCCTTCATCGACAAAGACATGTTTGACCTGCGTATTGATCCGCACGCCCTCGACCAACTCTTTCAGATACAGAAACGGAGTCGCATCCTCGTAGAACAACTCGAGCCGGCTAAGCTTCTCCCGGGTTTGTTCGCAAACCTCCGCCCAATGCTTCGGAATGTGCTTCTCCTTCGTCATCGCCGCATAAACGTCCGGGCTGCCGAACAACTGGGCATACAGTCCAGCCATGTCGATGATTCGCATCTTTTTCACGCTTCTTCTGAGCGGTTTAAACTGCTCTTTAACGATCTGCCGGCTCAGCAGCTCTTCCTCCCGCTCTGCATAATCGAAGTCGCCCTCATCCCGCCGCGGTTTGTTCTGCAGGAATTCCTGAATCTCTTCATATTTCTCGGCAAAGTCAAAAACGCCTCTCTCCTTGTGCAGTTCCTTATGCACGGCAGCATACTGCTCATTGTCGAGGTAATTCAGCTCCTCCTGCACCCAAAGCTCCGTTCGCTCCTTGCGCTCCAGCAAGGTCAGCTCCTTCAGCAGCCACTCCTGCAGCATGCCTACACGAACCGCGAGCCGGATGGAAGGATCATAGCTGTAAAACTGCGCTTCCATTTGCTCAGCCGTGATCAGATCGCGGTCCCGGAACCGGATGCCGTTAAACCGCATGCCTTCCTGTCCCAGCCACCCGGCATAATTTTGTAGGGCTTGAAGGAAGGACGCCGACGCCTTATATTCAATTCCCTTGAGCCGGGCTTCATACTCCCGCGTGGATTGTTCGGTCAGCACGTATTCGATCTGGTCAAACGGATCCTCTAAACGCAGCGCGGCGCCAAGCCCGTACTCCAGGTATTCCTGGAAGGTCGCCTGCTGCATGTTCTCTTCGCCGAGCTCGGGGAGCACGGTCGAGACATAGCTGTTAAACATCGGATTCGGTGAAAAAAGAACGACCTGATCGGCCTTTAACCGCTCCCGGTCTTTATAAAGCAAATAAGCCACGCGCTGCAAAGCTGCGGAGGTTTTCCCGCTGCCCGCCGCCCCTTGAACAATGAGCATCCGGCTTTGGTCATCGCGGATAATCGCATTTTGTTCCTTCTGGATGGTCGCCACGATGCTCCTCATCTGCGAATCCGCACCTTTGCCGAGCACCTGCTGCAGCAGCTCGTCGCCGATCGTTAAGCTCGTATCGAATACGTTCTGCAGCCGGCCATTCCGGATTTGATACTGCCGTTTCAGCTCCATAACGCCTTCGACGCGTCCGCCCGGCGTGTCATATGCGGCCGGCCCGGGGGAATAGTCATAATACATGCTCGCAATAGGCGTCCGCCAGTCGTAAATCAGAAAATTCAAGCCTTCCGAATCAACGAAAGACGATACCCCGATATAAACCTGCTCTTTGATGCCAAGCCCATTCTCCGTAAAATCAATACGCCCGAAGTAAGGAGACGGCAGCAGCCGCTGCAGGTTTTTCCATTGCTGCAGCTTCAGCCGGTAACTCCGCTCCCGTTCGGACAACAACGCTTCCTGCTGTTTGATGCTGTGGAACGTTTCCTCAAAATCCTCATCGGAAGCCGTGTTGACGGTTACTTCTTCCCAGAATCTTTTGCGGATTTCCCCCGCCTGATTCTGCAGTCCGTCCACCTCCGGCTCCAGCTCGGCGATTCGCTCCTGCAGCTGTCCCTTCACCTTGCTCAGCCGTTCCTGCTCCTGGTTCCAATCCTGCTCGTTGACCATTCCGAACACCCCTTCCGATATTTCCGAAAAAGCACATTTGACAACCGCTGTGTCCCATGGTAAGATTAAAGTGTAGATAAGATAGGTGGACTATGGTTTTTTCATAAAAAAGACACCAGTGGTTTTTTCATGATACCATAGCAGCTCTTTATGCGCAATTTCCTTATTCGTACATAATTTAATCCTACATAGAAAAACCCGGCAGGTTTGCCGGGTTTTTATTTATTTTCAATTAATATTCGCCTTTAATGACGAAAAACGAACCGCGAATCGTTCCAGCCAATTTAGACTTCTGCCGGGCAAACTTGAACTTCCCCTCCAGTTCGGCCGGCACTTCCATTCCTTCGGAAAGCTTGAAGCCGACGGCCCGTTTCTTAGGGTCATCCACCGTATACAAGACGTTGACTTCGAGACCACTCTCATAAAAAACGAAAGCCCAGTCGATATTCTCCACCTGAAAACGCGACGTTTCCAACGGTTTGGCCGCAAACTCAATTCCCCGTTCCTCTTTCAAAACCCGGTTTACATAATCCAGGGTCTCCTGGCTTTCTTTAGCCGGCACTACCGTAAACTCATGTTTGTATTTGTTCATGAAATAACGGGCTTCATTGGCGCGAAGACCGGCCAGCGTTTCTGCAACGGGTGAGGATTCTAAACCCACTGTGGAGACATTTTTAAAATCAACGGTATAAGACACTTCCGAAAGCACCCTCTCTCTCCTTATTTCCTTACAACCGGAATCCACATCTCGCCAACAAGCAGGCCGTCCCGCTCTCCCATCAACACCGCTGTATTCGGCCCGCCTACATAAGCATGATTTTGAGCTTCCGAAAGGGCTTGACCAAAGGCAAGGCCGGTCAGCTTGGTATTCAATTCATCGACCGTCTTCCCTTCCCCTCTAACCACCAGGTATTCTCCTTTAGGGAACTGAATTACCCTGGACCCTTCCGCTGCAGGCGCCGCTTGCGCTTCCTCTGTCAGGACACCGGCATAAAACATCATCTTGTTGTTCACCGCTTCATTTACTACAAAAAGGTAGTCGTTGGCAGCCAGCTCTTTTAACGCATCAAGCCTGCCATCCTCGCTGACCGCCTGCCAGAAGTCGGATTTCTCCTTGTTCAGGCCGGCAAAGTCCGTGTAATGGCTCTTAAGCTCGGTTCCCAGTCCATACACGATAAAGCTGTCCTTCTCTTCCAACGTATAATGTGCCATTTGTTATAACCTTCCTTCTCTCAAGTTTAGTGAGCGGCTGTCGAATTGTTTGCTGTTCTTGATGAGTTTATGATAGCCTTAAATGGTGTCAAAAAATGAACCTGTTTAGGAGTCTCCATGAAAAAAGTTGAACGGATCAACACCCTCATGCGGTATATCAACAACCGCTCCCGCTTTACCATTGCTGAAATCATGCAGGAATTCGGCGTCTCCCGTTCGACGGCGATCCGGGACATCCGGGAAATCGAAGCCTTGGGGATGCCGCTTGTCGCGGAAGTCGGCAGAGATGGCGGTTATTTTGTGATGCATAATGCTCTACTGCCGGGGGTTCGTTTTACGGATAATGAGGTTAAAGCTCTGTTTATTGCCTTTATGGCCACAAGAAATGCGCAGCTTCCGTATCTGAAGAGCCGGCAGTCTTTAGCCGAGAAATTACTGGGCCTCATCTCAGCCACCCAGCAGGACGACCTTGTATTATTGAATCAGATTTTGCTATTTGAAGGGACCAACCCTCATAATCCCGATTTGCTTGAGCTTTCGGACCTTCCCCACCCCATGCTGGAAAAGCTTATCCAAAACCTGCTTATGGACAGCTATTTAACGATCAGCGTTGAAGAAGAGAGGGGCATCCGCGCTTATCCCGTTTACCTTCTGCACCTTTATCATGACAGAGGCCTTTGGAGGATCGAAGGCTTTGACTTAAAGGACGAAAAGAAGAGGATTGTTCCCGTGGACCAACTGACCGATGTCAAACCCTACCCGGAGAAAAAGAGATTAAGTCCGAAAAAGATCTTAGAAAAACTCGGCAGCCAGGAAGAAGAAATCAACCTCATCCTTGAGCTGGGTCCCCAAGCCATTGCCCAGTACAAGAAATACCATCCCTTAAAAGCATTTATTGCCTATACAGATCCTTATCAAACCACGGCGATTGTAAGTACTTTTGTGCAGGTGGATAAACCTAGAGAATTGGCGGAAATGATAAACTGGATGCTATTTCTGGGGGAGGATGCAAGGATTAGAGAAGCTCCGGAGGAGATTCTGGAGGGGCTGCGGGGGAGGCTGGATCACTTCAGGAGGCTTTGAATACCTACTTAAAAAAAAGTAGACCGTCCCTCACCAAGGATAGCGGTCTACCTTTTCTGATCGTCACCTTTGCTGAAGCCAACCGTCTTTAAAACGGAAGGTCATCCAATCGAGCGTAGATGGTTGCACAACTGCGCTCGATTCCTAAAGTAATATTACCACATCTGATTAAGCCTGCGCTCCCACGCTGTTGTCCGGAACGGAAACAGGCTTCACAAGCACTTTCTTCTCCCAGGCCCGGCTTCTCCAGCGGAGCAGCATCATCACCCCGCGCAGCCATTCATCCAGCGTAAAAGCGATCCAGATGCCAAGCAGTCCAATCCCGAAATGAACGCCGAGCAAATAAGCCAGCGGCACCGAAACTCCCCACATCGAGATCATGCCCATCAAGACGGGGAACCGTGCATCCCCGGCCGCGCGCAGCGAATTGATGATTACCGTGTTAAAGGTTCGTCCCGGTTCAAGTACGATGGACAGCAGAAAAATACCCGCTCCCGCCGCAATGATCTCAGGGTCATTGGTAAACATACCAATCAGCTCATGCCTGAACAAGGAGGCAGCCCCGACAATGACCAAGGTTAATATAAAGCTGACCCTCACGCTTTTCATCAACCTCTGGTAAGCTGCCTTCATATCCCCCGAGCCGACCATTTGTCCGACAATGATTTCGGTTCCCGCCCCGATCGACATCGCCAGCGCCATAAAATAATTCGATATGTTCATGACATAAACATGGGTATTCAACGCCGTAATGCCGATCATGTTGACGAAGCTGATCACCATGAGATACTGCGACTGCCAGGAAAGATGCTCGCCCGCCGCCGGCAATCCGACACTCATAATCTGTTTGACATAAGAAGCTTTCCAGGAAACGTAATCCTTCCGGCGAATCGGTGCAGGGACCCGGCGATACAAAATGAAGAATAGAACGACTATGCCGAGCAAACGGCTAATCACCGTGGATACGGCAGCCCCTGTAACGCCCAATTCCGGAAAACCGAGATTACCGAAAATGAGCAAATAATTTCCTGTAATATGCAGGACATTGACGCCCAGGGTCACATACATCACGCTTTGGGTGTTCCCGCTCGAACGAATGACCGACGATACCGCGTAAGAAAGCGCCTCGACCCAAATAAATCCGCCAATAATCTTTAAATAACGACTTGCGATGTCAACTTGTTCGGGATTTAAGTTGAGCAGCCGCAGCAGGGATTCCCCGAAACCAACAAGGACAAGGCTGACAAGGATTCCGAAGATCAGATTGAGCGAAATAGCCATCGCCGAAATCCGGCTCGCCTCTTTTTCCCTTCCGGCACCAATATACTGGCTCACCGCTACACTGGTACCGATTCCAACAAAACCGAACATCAGAATGCAGAAATAAATAATCTCGTTGGCTAAACCCACTGCCCCTGTAGCCTCGTCGGAGATGCGGCTTAACATAAAGACATCCACCGTGCCAAGCAGCATCCGCAGTACCGAATCGATAAAAATGGGCCATGTCACGGCAAACAGGCTAAGTTTCTTCCATGATGGAGTACGGTCTAATAAGGTCACGTTATACAAGCTCCCGCTAAGTTTATTCTTGTCGCTTTCCCTAGTGTAGCTCCCGCGGGCTCCGTACGTCTACGGAGAAATTTGTTTAAATGTACACGTTTGGTAAAATAGGGACGTTTCAATAGAGCCGCAGACACAGGCTGCGGCCAAACTCCATTTACCCCTTTTCTTGTTCTCGACCAGACAGGAAGAGGGCCGGCAGAAAGCAGACAGCAGCAAACCCTACAGCCCACCAGAAAGCGTTTTGATACGCATGGACCAGGGAGGTAAGACTGGCCTCCGCCCCTCCCTGCAATTGTTGCCCGATAACGGTCGCCAGGACGGCGGAGCCGAACGCGCCCCCAACGGTCTGGAAGATCCGTGTAGAGATGCTTGCATGCGGGATTTGCTCCTTCTTTAATCCTTTATACGCGGAAACCATAATCGGAATCAGGATACCGTTTAACGCCGCCCCCCGTACAAACTGCGCCGCGCCCAACAGAAAATGGTTGGTATCCGCCCCCGCATAAGCAAAGGGGATGCTGCCCACAAGGGTCACAACCAAGCTGATGAGGACGATGCTTCTTGCCCCAACCCGGTCAGCCATTCCCCCGATCCAGCTTCGTGTCAACAGCATCCCTACCCCTTGAGGAATCAAGAGAAGCCCTGTCATCAGTACGCTTTCGCCGCGAACCTGCTCGTAATATAGCGGGAGCAGGAGCAGCGCCCCGTTCATGACCATACCCGACAGAAACAAGGTGGCGTTCGACGCCAGGAAATGCCGGGAACGGAATAAATGCAAATCTACCAGCGGAGGCTGGCTTGATCGCAAGGCGTACACGATGTAGGCAGCGAGCAGGACAAGTCCGGCGGCCAAAGGAACAAGCACGCCCGCCGAGAGGAACTGTCCATGTGAACTAATTTGCGAAATGCCGTAAATCAGAACTGCAAACGCCGGGGACAATAAAAGGAACCCCATCACGTCCAGCCTTGGTTTATGGTTGGCTGGTTGATCCTCCGGAATGTGTCTCCAAGACAGCCAAAGTGCGGCGATCATGATCGGAATATTTACGTAGAAGATCCACCGCCAGCTCATATTGTCCATGATCAGCCCGCCAATGACCGGGCCAAGAATCGGACCCAGCAGCGCCGGAATGCTAATGATCGAAATCAGCTTGCCAAGCCCGCGGCCACCTGCCGATTGAACAAGCACGTTCTGCATCGTAGGGATGAGCAGCCCCGCCCCGATCCCCTGGATCAGCCGGAAACCGATCAGACTGCCGGGGTTCCACGCCAGAGAGCATAAAACGGAAGAAATGAGAAACACCCACAGGGAGAACATGTATACATTTTTCCCGCCAAACCGCTGAATTGCCCAACCCGAAATCGGTACCGCCAGCCCCATGGTCAGTACATAACCCGTGATGACCCACTGAATCGCCGACACGGTGCTGTGCAGATCTGACGCCAGCGTGTTGATCGCCACATTAACCATCGTTGAATCCAACTGGGAAGCAATCGCGCCGAACACAAGAATAAGGGCGACCTTCAAAATGCCGGGATCTATCTTTTCCTTTGGAGGTTTGACGAGGACCTCTGCTTCACTTTTAGCCATGTTATTCACTCCTCAACTATTTAGGGTACAGTACGTACCGTACCTTATTTGAGTATTATCATATTAGCATTTGCGTGAAAATGCAATATACTATTTACAAGAGCCCAAATGACCGAATGAAATTCAGCTTGGAAGAAGGAATACGAAATGGTGGAATCATCAAAAGATCACAAGCAAAATAATGAGGGAGAACAACAAACGGCAAAGTCGCGCCGGCGCGGCGACGTCCTGGAGAATGCCATCCTTTCTGCTGCGTGGGAGGAATTGAGAGAGACCGGTTATTCCCGGCTGACGATGGAAGCTGTCGCTTCGAGGGCCCAAACCAATAAGAATGCCGTTTATAGAAGGTGGCCAAACAAGGCAAAGCTGGTCATCGCTGCGCTTATGAAGCATATTCCCAAACCTTCCCTGGAAGCTCCGGACACGGGGAATTTGAGACAAGACGTGCTTGCTCTGCTGGACAGACTAAATAAACTGATGCAGATGATCGGGGCCGAGACGATTCACGGCCTGATGGTTGAATTTCATGGGGCCGAACTGCACTCCAACCTGACCCTGCCTCCGCGATCGGAGGATTTGCTTGTCATAGCCATGAAAAACATTCTGCAGAACGCGGAACGTCGCGGAGAGGTGAAGGTCGAGGAACTGCCCGAACGCGTCATTTCCCTACCTGTAGACCTGATCCGGTTCGAGCTGCTTACGACGCATACGCCGCTGACCGATGAGGCCGTTGTCGAGATTGTGGATTTGATCTTTCTGCCTCTTGTATTAAAAGAAAATAAATAAGGATGAGCGAAAGTTGCTCCGCTCATCCTTATTTATTTTGCACATGCTAATCTGATTCCAGGATCAATTCGAATCAGCGTCATTTTTCATAAAGTTCTGTTTCTCCAAATAGTTCAGCACGGTTTGTGAAAATTCGAGGTGGGATTCCTTCGTGTATTTGGCGATCGTATAGACTTGAGCCAGATTCTTTAATCCCAATTCCTCTATCATCTCTTTGAGTCTGGGAATACTCATGTACCGCTGCCAGCCCTTTTCATTTCTTTCTTTATAAATGGTTTGAATGTCTTCCTCCGAATAATCCTGGTACTGATCGTAATGGACAAGCCCGCTCATAGGCAGCCGGTCGCGAAGGGCAGGCGCTTCTGCCGGATAACCCAGTGAATAACCTACTACAGGGACGACATTGGGCGGCAGGTTCAGCAGTTCACCAATCTGATCACAGTTGGCAAGCGTTGAGCCCATATAGCAAATGCCGAGTCCCGCATTTTCCGCGGCCAAAGCGACGTTCTGCGCAGCCAAAGTGGCGTCAATGGCGCCAATCATAAAACTCATGAAATTATCGAAATGAACCGGGGCATCATTCAGCTCCAGCCATTTTCTCATCCGGTTGAAATCCGCACAAAAAGTCAGCAGAACCGGGGCATCCACCACCATCGATTGTTCCATATGCGGCGTATACAGCTTTTTCTTCAGCTCTTTATCCCGCGTTACAATAATGGAGTAAGACTGCATGTTGCCGCTAGAAGATGCCCGAATCCCTGCCTCCAAAATTTGATCCAGAATCTCCTGACTTACTTCCCTATCCTCATATTCACGAATAGATCGATGACCGTGTATGACCTCGTTAAATTCCAAAGCACTCACTCCCCAAAATGATAATCTCTCAAATTTCTCTTAAAATGACTTTTTATGCAGTTGGCTGCGTTTTTACTTATTCTACTGAGCTCGCCGGGTGGTGTCTACTGCCAGGTCCAAGTTTCAATTTGCTGCGGGGCATTCTGTTGGTCTATGTCGGGAGTGCTTTTTGAGCTTTGTACCAAAGCCAAGCCTGCAAGACAAAAAAGCCCAACCCTTCCGGGTTGGACTTAAGCTGCTTTCCTATATGACAACGCACTTAATCGAACTGAATGGAATTGAATTACTCAGTCCAAAAGCGTGCTTATGCGAATACGGTCAATCTTGTCATCCTTGATATGGAACGTCATTACATCCACATAGTTGGCCGGCGTATACCGGTATTCATCCTCCGCGCTGGTCGCTCCATTTCCCGTCAGGTTCCCTTCGGGATACGTTTTCTTAAGCTCTTCAAGACTGTCGCCGACTTTAATATTGCGGATTGTGGCATATTCAGGGGCGGTAATTTCAATCGTAGTGATATAGAAATCGGTCCCTTCTCCCGTATTGAAGGTTTCGATTTCGAGCCCTGGAAAGGTGTATAGATTTTTTGTGCGGCCAATTAGCTGATCCATGTTAGTCTTATCGTCTGCCGTATAGGTATGGGATTTTTTCTCTTCCGCTTTTCCCAGCATGCTTTCGAGTTTTGCGTCGTCAACGATATCGGAAAGGGCAATGGTATTGTCCTTGTAGACAAAGGCAAGCTCTTTCAGGATCACATTCCCGTCCTTGGGAATCGTTCCTTCCTTGATTACCCCGGAATCGGCGCTTCCGCCGGCCGGGTTACTGCTCGATGAAGGGACGGGAGCGGAAGCCTCCGTCGGACTACTGTCCCCGTTTCCCTGACATCCCGCCAATAACGTCCCAAGAAGGACAATAGACAGCATTAGGGCTGCTGGTTTGTTTAATGCTTTCATACGGTTACCCTCCCATAATGATTTCTTAGTCATCATATGAAAACAAATTATTAGTTTAATCACAATCTTGTATCATTCTTGTAACTTCACGCTAAGGGGAGCAGGATGGACACGGTGGTCCCTACGCCCACTTCGCTTTCCATCTCCAATTTACCATCAAATTTCTCGACAATTTCTTTGCATATGGAGAGCCCCAATCCCGAACCTTTGGCCACGTGGGCATTTTCCGCCCGATAAAATCGCTCCTGCACCCGGGCAATTTCCTCTTCACGGATCCCGACGCCCTCGTCCCTTATTTGGATGACCCCCGTCTCCTGCCTGATGAACGTCTCGATTCTAACCCGTTTACCGGCATGGGAATACTTTATGGCGTTATCTATAATATTCGCGACTGCATGCGACATCAGGGTTGGATTGACGAAGGCGAAGAGTGGTTTTCCCGGCTTGATGTCCAGCAGGATACCTTTGTCCTCCGCCTTTGACCGCATTTCTGCAGCCACACTTTCGGTTAACCCGGATAAATCGGTTTTTTCCTTGCCCATTTCATCCGAACCCGCCTTGTCAAACCGGGCTAACAACAGCAGCTCATTGATAAGCAGGGTCAGCCTGTCCGATTCATTTACAAGATGAGCATAGATCTTTTGCAAATCCTTGTCCTTATTTTCACCCTCATATAAATATTGGGAAAATCCCCGGATGGCCGCAAGCGGTGTCTTCAGTTCATGAGAAACATTCGAGACAAACTGCTTCTGGTGCTGGATATATTCATTTAATTGAATGCCCATTTGGTTTAGTCCTGCGGCAAGCATCCCCAGCTCGTCTTTTCTGTTCAACTTAACCTGCTGGAACTGCTGTTTGGAGAATTTCTCCGTGGCCCCAAGCAGATATTGGATCGGCTTTGTCGTATTACGGGCAATAAATAAGCTTGCCAGCGTAATTAGAATCAGAAACCCTGCCGCCCCGGCAAACAAAATATAGCGGATTTGATCCATCATCACGTAGAAATACGAAAGGTCCTCAACAAACTCAAATACAAACAGCGTCTCCAGAATTTTAAATTCTTTGGCGGTCAGGGAAACCGGCGTCCCGTTCTTCAGCACCACTTTGGTGTCCAGGTCAAAGGCCAGCTCCCCAAGCTGCATCGGTTTGTCTTCCCCGGATTTATGCGGATCGTGATTGTCGTATCTTCTTAGGACCACTTTAATTCTGGCGATAAGCTCCCGGTTATCAAAAGGTTTGGTCAGATAATCTTCCGCCCCGAGCTCCAGTCCTAACACTTTATCTATCACTGGTAAAGGTTATCCTAATTCAAGCGATTATATCTTATCAGATGCAGGGTCAAACACCAATCGCCATCTTATTCTCCAGCCTAATCATGCTTTTAGCCGTACGGGCGATTTCCCATACGGCTAAAATGTTTTTCCCTATAAAATTCCAATGGATAGGGTTAACCCCGGTAAAAAGATGAGGACAGGTAAAACACGCGCTTACCTCATCTCCCCTTTAATGACTTTCATCATGCTTTTACCCGTTGCAACAATGGCTTCTTCGGCTGAACGAGGCTTCCACCCCAGTAATCGTTTGGCCTTTTCATTACTTGTTGACATATCCTGGCCCAGGAGTGAAGCTATCATTCTTAAATTCGGATTAAAAAGAGCCGAAACCCGGACAACCAAATTTGGAAGTTCCCTGTTCGGCACGTTTTTGGCGTCTTCCCCCAGATGTTTTCTTAAAATTTTGGCGACACCTAATGTCGAGAGGTTTTCGGCACTGGATGCTATAAAGCGCTGTCCATTTGCTTCGGGGCGTGTCATGGCCAATAGGTGCAGCTCTGCAACATCCCGAACATCTACATAATCGGAATAAATTTTAGGGACAGCTTTAAGTTTGCCCTCCAGCATCTGGCGAACAATCGTATTGGAATGAGAGTAATCATTCCCCAGGATGGGGCCCATCACTCCCACAGGATTGACGGTTGCCAGCTCCAATCCCTTCCCCTCTTCCCGGATAAATGCCCACGCGGCTTGTTCCGCGATCGTCTTGGATTTCTGATACGGATGAATTTTAGCGTTTGTATTGGACCAATCTTCTTCGGTGTAAGGACCAACGTGATGCTGATGTCCTACACCGATCGCTCCGAAAGCGGAAGTTAAAACAACCCGTTTGACGCCTGCATTCCGCGCTGCTCTCAACACGCGTAAAACACCTTCACGTGCGGGCTGTATCATTTCATTTTCATCTTTATAAACTCTATTGGGCGTAGGAGAAGCGACATGAATGACATATTCTGCTCCTTGCACGGCTTGATCCCAGTTTTGGTCTGAGCTTAAATCGGTTTGAACGAAGGATAAATCCTCAAAACGGGTCACTCCGCCTGCCCGCAACATGCTTTTCACTTCCTCTTGTCTGCCCATGGTACGAAGGGTTGCCCGGACCCGGTACTGGTTCTCAAGGAGCTTCAAAATGATATGGACAGCGATAAATCCCGAACCCCCGGTCACAAGCACTAATGGTTTATTAGTTTCTGTCATAGTGAACTCAATTCCCCTTTAATTGACGTTACACCTGTAACGTGTTTTCCCCTATAATAGGACTGAAGCTCTAGCAAAACAAGTAATAAACAGGCATGTGTGACAGAATGGAGGAAGTGTTATGGCAGCGACAGATCACGCCCAATTGATAAAAAAAGATACCAAAGAGTGGATCACCATTGCCTTGCTGGAGCTTTTACAATCGAAGAAATTATCGAAATTGACGGTTTCGGAGGTCGTGAAAAAAGCGGGCGTCAGCCGCATGGCTTTTTATAGGAATTTCGAAAGCCTTGAGCAAGTATTGGAGGTTTACTACGAACCTAAATTTGCGGATATTTTTAATAAAATTGCCTTTAAAATCAGCCACGAACAAAAGATTAAAGATTTGACCGAATTTTTTCTGGCTTTATCCAAGGATTTTCAAATGGCCATTGCCGCCGATTATATCGGACTGCTTTATCAGATTTTTAAGCACCATATTACGCAATTTTACGATGAACTCGTCCCCTTCCCAGACTGGACAGGCGCAAGACGAAACTATTGGATTCATTTTATGAGTGCGGGTGTGTTTGAGATTTGGGTTACGTGGATTAAAAATGGCCAAAAAGAGTCGATTGCGGAAATCTCGGCACTCATCCGGCTTTTTCATAAATAAAAATGCAGCTGACTGTTGTTCTCGCCGAAAAATAGCCGCTGGCGCGAACGGCCCTCCCGTTCGGCGGTTTCGATGCCTTTCAGCGTATTAAAACGTGATGTAAAGGCGGTTATAACTGCCTCGGCATCGGCAAAGCTGCGGGCCTCCGCTGAATGGGCCTGTGCCGCGTCGTAAGCTTCGTTGGCCAGCTTAGCCAAACGTTTAGGTCAGGATGAGAACGGGCGGCCAAACTCGGTTGACCACCACGCCGGCTTTCGCAATTGGCTCACGGAAGCATTTTAATTCTATCGAATCTCCTTAAGGGGCGTCCACTACCCGGCTGGACCTATTCTGATTTCTCGCTTTTAGCTATCGGATTTAGTCCAGGCAAATTCCTAACCATCTGAATTCCTTATAAGAAAGGAATTAAGGGAGGGGAAGAGCTTGAATAAACCCGGTGTGTCCATTATCACTTGCACGAACCAGCCCGGTTTTTTCATGAATATCTTGAATAATTACCTCAATCAGCGCTACAAGCGTAAAGAACTAATTATCATCCTGAACAAGGATAACCTGAGCATCAAGGAATGGCGAAAAAAAACAGCCGCTTATCCGAATGTCACCGTCTACCAAGTGCCGGAGGAGGTCTCGCTGGGCCAATGTTTAAACTGCGGCATTTGCAGGGCCAAATATCCCGTGATCACCAAATTCGACCACGACGATTATTATTCGCCGTACTATTTGAAGGAGCAGATCCAGGCGCTTCAGCGCACAAAAAGCCCGGTCCTCGGCAAACACGCCTGTTTGGTTTATCTGTCCGCCAGTAATAAGCTTATCGTAAGGTCTCCCCACGAAAAGAACAAATATGTGAAATTCGTTCAAGGCGGAACTATTTTATTCCGTAGAAACGTCCTCAAGCATGTCCGCTTTTCCGATCTGTCGCTTGGCGAGGACGTTAAGTTTTTACAAGATTGCACCCGAAAAGGATACCCTATATACGCCACTACTCCCTACAACTACGTCTATATCCGCAGAAAAGATAAAAGCACCCACACCTGGCGGGTGGGCGATCATCGGTTCCTGAAAGGCAGCCAGCCCGTCGCTGTGACTAAACATTTCCGGCGTTTGGCCGTGCGGAGGTATGGAGTGTTGGGTTCGTAAAAAGGACCCTTCCTTACTTAACCAACTGAAGTCCGTTTGTAAGGATGTCTCCTTTCAATAAAACCTGCAAGCCAAATGTTGACGGCAAATACAACCAAATAAACCAGGAAGGATAGATACAGCTTCCAACCAGTATAGGTAAACACATGAAATTTCACCGAAATCCATTCGCTTGTGATCGCTAACACCGCCCATAAAATAAGATAAAGGAAACACTTCAGACCTTTGGGTTTGTTAAACTGATAAAAATTGACTACAAAGTAAGGAAGAGCCGGATAAGTAGCGAAGTGCAATATAACATCAAATAGTTCATGCGTTTTGTGATCGATCGTAAAATAAAGTTCATAAGGTTTTACACTAATGGTGATGTCGGCCAACAAAGCAAGAAAGACATTAAAGGTCCAAATCACCGTGATGGTGACAGCAGACAATCGTCTAGGCCATATAAACATTAAGGCAAAAAGAAGGACCGTTGAACAGATAATAAATATTTCGTTCATATCAAATTTCTGTGGGAGGGGTAACATCATGTCATGTTTACCTCTTTGTTCTTATTAATCAGTTTCTCTAAATAGAAGGAGTAAACAGCCAATAATACAAGGATCAAACCGTATCTCAAATAGGTGTAAAAGACATTCCATTTTACCCATTGCAAATATTGAATATGAACAAAAAATAACTCAATGGAAACCAGCACGGTTAAGCAAATGAGAGCATAAATCCCTTTACTAATCATAGGCCGATTAGAAAACAAAATATAAATCATCCACAAAAGTAACGCCGGCTTGAGGGATAACTCCGGAATTTTCTGTGTCCAAAAGATAAGCTGACTTGATGGATCTTGTTTGGTTAATTTTAAATTCAAATTAATGATGACACCTGTATTCGTGATCAGCACATTTGAAAAAAAATAACTGCCCAAGACGTTTGTAACGTTCATTTTCTTTATCAAGACGTACATAGAAGAAAAAGATAGCGCTGCTAAAATCAGAAACATCCAAACCGTTAACATGGCAGGTCACCGTCTTGTCTTTAATAATTTGGGATTAGTTTATACAAGAAGTGACCAAAATACACGGGATCTAGGAGAAAACAAGCTAAGTCCCTGAATAGAAAAAGAGCTTGATTCTAATGTTTCCATTACAATCAAGCTCTTTTCCTTATTGTTCCCCTGCTATACTTAAAGCTCTCAATAGGACGGTCGCAACTTCAGCTCTTGTGGCATTAGCTTGCGGGCGTATGCTTCCATCTCCATATCCCGAAAGGATACCCGTTGCGGTAAATCTGTCCAACGCTGCCGCTGCCCAAACAGATACTTGATTTTGGTCTGTATACATTGCCGAATTATTGGAGCGTGTCAATGAGAAGGCACGATCAATCATAACGGCCATCTGTTCTTGTAAGAAGATCATCCGGTCCAAATACGGAATCGCTATATCCGTAAATGAGCCCTTGCTTGTACGCTGTTGTAATCCAACCTCTGGACCAGTGATTGGCTGTATCAACAAAAATATTATCTTCGGATTCCTCGAGTTCCATTGCCCTTACTAGTATAGTGGCAAACTCAGCTCGGGTGATCGGCTATTCTGGACGGAAGGTCATATCCTCATAGCCCCTGATCACGCCTCGTTGAACCAGCGCCCGTATATCCCCTTCTGCCCAATGACCTATGATATCCTGCAGGAGTACAGACGGTTGATTCTCTTCCTTCTCTTCGTCTTCATAAAAACCCATTAAGAAAATTCGCATCATAGACGGTAGAGCCACCTTTTTATCCGAAATATGGGTTCAAACGACTTTCCAAACTATACACGTCCTAACTAACGGTAAAGGTTTTAACATGAATTATCATTTCTCCAATTCCCTCATTTTGATACACAATCGAGCAATGTACGGGATTACTCCCTAATCTAACAAGTGACCTACAAAGACCTGTATCGCAGTCCGGCAGCTGGCACAACAAAAAGAAGATCCGAGCCGAAGCTCAGATCCCCCTTCCCTTTAACCTCCCGAATAACTCGGTTGAAACCTCTATTTCCCAGATGCCGGCAACGTCGGCATTGACCCTTCTGCAGCAAAATCAATCCAATCACTGACCGCTGACCAACGTTCGGCCTCGGCCATCCTTACCTCTTCGATCTGACGGATCGTATTAACAGACCCGCCCCCGAGCAGGATGTGGGCGGGCAAATGCTCTGCGTATGCAACTTTAAGCACAACCTGCGCAACTTTGTCGGGATCGCCCGGCTCGTTGCCCCAGTAAGATTCAAGCTGATCCATGACTTGGCCAACTGACGCTTGATATTCAGGCAGCATGGAAGGGCGATTGTCAAAGGCACGTCTGCCCCAATTGGTGCGCATGCCGCCTGGCTCAAGGGCGGTCATCTTGACCCCGAACGGAGCGATCTCCGCTGCGACTGACTCGGTAAAGCCGCCTACAGCCCATTTAGATGCGTGATAGGCCGCATTGCCAGCGGTGGCGAAACGCCCGCCGGCCGAAGAGATATGAAGGATATGGCCGCTGCGTTGTTCACGCATGATAGGGATAGCCGCACGAGTGAGATTCACAACTCCAAAGAAGCAAGTATCGACCAGTCGGCGGAAATCCTCAGACGGCACCTGCTCAAAAGGCCGAGTGTCACCATAACCTGCGTTGTTCACCAGCACATCAAGCCGTCCAAAAGCATCCTGCGCCAGTTGAACTGCCGCCTGTGCCGCTGCCTCATCAGTTACATCCAGAGCAGCGACACGGATCTGATCACCGTATTGGTTCACTAGATCATCAAGCTGCCCAATATTGCGGGCTGTTGCGACTACACGTTCACCTTTAGCTAGTACAGCTTCTGTAATCTTTCGGCCGAGCCCGGTACCGCTCCCCGTAATTAACCACACCTTTGACATCATAATCCTCTCCCCAATTGAGTTTGTATTGTTCTCTGAAAGGCCTTTATTCAGCGGCCTTGTGACTTTCATTATAATGAGCCTATAATGGGGGAGATAGTCAAATTGTGCTTGATTTTTGCCTAAAACTCCGATGCACTAGATCGGACAGAAAAAGCGTAAGACTGCCGTGTCACGCCGGCTTATAGAGAGGAAGATGATTATGCCCCATCCTACCGAGGAGTTTTCCGATGTTTTAAAGAGGCTGCTGCACCTTTGTAATGCCTATTCCTATCCTTGTGGAATTTACGAGACCAGCCTTCCATTTGTTTCACTGCTGAAGGCAGATCAGCCGACCACGATGCAATACGGCTTTTTCAATCCAGGCATCTGCGTAGTCGTGCAGGGTGACAAAACATTGATAGTCCGCAACCATATCTACAGCTATGGGGCTGGGGATTATATCGCATCCAACATCGATATGCCGATCAAGGGCCAAATCTCCCTGGCCTCGCCTGAAGCGCCCTACATAGCGATCCGAATTTCCTTTACAACCGACGAAATTGCATCCGTTGCCCTGGAGGCCCAGCTTAACGTATGGGCCGAGAACCGGCTGACAGAAGGCGCATTTATCGGCAAAACAGGGATTGAGGCGCTGCAGGTGCTTGAACGTCTGTTGAAACTGGATGCCGACAGCAAAGCAGCGGATTTTCTCGCCTCCAGCGTCAAGCGCGAGTTGATTTACCGCCTGCTGACCGACGAGGGCGGCGCACGCTTTTACAACAATATGCTGCTGCATCGTGATGCCTCAGGCATCAGTAAGGCGATTCGTTATGTCAAAGCAAACTATGCGCAACCCCTTACCATTGAGGAGATTTCTCGCGCAGGCGGCATGAGTCCCTCAACTTTGCATCACAAATTCAAAGCTGTCACGACACTGAGCCCAATCCAGTATCAGAAGCAGCTCAGGCTTCAGGAAGCACGCAGAATTTTGCTTGCCGACGATATGGATGTCACTTCAACTGCGTTCGAGGTCGGATACGAGAGTCTGACGCAGTTCAACCGCGAATACAAACGTTTCTTCGGCTTGCCGCCGTTGAAGGACATTCGTACTATTAAGGCAGCCTCGCTTGCAGCTGCTTATGCAGGCGAAATTTTATAACCACACAGGAGGGTCGATGATATTCGTCTGGCGAGTGAGGGCAAAGTTGGCCCCCTAAAATCTGATGGCACTTCATTGGACTGTATAGTAAATCCCTTATGCCAATTAAGACTCCTTTTCGAGAGGTCACCTTCATTTTTAGGAAAGGAAGCAAGTTAAAAGGCCATCCAATGAGGAATGGCCCTTTCCCTTTGATCTCTCTAGTTAAACCCAGGAAAATTTAAGAGTTCTGATACATTGTTCAAAAATATGAAAATGGCCGCCACGCCGATTACCATAATCATTATCATATTTTTAAACGAATCTTTAATACGCACTTGTGCCAAAACTCCACCGACAGCCGTAAATACAATAAGAAGCGCACCCGCTGCGACCCAGCTTGCATCCCAATAACCGATCATTAGAGCGGCTGCGGCAACGAATTCAATGATACCAGTGATCACACGAAACCATTGCGGCAACCTCAATTTCTCGAATTCCTCAATGGGCGTTTTAGCGCCCCTCAGTTTCCCGAAACTCGCCATTAGAAACATAAGAATCAACAGCGTTTGTAATATAATCGAAACCATATTCATGTTCAAACTCTCCTATTAGCCATAAAAAAAGACTGTAGATTGCGTGATTAGATAGGCAGACCCGTCCGGCGGTGAAACCAAACTTGTCCATCGTTCAATCGTCGACGAACTTCCATTGATTTGTTAAATTACGTTTAGTTTCCCAGTAAACAATGTTATCTTATCTTGGTATTGCTTCCTTGTCAACAAAAAGACAACCCTAAAAAAACAGCCCTACTCAATCAGCGTTGGGCCGTCTCTGGTTTAAGCGCGTTTTATATTTAGATCATTCAAACTCCCGCTATAGTATCTAGCCGACTTTTAGGTCTGGACTGTTAGGTTCCTTTCCAGCGTACAGATAGGTTTGGCAAGGCGCTTTAGAGCACCCGAGAAAGGGTACCCTAAAGGAACGTCCGAAGCCATATCAATAACAGAATTTTGATGTTTCTAGCCTCTCAGCTGAATCTCATAATCGGTAACGATCTTACCATCGTACTGAATGATTTGCCCATTTTGATTCTTACCAGACACAATAATGTCGGTACTCAGCTCTCCAGCAGCTTCGGGAGACTTGACGAATCCGCCGTGTCCACCAGCCTCCATGCCGTTCAAGTCGGTTGCGACAGCGCCAGGCATGATGCCGAAAATCTGGCGGTGGCTGCCCATTTTTTCGAACTCGTAAGCGAAGGTCAGTGTCATCACATTAAGTGCTGCTTTGCTCGTAATGTAAGCAAGCGGGTGCCAAAAGTCGGTCGGCGAAATGGGGACGGTGATGTTGACAATTTTTGCGCTGTCTGTCAGAGATGGCAGCAGATTTTTTATGAGTTCATGGGTGCCTAGAAAATTCGTTTCCATCGTCGTGCGCAGATCCTCAGTTGTATAGTCCATGGTAGGTTTGGCGATGTCGAGCGGCGCACGCCCAGGCTTGGCACTATCAGGAATTCCAGCATTATTGACCAAAATATCGAGCGAGTCAACCCTTTTAGCCGCTTCGCGCAAGCTGTCTAAATCATTCAAATCAATCTTGATGAACGCCGCTTGTAGGTCTTCTGCGACAAGTTTTTCGACTGCTGCCCGTCCACGGGCTTCATCACGCGCCCCAACAAGAATATCATAACCACGTTTCCCAAGACTTCGAGCGATTTCGAAACCAATTCCTTTATTTGCGCCCGTGACAAGTGCTTTCATAGTGAATGAACCCCTTTTCGTTTTTTATTTGGATACACACACGTAATCATTTAACGAAACAATCGTTAGCATTCTCCATAACGCCTTAGATCATTTGATACGATACATCAGGTTCATTATAGGACTTAAATCTTAGTTGAAGTCAAGCTTCACATTTCAAGTAGAGTATAACCCTCTTTTCTCTGCTGAAGGCAACTGGTATGCCTATATGTTGCTATCGAATTGGCTCATCAAGGCCAAAGCCTCTTCATGATCCGGCTCAAGTTCCAGCAATTTTCTGACATACGTCCACGCATCCTCTTCGATCTCTAACTCGAAACAACAAATGGCCAGACAATAATATACGGTCGATACGACCTCATCAGGGTCTTGCTTTACCGATATTTCCAAATACCGTTTGGATTGTTCGTACATTTCCATCTCAAACAGAAGCAATCCGGCGTCAAGCGCGAGGTCATAACGCTGTTCCATGACGTAGTACGATGACCACATCTTCTGAATGCCCCTGAGCAGGTCCTGCTTTTCATCGTCGTTTGCATCCGGCAGCAAATTGGATATCCGCTTCGCGCTCTGAATGAAGAACTCCGCATCATATCCGCCCAGACGCCAAAAGCTTAATAATTCCGGCATTCCCATGCTCTCTACATGGCGATCTATCCATACCTTCATATTAAAAAAATCGTCCGGACCAAAACGTTCCATACAGCGACGGTAAGCTAACCTCGAATTAACATATTCCATTGGTTTGTCCAAATGGAGAATACAGCCGACATTGATATTTTTATAATGATGCGGGGGAAATAACGCCAGGGCTCCCCTTTGCTCAAAGAAATATTGAATCGCATGATAGTTGGCCGTCAAAGAAAAGCTTCCATGCAAGATCAACTCCGGCGGCTCCGCGAATTTCCATTGATCCAGCAAGTGATCCCCTTTGTCGGCCGTTATCAATACGAATCCTGCCTGCGATAAAAGATTCAATCGCTCTAAACAAGTTAATCCGGCAGCAGGGAACAAAATGTGCGAGTCTTCCAGGTGCTCCTGATAGATCGAAATCACATCACGGTAAGGATACGTTTCTTGTTCGTACTCGGGTGCCCGCCGGTGCTCATAACGTAAATTTATTCGTTCCAACCATTCTGATGGTTTTAGCGAATCCATAGGTTCGAGACCTTGGACATAAACGTCCGCCTCATAAATTTTTCCGTCGCCAACATAAATCAACTCTTGCGGAATGCCGTCAAAAAAATAGTTCGCAACGATAATTAACGGTTGCTTTAAATCCCCTTCACTGATCGTGGTACCTGATACGACGAGATTTAGCACGGTATCATGGGCGGCATCGTACCTCGCAAAATCCAGTAATCCCTCGGCAATAAAAGCTTGCAGAGCGGGATGCTCCTTCCACGCCAGTACATTGTTAAGCGCCAAATCCGTCATCACGTAGCGGAATGGAGGCAATTCAATCCCCGCGTAGTCTCTAAGCCGGCACAACTCATCCAACAAATGATAAGCAAAACGGCCCGCTCCTGCTCCAAGCTCCACAATAACAACGGGTTCGGAGCCATTTCCTTTATTCACCCGATCTTGAAGAAAGCCAAAGATGACCTCCGCGTAGGCGGCAGCGATCATCGGATTACTCGTTATATATTGAGGAACTTGGTCATTGTTCCAAGCCTTCGTTCCTAGTTCCTCATAATATCGGCGCTGAATATCCCATATCGGCGCCTCACTGAATCGGTAACGTTGTTCATTGCTGCTTGTCATTTAAGCGACCCTGCTCTCTGAAGTTAATACGATTTCCTCTCTATTTTAACACGGCAGGTTGCTTACTTATAAAGCTCAAAGAAAACTTTAAGAGCAGCAATATCTCACCGCCTGAACCCATTATACGTGTGCACGCATATCAATAAATTATTGTATAAGAATTTGACCGACAACTAACCCTTATAACCTAAAATTCCGAATATACGAATAGCTGTGATGATAAATAAGAATATAATCCATCATACACCGCATTTAGTCAATTGGATTTCCGGGGCGGCGGGGATAAAGTAAGGGTAGGGAAGTATCCATGATTCACTTGCGGATGTGCGATTAACAGCAAACTGCGATGGGCGCCGGCAAAGAGCCGCCTGACAGCGGTTAGCGGTTCCAAAGGCCGGATGCCGATTCAACCCGGAGTCCGGGCGGACGGTAACCGTCCTGCCGGTTTGTCGTGTTGTGTGGATGACAATATGGCCTTAAGGAGATGCGTTGTGTGATACAATGGCAAAATACCATGGCTTGTAAACGCACAAACCTAGCAGGAGGAACCCCAGATGATCAAACGGTTGTTCATGAACCGGAGTATCCGGACCAAAATCACATGGAGCACGGTGCTGATCTCGTTGGTTCCCCTGCTTATTTTGTCTTTTTTGTTCTATCAGTCCAGCACCCGCTCCCTGGAACGGACGATGGTCCGCAGCTCCGATCAGAACGCCGGTTATTTATCGGATTATCTGGATCAGTATTTCCGCAGCTTTTCCATGTCGGCCCTGCAGGTCTATGGTTTTAAGCGGGTGATCGATCTGATGGAGAACGGCACCAATTACAACGACGCCAATATCATCGACGTCAGGGAATCGCTGGCCAGCTACTATCGGCTGGTGGTCAGCCAGAACGCGGACATCATCAAGATCATGGTGCTCGGCAAGGACAATACGCTGCGGGACAGCTGGACGCGGGCCGACAGCTACGACGCGATCAAGCTGGACGGGCAGGTTCCGCATTATGAGGAGATTCTGGATCTGCCGTTTCAGCATTCCCTGATGTTTACTTACAAGGATCCCGCTTTGCGGCAGGATCTTTTTGTGTACGCGCTGACGATATACGATCCTTTTTACAAGAAAAAATTCGGCACGCTTGTGTTTTATATACAAGGCAAGGATTTCGCCAAGGCTATGGAAAAATACAACCGCCCGCCCAACGCAATCGTTCTGCAAAATGATCAAAGCGAGGTATTTTACCGGACGAATGATGATTACAAAGAATGGATCGCGCCCTTCGTCCCTCCTTCCGTGCTGGACGACAGCAATGAACATAAGCTGCATTTTACGGACGGTCAAAACCTGCTGGTCAGCAGCTCCCTGCTGGATCATTCCAACATCGGGCTCAGCATCGTTTATCCGAGTACGGAATTGGCCAAGAACCGGCAAACCACGCTGCGCATCACGGTGATCGTACTGCTGCTGGTCATTTTGGTCATATCCTTCTTCTCCCTGCTGTCCCAGCAGTTCATTACCAAACCGATCCGCTATCTCGGCAAAGCGATGCGCGCTGTCCGCAGCGGCAATTTCCATGTCACGCTCAAGCCAAACGGCTGGAAGGACGACCTCTCCGAGCTGACCGCAAATTTCAATTTCATGACCGGGACGATCCGGGAGCTGATCGAGCAGGAGTACGAGCTGCAGCTTCGGAACAAAGAGGCGCAGTTTCTGGCCCTGCAAATGCAGATCAACCCGCATTTTCTGTACAATACGCTGCAGACGATAGGCGGCAAGGCCGTGCTGACCGGCGATTATGAAATCCATGAAATGTGCCGGGCTCTGGGGGATATGTTCCGCTACAGCTTTTATGAGGGGAATATGGAGTCCACGATCGGCCAGGAAATGGCGCATTTGAACAACTATTTGTACATCCAGCAGTTTCGGTTCGAGGATTTGCTGCAGACGGAATTTCAGGTTGAGCCGGAGCTGATGGACAGTGCGATCATCCGGTTTGTACTGCAGCCGATTCTGGAAAATGTGATCGTGCACGCCCTGGGCAAAGACGACGATCATCCGGTCACCATCGGCGTGAAGGCGGCCAGGGACGAAGACGATATCCGGATCACGATCCGGGACAATGGCCCGGGCATGGAAGCAGAGAAGCTGGCCGAACTGCAGCTTGCTTTGCAAAGCCCGTCAGCGGGCATTTTTTCGGGCCGGTCGGTCGGCTTAAAAAATGTGCATGAGCGACTGACCTTATATTACGGTCCACCCTACGGCTTGAAGGTGGACAGCCGTCCCGGAGAGGGAACGACGGTGACCGTCCTTATTCCAAACAAACAGCGGGGGGAAAGCCATGTATAAAGTGATGGTTGTAGATGACGAAGCTTTGGGCCGCAAGGCGATTTGCAAAATGATCGGCGAGTTGTCCCTGGATGTGGAGGTTATCGCTGAAGCCCGGCATGGCGAAGAAGCACTGGAGCTGATCGAGCTCGGCAAACCGCATATTGTCGTGACCGACATGAACATGCCGGTCATGAACGGACTGCATTTTCTGAAAGCGCTTCACGAGCGGTACGGCCACATTTTTACCATTGTCATCAGCGGATACTCACAATTCGAATATTTACAGGCCGCCATCAAATATCAGGCTTGCGACTACCTGCTGAAGCCAGTGGCTCTGCCGGAGCTTCGGACCTCCTTGATCAAGGCGATGGAGCAGAGCCGCAAATACATGACCCTTCAACAGCAGCGGAAGGAGAGCCGGGAGATCGGCCAACTGAAGCGGAGCGTTTTTTTGCAAAATGTAACCGGACAGCGGATTGTCAACAAAAGCGATATCGCTTTCCAGGCTAAAGAGCTGCAAATCGGCGAAATGACGGACTACCGCCTTGTCGTCATGAGGTTCCGCCGGTTTGGGGAGGCGGCCCGTACGAAGTTTCACGGCAATGCCGACCTGCTGATGTTCAGCATTGAAAATATTCTGCATGAGCTTCTGCAGGACGAGGCGGCGCTGGTCTACAAATCGGATGACCGGCAGCGCATCTGTCTGATCGTACCGGAAGAACTGCGGGAGAACAGGCGGCTGGACAAGTGGCTGGCCGACTTCCAGCAGGCGATGCAGCGGATGCTGAAGCTGGATGTGCTGGCCGGCGTCAGCGGCGCGGCCCGCGACTTGGCCGGACTGCCGGAGGCTTACCGCGAAGCGAACCAGGCGATTACAGCTCAGGCTCTGAAGGGAGTGGGGCTGACGATCGCATTGGCGGACGAGGCTCCTGGCGCACATGAAGGGACGGATAAAAGCGGCGGGGCCGGGGCTTTAAATTCGTTCGATCTGCAGGCTATCCGGCAGGCTTTTGCCGGCGGCAATGCGAAGGAAAGCCGCCGTTTGCTGGAGGACTACATGAACAGGGTGGGAGCTGGCCCGGCCGTTACCATTGCCCGGATTCAGGCGGAGCTGTCCAAAATTATGGAGGCTGCGCTGTCGGAGCTGAAAGGGGCGGATGCCGCTTTCCCGCCCGTATTTGATCCGCAGGCTATCGCCGCGGTGCTGGACGAAGGGGCGGTTTATGCGCTGCTCAAACCATGGATTTCGGCAATTCAGGCTTACGGGGAAACCCGCCGAGAGCCGGAGTCGGCCGGTTTGATCGACGGCGTCGTCCGCTATTTGGAGGTCCATTATTTTGAGGATGTCAGCCTGATCGACGTTGCGACCCGGTTTCATATGGACCCAAGCTATTTGAGCAAGCTGTTTAAAATGGCCACCAACGAGAATTTTATTGAATATGTGACGAGAAAACGGATCGAAAAGGCCTGCGAGCTGCTCGTTTCCTCCGACCGGAGAATCAGCGACATCTCCGAGCTGGTGGGGTACGAGAACCAGCGTTATTTCAGCCAGGTGTTCAAGAAAAGCATCGGCTTCACCCCCTCGGAGTACCGGGAAGCACATTTGGGATCTGGGGCAAACACAAAAAATTGAACATGAACCCGCCAATTTATTTTATTACCCTGCCCGGGATTGACCGGTACGATAGAAACAGAAGCGGCGGGCTGATGGTACCCGGCCTTCTGCTTAAGCACAAGATCGAAGGGGGAAACAAAAATAATGAAGAAGTTGATGTCGCTGGGACTTTGCATCGCCTTGTTCAGCTTCCTGCTTGCCGCATGCGGAAGCAATAACGGATCGTCGTCAGGTAACTCGGCAGGCTCCGCCAACGCCTCGGGCAACACGAACGCCTCGGGCAACGCAAGCGCTTCGGAAGACACGAGCGGCAAACCCGTAACGATTAAATTCATGCATTTTAAAAGCGATTTCACTGATCAAATCAACCAAATCGTCGAGCAGTTCGAGAAGGAAAATCCGAACATCAAGGTTGAGGTTCAGCCCGTTAAATATGACGATTACTACACGCTGCTGAAAACGAAGCTGGCGGGCGGCGACATTATCGACGTGTTTACGCTGAACGCCGGATTTAACACTCAACTGTTTGCGGACGGCGGTTATTTGATGGACCTGACCGGTCAACCGTTCCTGAACAACTTTGACGAAAATGTGGTAAAAGGGCAAGCAACGGACGGTAAGAACTACATTATGCCGCTTAACGCCAATCCGATTGCCGTCTTCTATAACAAAAAAATCTTCCGCGATCTTGGCATCGAAGTGCCAAGAACCTGGGACGCCATGATCGCCGCAGCGGAGAAGATCAAAGCCGCCGGCAAAACGCCGTTCGCTTTGGGCTGGAAAGACGGCTGGACGCTGACGATGTGGGACACCCGCGATTTGCCGAGCAACACCGCTCTGGTGGCCGGCCAGCCGGACTTCTTCGATAAAATCGAAACCGGCCAGGCAAAATTCGCCGACAATCCGGCTGTGAAAACGACGTTGGATCACGCTTTGAAGCTGTTTGAGCTCGGCAACAAGGACCAGCTTGGCGTCGATTACAATGGGGCCGTCGACCTGTTTGCCAAAGGCGACGTCGGCATGATGTACATGGGCACCTGGCCGCTGCCGGATATCGAAAAGAAAAATCCCGATCTGTACAACAACGATCTCGGGTACTTCCCTTATCCGTTCAGCAACGACGAAAGCCTGAACAAGCTTGATTTCAACGCGGACGCTTCCCTGGCGATCGGCAGCAACACCAAACATAAAGAAGCCGCCCTTAAATTCCTGGAGTTCATGTCCAGCAAGGAAGGCGGGGACGCCTGGGTTCAAAACATCAAGTCGCTCAGCTACGTGAAGGGCACATCGACCGATATCGCTCCGGCGCTCAAAGATTTGCAGCCTTATTTCGATAACGCGCAAACCTATGACTCCCAGCTCTTTTTGGCTAAAACCACAATCGACTGGCGGGCTCAATTCGACCAAAACCTGCAGAATCTGTTCTTCAAGAAGACGACCGAGGATAAAATGATCGCCGATATGGACGCTTGGGTGAGCAAAAATCACAAATAAAAATAGAGATGACCGGAGAAAGGCACGGGCAAGAGCCTGTGCCTTTTTCATGGGGAGAGGATAAGCCTATGGAAAACTTGATACGAACCGCACGAAACGAAATGTGGTATCTCCTGTTTATGCTGCCGGGCATCTGCTTGTTTGTGATGGCAGTCATCATTCCGCTGATAATGGGCGCCCGCTATTCCTTCACCAATTGGGACGGCGTGTCCAATTCGTTTGGCAATGTTGGGTTTGACAATTACGTGGCTGCTTTCCATGACCCCGATTTCTGGGGCGCCTTATGGCACACGTTCAAATATGCCCTTATTTTAACCGTGCTGGTCAACGTGCTGTCGCTTTTGCTGGCGCTGGTGCTGGACTCTTTTTTGCCGCTGCGCAATCTGTTCCGTACGATCTTTTTCCTGCCCAGCGTCATTTCCATCGTACTGGCCGGATTTGTCTGGAGCTACAACTACAGCACGGGCATTCCGAATCTGCTGAGCCATTTCGGCATCGACGCGTCCAGTCCGCTGGGCAATCCGGACACCGCATTGTTCGGGCTGATCCTAATCGCCTTGTGGCAGGGTGTAGGCTCGCCGATGATCATTTACATCGCCGGCTTGCAGGGCATTCCCGGCGAATTGAGTGAAAGCGCCCGGATCGACGGGGCCGGCTCCTGGAAGACCTTCCTGCACGTGACCCTGCCGCTGTTGGCTCCGTCGGTGACAATCAATCTGCTGCTGGTGCTTACCGGCTCGCTGAAGGTGTTCGACCTGGTGTTCGTCACCACCGGTGGCGGTCCCGGCTTTGCTACCGATGTGATGTCCACCTATATTTACCGGACCTCGTTCTCCTCGTTTAAAGGCGGGTACGGGATGGCGCTTTCGATGATGTTTTTCCTGATCCTGGTTATCGTGACCATCGTGCAGATGTCCATTTCAAGAAGACGGGAAGTGGAAATGTGATGAAATCAAACAAAGCTGCCGTGTTAGCCGTTTTTTCGCTGCTGGCGCTGGTATTCCTGTTTCCGCTCTACGTGGCCCTGCTGATGTCGCTGAAAACCGCGAAGCAGACGTTTGACAGCTTTTACGCGCTGCCGTCCAGCCTGAATTTCGCCAACTTTGCCCATGCCTGGGAAACCTCCAAATTTCCGCTGGCCATCATGAACAGCTTGATCATCACCGTGTTGTCCGTCGCTTTGATCGTGTTGGTCTCCGCGCTGGCTGGATACGCGATTGCCCGGCGGAACAAGCCTTTTTACAATATTCTGTTCATGCTGTTCCTGTCCGGCATGATGATTCCGTTTCAAGTGACGATGCTGCCTTTGTACAAGCTGGGCAAAACGCTCCATATGCTGGATACGCATTGGGGGATCATCTTGATCTACGGCGGCTTCGGCATCCAGACCGGGGTGTTGTTCTATACCGCTTTTATTCGCCAGATTTCCCGGGAGATCGAGGAGGCGGCGAAGATCGACGGCTGCACTACGCCGGGCATTTTTATCCGCATCATCATCCCGCTGCTGAAACCGGTGACGGCGACCGTAATCGTGCTGAACGCTTTATATATCTGGAATGATTTTCTGCTGCCGCTGCTTTATTTGCAGGATAACCATTATCGCACGATTCCGCTGCAGCAGTACTTCTTCTTCGGTCAATACAGCAGCGATCTCAACCTGGCGTTTGCCTACGCCGTGATGGGGATGATCCCGGTTATCGTTTTTTTCCTGATCATGCAAAGATTTATTGTCAAGGGCATTGCGGCCGGCGCCGTCAAAGGCTGACCGGTTGACTCTGACTGACAAAAAAACGGAGGGATTCTCAGGTGGCCATTACTTATTTTGCCGAGGAACAAATATTTGAAATCCGCACGAACCGTACTTCTTATGTGTTTGGCATCGGCAGCGGGGGTACGGTGCAGCATCTGTATTGGGGGGAGCCGGTTGCGGCCAGGGAGTGCGCCCCCCTGCTGAAGCCGTGGCTGCATTCTTCCTTTGACGCGGAGGTGAACCGCGACAAGGAGGAGTACGGCGGCTGGGGCGGCAGCCATTACGCCGAACCCTGCCTGAAGGTGAAGTTTGCGGGCGGGGTTCGCGATTTGAAGCTGCGGTATTCAGGGCACGATATTTTGGCGGACGACCGCCTGATCGTGCGGCTTGCAGACGCCGATTACCGGCTGCGGGCCGAGATCGGCTACCGGGTGAGCGGAGAGCATGACCTGATCGAAAGGGAAGTGACGGTCTACAACGACGAGGAGCAGCCCGTGCGCATCGATCAGATCATGTCGGCCGCGTGGTCGGTTCCGGCGATGCCGTCGGCGCGGCTGACGCATGTGGCCGGCCGGTGGGCGGGGGAATACCAGCTCAGAACGCAGCCGCTTTCGGAAGGCAAAAAAGTGCTGGAGTCCAGACAGGGCTTCACGGGGCCGCACGCCAATCCCTGGTTTGCGGTCGACGACGGAACGGCGTCGGAAACGGGCGGCAAGGTTTGGTTCGGCGCGCTTGGCTGGAGCGGTAACTGGAAGCTCGTCCTGGAAAAATCTATCTTTGGGCATCTCCGCGTCGTCGGCGGGATCAACGATTTTGACGGTGCTTTTGTTCTGCAGCCCGGCCAAAGCTTTACGGCGCCGGTGTTTACCGGCGGATTTACCGCCGGGGGCTTTGGAGAGATGAGCCGGAACCTGCACAGGTATCAAAGCGATGTGATCCTGCCCGGCACCCGGGTCAGAAAGGTGCTGTACAACTCCTGGGAAGCCACGGAATTTGCCGTGAATGTCCAGGAGCAGATCAAGCTGGCCAAACGTGCCGCGCAGCTTGGCGCGGAACGGTTTGTAGTGGATGACGGTTGGTTCGGCGGGCGCAGCAGCGACAAGGCGGGGCTCGGAGACTGGCGGGTCAATCCGCAGAAATTCCCGAACGGGCTGGAGGAATTGATCGACGAGGTTAAACAGCTCGGTATGGATTTCGGCCTGTGGGTTGAGCCCGAGTCGGTCAATCCGGACAGCGACCTTTACCGGCAGCATCCCGAATGGGTTTATCAATTCTCCGGACGCGAGGGAACTTTGCTTCGCAACCAGCTGATGCTCAATTTGGGGCTTCCCGAAGTCAAGGCGTTTGTGCTTGACTTCATGACGGAGCTGCTAAGCCGATACGAGATTTCCTTCATTAAATGGGATATGAACCGGACGGTTACAGAACCAGGAACAACGTCTTTGGAGGATCGTGAGACAAACTCCGTATGGATTAAGCATGTCCAGCATCTGTACGAGATTTGGGCGGAACTGAGGCGCAGATTCCCGCAGGTGGAGTTTGAGACCTGCGCGGGCGGAGGGGCGCGGATTGACCTCGGCATCCTGCGGTATGCCGATCAGGCCTGGATCAGCGACAATACCGACGCACGTGACCGGCTGACGATTCAGGAGGGCTTCTCTTACGTCTACAGCCCGTCCGTGATGATGTGCTGGGTGACGGAATCGCCGCACGGTATGAACGGGCGGCGCCTGCCGCTGTCGTTCCGCTTTCACAGCGCCATGTTGGGCGGACTGGGCGTCGGGGCCAACATCGGCAACTGGCCGGAGGAGGAGTTGGCCGAGGCCGCGCGGTACGTGGAGCAATACAAGCGGATCCGTCATTTGATCGCCGGGGGAGACCTCTACCGGACAGCATCCTTCCGCAGCGGCGACTTAGCGGCATGGGAATACGTCGGCCGGGGCGGGGAGGAGATTGCCGTGTTTGCCTTCCAGCAGGCTCAGTATTTCGGCTACGCGGAGAAACGTTTGCCGCTGCAGGGACTGGAGCCTGACGCCCGCTACATGGTGACATTCTCTCCGGAAGCCGCAGCCGATGCCACCGACGTCTCTGCCGCCTCTGATACTGAGGCATCCGTCTGGCACGGCTCCACCCTGATGAACATCGGCTTGCCGATGCCGCTGTCGGGCGACTATGACAGCCGGCTGATTTTGCTGCGGCGCCTGCCCTGAATTGCGGAACGGGCCGGCAGCGGCTGGGATAGCAGAGGTTAATTAAAGCAATACGGCAGGCCGCCAGTGATCCGTGTCCGGAATCCTTGGCAGCCTGCCGATTTTTTATACGGAGTGTGTTTGGGGAAAGACGCCGCAAAGTACCTTGAGCTGCACGAGACAGAGCAGCTCCTTCCTTTCACACAGCATGAATCTATTATGCCCATCCAAAGCTAAAAATGAGCACATAGGATAGAGTTGTTGGAAGGTCGCGTGCTTAGGTCCAAGCCCAAAAGAATCCGTCGCGGTCCCAAGCAATTTTGCCGCCGTGGAGTTTGCGGAAAGCCTTCTTCACCTCTTTAGACAGCGATGTATTTCCATTCTCATTCACGAACACAAATTGTTCGCCAAATTGAGCCTTCACATATTCAATCGCATCGGTCTGGTATAGCGTTCCCGTAGACCTGATTTCCTTGACCATCCATTCCGCTACTTCTTGGGCAGTTACTTCCATAGGATTGTGCTCCTTTCTACTCGGATAGTAGCCCACTTCTTTGTGCGTACTATCCCTTTATTTTCGCCCAGCCTATACGAGCCTTACTTTAAAGTAAAGGGGCTAAAGCAATGACGACCATTCGAACGTACAACCATAATCTCTGGGATCACGGGATTTCGCAGGGTTACCTTGTCGATAACACGCTGTATATCTCGGGACAGTTCTCCCATAACACGGAGGGCGAGTTCGTTGGAACAGGCGACATTCGGGCACAGATGACGCAGACACTGGAGAATTTAGATGCCGTGTTACAAGAGTTCGGAGCAACGAAGCATAATTTGGCTTACGTGGAGCTGTATCTGACGAATGCGCAGGAGCACGCGGAAACCGCGATCGAACTGTTCAAAAAGTTCGTCGGGGAGCATCGGCCGGCGGGGAGCATGATCGGGGTGACCTACCTGGCATTTCCGGAACAATGGGTAGAGGTTCGGGCTGTGGCAGATGCTAGAGCGCAGACAGCTGCTTGATCAAGCCTTCCAGCTCGTCGACCAATCCTTTTGCGGTTTCAAAATCCGTATCCTTCAAAGCCGATTCGATTTGCATTTCGACCGACTTTTTCTTTTGTTCAATTTCCAAGTAGTCTTTATCAAAATGACTGGCGTAGATCATCTGTCTGAATTTTCGCATACTCATTTTTCGAATAGTCTTATGATCAACGATCAGCACATAATCCATCCCGTTTACGACGGAATAGAAATCGTGCGAAACCATAACGATCGCACCTTTATAGTCGATGATCGCTTTTTCCAGCGCAATCTGTGTATAGAGGTCCAAATGGCTCGTCGGTTCGTCAAGCAGCAGCAGATTGGCTTGACTGGCCGCGACTTTAGCCAATTGGAGCATGTTTTTTTCTCCGCCGGACAACGATTCTATCTTCTGCTCAAGAATCTCTCCTTCGAAGCCGTAGTTCGCCAGATACGCTCTGACCTCGTCATAAGTCTTGAATCCGGCGTCGATGAATTCATGCAGGATCGTATTCGAATCTTGCAGCGTTTCGCCTTGAACCTGAGATAAGTAAGCCACTTTCGCATCCGTATGGACTTCGATCGACTCCTGATTGTTTCGGAAAATGTCCCGCAGCAAAGTCGTTTTCCCGGTGCCGTTCGGACCGATGATCGCGACTTTATCCGTGGATTTGATCTCGAAGTTTACGTTTTCCAACAGCAGCTCGTCGAACGCCGCACTGTAATCTTCGACTTTTATGACAACCGCATCTTCCAAATCCGGCCCCATGCCGAAGCCAATGTCCGGCTGCTTAATATCGACGAATGGAGCTTTGATCCGGCGCGCTTCCAATCTTTCCTGGTACTTGACCCGGGCTTTGAGCGCGCGGCCTCTGGACGCGTCCGCCACATTCGTCGCGATCTCTCTAAGATTGTCGATGATGTGATCGTATCGCTCGATCTCTTCTGCTTCAGCGACGGCGATCTCCTGCAGTTCGATTTTGGTCTGAAGCAGCGAGAAATGATATTCGATATAGCCTCCGTCAAACTCTTGGATTTCCGTATTTTCCAGGTGAATGATTTTGTTGAAGCAATGGTTTAGAAGATAGCGGTTGTGCGTAACGACCAGCAGCATGCCCTTGTGGGAGTTGATCAATTTTTTGAGCGAATTCAGGTTTTCGAAGTCCAAAAATACATCGGGCTCATCCATGATCATCAAGTCCGGATTCGTCAGCATTTCCTTCATGACTTGAATGAGTTTGAACTCCCCGCCACTTAAGGAGGTTACGCTAACGTCTTTTAACTTCGCGAGATTGGCCAGATTCAGCTTCTTATGAATAAGGCTCTCGAAATCGTCCCCGCCCAGCGATTCCAACGCGTCCAAAGTGAGTTGATATTCCTCCATCAGCGAATCCATATCCGATGTCGTCGCCATTTCGGCATAAATCGCGTTGAGCTTCTCTTGGATCTTGGTAAATTCTTCACTAATATATTCAAAAACGGTCATATCTTTCGCCGGGTCCACCTGCGAGAACTGACTGACGTATCCGATTCGGCAGTTCGGATCGATCTCCAGCTTGCCGTCGAACAAATGCTTTTCCGGGTCCATCAGGATCTCGATCAGGGTGCTTTTCCCGCTGCCGCTTGTTCCAATAAAGGCACAGTGCTGCCCTTCTTCGAGTGTGAACGAAATGCCGGTATATAGTTCTTTTTGCGGGAACGAGAAGGATAAATGTTCAACTTTGATCATTGTGTTACCTTTCTTGGTAGCTGAAATGGAGTTTATTAGCGGTACTGCAGAACATAAATACGAAGTCTGCCGCACCTCAGATTAACACTGTTTACTGCCAAATTCAATGCTTAGACCAGGACCTATGGGGGGGATGTATCAGTTTTATCGGTATGAAAAATAAAAAACTGCATCCGGCTTTAAAGTCGGAATGCAGGTGGCAAAGTGAATGAAAAGGTACACACTTGGCGCGGGTTTCGTTGCCCTTTTTATGATACGGTTCACCGTAATATCTATGAGCGCGAAAAAACCAGTGCACTGATCTCAACCACAAAATAAAAACTCCCAAGGAAAACGTATGTTTCACGTTACCTTAGAAGTATATTAAAACTTAATACATTTGGGGAGGAAACCCCTTATTCCTATTCACTCTTATTACATTTGCTTCCCATTGAGCAATAGTTTGTTTCCATTCACTTAATGATAGATAGTTTTGGACAGAATTTGATAATTCGAATTCTGGTAAGTATAGCCCAACTACCCCTTTTTCTAAGATCCCTTCAGCTATAACTCCCTTTTCAATTAATGTTAAATAGGTAGTCCCAATTGAAAAGCCTTAGCCGTTTCAATCTGACAAAAAGGACTTGTAAGCCATTCTCCAGATAAACCTTTTGATACAACTCCTTCTATATCTGCTTCCATTCTTCCTGTTCCATTATTTATAAAGGTTCTCCTAAAAGCTACAGTAATAAAACCATCCGACTCTAGCATAAGTCTTCTTATCGCTGCTAATGGTGCATTATTGTCATAATCAGTAACCCCCAGTGTCCTAGGAGTTATATCTTTAACTTTAAGGTGTTCAATAATACCGTTAATAAACTCTTGTTGCTCTTTCTTATGTGGTTGTGGGTAACTAAGAAATATCGAGATCAAATCTGCACCTCTAAAACATCAGATTCTCTTGTCCTTTACAAGTCTCCAGTAATGATACCCTAAAGCAGTGAGTTTACAGGCTCTCGAATTCATTGCTGCAAAATACATGTGTTCTTCCCCCACCGGAACAACTAAACCAACACTTTCAAGTTTCTGAAGTTCTTTAAATGTCGTTACATTATTTTGATCTGCATAAGGTTCTATGACTTTATGCTCAATGTTTGTGGCATTCGTAACTTCAAAAGAAGGATCTAAAGCGAATTGCTGTTCAGGAGTAGGGAAGTAGTTTACCAGTTTCCTAAGAATCCCAATCGGGACCTGTGGACTAACGCTCCGTAAAGATGTGAAACGGGATATGTTTGTTTTAAAAACAGGTCTTTGATCCCACTCTCCCAATGCTTGGTCAATATAGGCATAAACACTCCCAGGTGTGATATGCCCTCTTAAATCAGCAGCCCCCCCTTGTAGCGCATCCAACAATAAATTCGTGAATACACCGTGCCCATTAACCTCTAATGAAGGTTCGTTATCTTTGCTCGCAGTTAAAATTGATACTCCTTCAACAATTTGTGTTTTTGTCCCTCCATTTATTTTAGGAGAACCAAAGGCTCCGGAATGACAACAATCCAGAATAATAATCCTATTTTTACATTTCGAATCATTTGCTATGGAAAGTATTTCATCCATAGAAACCCCGTAATCATTGGTTGAAAAATCCGGTGTTACAATATATCCACCAATATCATCTATATAACCGTGTCCTGAAAAATAAAATAAAGCTGTCTCGCTATCACCTTTAAACAAATCTATTATTAGCCCTTTTAAATTTGATTTGGTCTGAACATCCGTAACTATCTTCACATCGAAATTTGGAGATCCGTCGCCGTTAGCTTCAATAATGCTAGCGAAAGAAGAAGCATCATTAATGCAACCATGTAGAGGTGAAGATGGGTAGTTATTGATCCCTATAACTAGTGCCTTTCTCAAATATAAGCACCTGCCTTATAATGTATTTATCCAGTTTGTAATGTTACTCCAAGTCCAGTTCACAACTCTTACACCATCAAACTCACTTGGAAGTGTTGCTGGACGATTGTCTTGGCTTCCCCATATCCCTCTTGTAGGGATATATTCTTCTTTTGCACATTTAATTTCCCATAGTTGTCCATCCGCTTTTTTGGTGTTCTTGGTGACGATAGCCAAAACACCATCGCATCCTTTTATTTTAGTTCTGCATTTTGTTTTCCAAGCGGAATCCCACGGTTCTTTTACGGACATATCTACAAACTCAAATGGTGAGTGTTCATTCCTAGCCTGACCCACTAAGAAATCCCTTAGATTTTTATCTTCAATAGCAAAACTAATAAATATTCTTTTTGGCATGATTCCCACAACTCCCTTGGAGTAATAGACTATCTTAAATATTCAATGAGGTTGTGCTTCCCATATAAAAGATCTAACGGATGCATTTCTTTATTACGAATATAATCCCTTTCCCAATATTCAAGATCACTTTGCTTGATTTCACGCAAGTGATTCAAGTCTACTTTATATTTAATGGTGAGTGCCTGGGCATTCTCAAATAGCCCCTTCTTAATGATACCTGTAGGTCTTTCAGGTATCTTCCTTCTTACTGATCGAGTTACGCCTATCTCATAATAAATCCAAGGCGATTTTGTCCTATTAATTATATCAGTCGAATCAATAGAGTTTGGAGTATTTAGAAATACTATACATTCTGTTTTATCCATCATCATTATTAATGCAGTTGATAGCATCATATGTACGTGACTAGTTGAATTATTTCGTTTTTCGTAACTATATGTGGATCCATCAGGATTTCTACAAAATTTGTCGTCTATTTTTTTCAGAAGATCATCAGCATAGCCCCATACACAAGAATCAATAAAAACACTCAATCCGAAAGCATAGTTTAGCCATCCAGCCAAAGCGATTGCTTTTTCTTCATCAGCATGAGAATGAGAGATAAAAATATCTGCATTGATTTGAGGGAACCAGTCCTCTTGTAATTCTGATCCATTTATACTACCATCATCAAGAATAAATTTATTTAATTCATTCTCTACACTTTGTCTATGACCATTATAAATAGCGTATCCACGTTCTTTATATGAAAGAAATTTTTCATCTGTTATTAGGTTAAATCCGTTAAACAAATTTCCTCCTCCTTTGACACTATATACTACAAAATCAATTAACAAATTTGTAATTCAGTTCTGTCTTATATCGATGTTCCGGGTCTTAAGATCTAATACTTTTAGGATAACCTAGCATCCATGAATTGTAAATATATCCACCTAAAAAAAACTCAAGCAGCTTTGCTTGAGCTAATAGAATCCTTTGATGTTGTTAATTTTTTTACGAGTAACAAACAATCGACTCCCCATGTGCAGAGCGTTTACGCTATATGCGAATTGAGCATCCCTGCCTCCACCTTCAACTCGACCCTCTGCTTTACCATCAGCGGTGATACGGTTCAGCTTAACGGGTCTAACGGCTAATTTTAAAGTTACCCCATTAATTAAATGACGATTTAAGCAACTCAAAAACCGGGATTCGCCAGATAAGGCCACCCGGCTTTTGGCATTCTATGTTGGGTTTATCATCTCAGATAGCTGAGAATACCTTTCTCTCCATAATCCATTGTTGAAATCCATCTTTCAGCCAAGCGCTGGCTAATGACAGTCGCAACGCGGGCGGCCACATATCTGCCAAAGCATTCAACACGACGAAAGCATGAATGCTTCCTTGATAACGCACCTTTGTGAACTCCACACCAGCCTCCCGAAGCTTATCCCCATAGGCCTCGCCTTCATCTCGAAGAACGTCGGCTTCCGCCGTAATGATGAGAACTGGAGGAAGATCGCGCTGGTCAATGGAAGCTCTCAGAGGAGAAGTATAGATTTCATTTAATTCTTCCGGTTACTGTTCCCAGAACGATGCCATCCTGTCACGGCGAAGGAAGTATCCTTCGACGAATTCATGATACGAATCACTATCCATCCCCCATCGGTAACCGGATAGAACAGCAGCTGTCGTAGCATAGATCTCTTCAAGAGCTTTCGGGTATTTGACTTCGGGAGACAAGCTGTAATTAGGAAATAGCCCTAAAGAAGTGGTTGCGTGGGTCGAGCGAAAAGCCTTGGAAGGAAGGGAAAAGATTCTACTTTAACACATGAGACGCAAGATACGCTGTAGAAGATTTGAAGGGCAGCACGATCGGGGTGACTTACCTGGCATTTCCGGAACAGTGGGTAGAAGCTCGGGCAGTGGTGCATGTAGGCTAAGAAAAAAAGAGGAGCTTCGCTTGAAGCGGAGTCCCTCTCTTCGAATATTCGACTGTTTTACCCTTGAACGTCTAAGCTTGTAGCACATGCTAGAGCGCAGACAGCTGCTTGATCAATCCTTCCAGCTCGTCGACCAATCCTTTTGCAAGTTCGAAATCCATATCTTTCAGGGCTGATTCGATTTGCATTTCAACTGACTTTTTCTTTTGCTCAATTTCTAAGTAGTCTTTATCGAAATGACTGGCGTAGATCATCTGTCTGAATTTTCGCATACTCATTTTTTGAATGGTCTTATGATCAACGATCAGCGCTTGCGCTCCAAAAATTCGGCATCCCACAGAAACACTTATCCGTCCGGATCGCCGTCATGAGCCGCCAGAAAGAGTCCTGCAAACAGCAGAACTACAGCAGCCGTGTACATCACCCGCTTGAAACCGCAGGACAACTGCACCAGACTGATGTAATTGAATATATGAAAGTCCACTTTGGCGAGCAATTCGTATTTATAAATGAGAATGGAAATGCATCGCCGTCGAGAAAACGATCGGTTCGGTAGTGCCGTCCCAGTTGGGGACGTGGTTCGATAAAATGAGATATGGCGGCTTTATGCCGACGGTATCGTTGCGCTCAATTTCCAGGCGCGAACGGCTTCGGCTCAACGCGCGGGCTACGGACAAAACGACGTGTTTGACCAGCGTGCCCGGTTTTCTCTTTTGACCGGACGAGAAAAGATCACCGAAACCCCTTTACAAAGCGGGGTCGGCGATCTTTTCAAATAAGCATTCTTTTCGAAAGAAATTCGATATTCGGACCGTTGTTAATCTGATTTCCGCGCTTAAAGGATTTCCCCCGGGACATCAATGATGATGCCACCCTCTGGCAGTTTCACGGAGTTCCCGGCAAAATCCCGAAAGCCAAGCGCGACGATACGGAATTTTCCGGGGCTTTCGGGCTTAAGATATTCAGCCGTTTCGGGATTTAGCTCAATCTTGAATTCCCGGCGGCTTATCATCGACACGGAATAATGTAGGGAATTTAAGTGTACCGTATCCTCATCGGTGAAATCGCCGCTGGCCGAATAATCGAGCGTGATTCCACCTGGCTCGAGAGCAACGGACAGATCCTCGCTGAAGCTCAGGGAGATCGTGCCGTCTTCATGGTAAGTGCTGCTGGTTACGGTCGGATTCGTCCCATCCACATGGAATGGCAATTCCGCCTGATCGACTTTACTGTCATTGACCCAAAGCTTAAAGAGCAGAGAGTCGGTTGCAGTTTCCGCCAATCCCTCGGAAGGATGGACGACGATACCGCTGCTGCCTTCTTCAAAACTGACGAGATCCGACGTCGTATCCAAAGTGAGTGTGGCGACCTCTGCGTCGGTTTCCGGGTCAATGACGGAGAAGACCTTGTTTTCGGTATTAAACCGGATGTCCAAAACCGTTTCGTCCCGTTTGATTTGGATAAGGTCCAGGATGCTCCGGGTGTTGTATTCATAGCCCGACGGCGCGTTTTCCGAACCCGTGATCGTCACATCGGGATTGCTTGCAAGCGGATTGAGCCCAAAGACGCTTTCCGGCGCAAGAGACATTTCGAGTGAAGGTTCGTTAAAGGAAGCCGGCGACAGATATGGAGTGGCTAGCTGCCCCTCCGGATCGTACTTCATCACGGTCACTTTTTCTCCGTTGCTGTTATCTACATAGATGACATAAATATTGTCGTTGTCGTCGATCGCAAGCTTTATCAAGCTGGCTTCGCCCGCAGAGAAACCGCCATTACTCACATAGCTCCAATCGCCCTCGTATTTGACTACGCTCACCTTGTTGCCCTTGGTAGCATCCTGATACGCGACATAAGAGGTGCCCTTGCTGTCGAAGTCGATCCCGATCCCGAAGAACGGACCTGTGGCGAATGCGGAATTACCGACAGTCTGCCAGGAAGAAGAGTTTTTATCATATCTCTTCACCGTAAAGTTGGTCACCGCATCCCATGACTCGCCCCTATCCTTGTAAACCACATAGGGCACGCCGTCAGGAGCAATTGCAAACGATGCGTTGTCGCTTATAATCTCTGAGCCGATCGTCTGCCATGCGTTCCCCTCGTACTTCTTCAAAGTCCACTTAGAACCGTCGTCGCCCTGATAACTGTAAAATAAATAAGGAGTATCGTATTCGTCAAACGCGATGCTTGAATTATCGCCAAATTCGTTTAACTCCTCGCCCCCGCTTACATCTACCCACTGGGTGCCATTAAATTTCACTACATTTACGCGGTCAGACAAGAGGCTGTCAAGAACCACATACGGAGTGTTCTTGCTGTCGAATTCAATGAAATTGTCGTTACCGTCATAGGGTAGAATATCGCCTACAGGCTCCCAAGCGGAAGTGGTACTGTTATATTTATACACAACTGTCCCTTCGGCCAACTCATCGGTGCGATTTCTGTAATATACTATATAGGGAACGTCATGACGATCTATCGCAAGCTTTAGACGGCTCCCGTAACCCAAATTGTCATAGTCGCCAATCGTCCGCCATGCACCCTGCTCGTATTTCTTAACGTATAAGCCCCCAGCAGAAGCATAAGGAGTGCCTTGACTGTCGAATACGAGTCTTATCCAATAATCCTTGTCCATCGCGTCACCCACTTGCCGCCATGCCGACACCGTCCACTTCGCGTACAGCGTAATATCTGCTGTCACCGCTGTCGTGAAATCGAAGGCATTCGTCCAGTCGAGGTCGTTGTACCAGCCATCGAACGTATAACCCGGCCACGTTGGTACGGAAGGCGTCACCGCCCTGCCACCAGCACTTACCGTCTGGCTCGGCACCTCTGGTCCGCCGTTGCTCTCAAAGTTTACCGTGTAGCTGTTCGATGTCCACTGAGCATATAACGTGAGGTTAGCCGTCACCTGCGTTGCGAAGTTGTAGCCGTTCGTAAAGCTGCTGTCGCTGTACCACCCGCCGAACGTGTAACCGCTCTTCATCGGTACGGCAGGCTCCTCAACTATGCCGTTAACTTCCACTGTTTGACTAGCCACCGGCGTGCCGCCATTACTCTCGAAGCTTACCGTGTAGACCTCCGTCCACTTCGCATAGAGCGTGAGGTTAGCCGTCACCGCTGACGTGAAATCGTAGGCATTCGTCCCGTTGGTATCTATTTTGTACCAGCCTTTGAACACATAACCTGCCCGCGTCGGTTGATCAGGGATCGTAGCCGTGCCGCCGTAATCCACCGTCTGACTGCTCACCGTCGATGTCTGTCCCTCGTTGCTATCGAAGCTTACCGTGTAGCTGTTCAACGTCCAATTCGCATACAGCGTGATGTTCTCCGTTATCGGTGTCGTGAAGCTGAAGCTGCTCGTCAAGCCGCTGTCTCTGTACCAACCAGCAAACGTATGGCCTTCACGCGTTGGTGCGGCCGCCGTTGCCACGGCGCCTTCTGCCACTATCTGAGCATCAATTTCCGTGCCGCCGTTGCTAATGAAGCTCACCGTGTAGTTGGTTTTTGGAGCCTCTGTCCATTTTGCATACAAGGTCAGGTTAGCCGTCACTCTCTCGGTCTCGAAGTCATAAGACCTAGTCAAGTCGCTGTCGCTGTACCAACCGCTGAATACAAAGCCCTCCTTCGTCGGCGCGGCAGGTGGCGCAGCCTTGTCACCTTCATTCACCTGCTGGGCGACCACCGCCGACCCTTCGTTACTGTCGAAAGTGACCGTGTAGCTGTGCAGCCACTTCGCATACAACGTCACATCGGACGTGACTACCGCTGTCGTGAAGTCGTAGGCCGTATTGAAGCCGCTGTCGGTATACCAGCCGCCGAACACGAGGCCGTCCTTCGTCGGCTCATCCGGTTCGCTTGCCTGGGAGCCATAACCTACCGTCTGGTCAGCTACCGGCGATCCGCCGTTGCTGTTGAAGCTCACCGTGTAGCTGTTCAGCGTCCACTGGGCGGTATACTCGACATCGTGCGCGGGCATCGTGGCCAGCGGGTCCGGCGACCATCCCGTGAATGCATGACCCTGCCAGGTCGGAGAGCCGAGGTATAGCCCTGTCGTCGCCCCGAACGGCACGTTAACGACCTTGGTCGCATCGCCGGAGCCATTGTAATTGACCGTCATGGCGTAGCTATTGCGCTTGTAGTACAGCTTCAGCACCGTTGTGCCTTTGCCTGAGATCGGAGCCGCCAGCACCGTTCCTGGAACGCTGGCATTAAACGTAAAGCCCTCATACGTTCTGGTCGGATTCGTCAGGCTCGCCTCGATATCGGTTGTCCCGCGATACGATTCCGTATCCGCAACCGTATACGTGTCGCTTCCGATATTTTGCAGCAAATATACGACCTGGTACGGCGTGTCTTCTTTCGCCGCCCACTTCGCGGTATAGAAGGTGTCAGAAGCCGGCATCGTATCCGGAATTTCCGGCGACCAACCGGCGAACGTGTATCCCGGTCTTGTCGGCATCGGTATGCGAGCGGCGATGTTCTTGCCGAATGGTTCCGTTACCGTGCTACCGGGAGCGCCCGTATAGCCGAAATCGAAAGTCATCGTGCGATTCTTCGGATAATAATACAGCTTGACGACCGTCGAGCCGTCGCCCTTAATAAACACGCCGTTTACCGTACCGTCCGTATAACCTTGATTACTGTACTTGTCCGAGGTTATCCGAATCTCCGCGCCGGTTGTGCCGGTCTTCGTTTCCGTATATACAGGAGAAGTCGATGTTCGGGTGTTCGGGTCTATCAAATAATGCTGAACCGTATAAGGCGTATTCGTGTTCGCAATCCACTGCGCGTATAGCGTGAGATCCTCCGCTGGCATACGGCTCGGAATTGTCGTCTTCGTACCGCCTGAAGCAGCCGTATACCAGCCTTCAAACGTGTATCCCGCATATGCCGGGGTTTGCACGCTGATCGCCGCGTTATACGGGGCAGCAACAATCTGGGTCGTATCGCCGTTCTTCGGATCCAGCTGCAACGTATAGTCCCCTTCTCTGGCAAGCCAAATCAACGGAATCGTACGCTTGAGCGGCTCAGATGTGAATGACAGCGGCGCCCCCTTCCAGGTGATGACCAGGTTGCCCTCACTCACTTGAATGCTCTTGTCCACCACTTCGATCTTTCCGGTATTCGAATTATACTTAAAATTTGGATTGTCCACTTGTATATCGAACCTCGAACGGTCAAACGCCTGGGTGTCCGTGTCGCCTGTCTTCAAATCAAACCTGCTCATCGTGAGCAGCTTCTCCGGCACAGGAATGGAAGAAACGGAGCCCGCCAAGTTCAAGCTGAGCGACTCATCCTGCGGATAGGCGAAGTCATCGACATTCTTCTGCTCCCCTACCGTGTACAACGGCCATGTGTTCTCGTAGATTGGCACGCTGGCCGAGAGCAATCCGTCGCCCAATTGGGCGCCTACTGCGCTTTCCAAGTAGATGCCCATCTCTACGATCAGCGCGCCTAAAGACCGGGTGGTCCGCACATCACTTACATTTTTTAGTTGATAGTAAAAATATCCCCACAAGTTCACATAAGCGCCGGGTTCAACCGCAATCCCAATGCTATTCAGCTTGACGCTTCCAACTCCTGCTTTCAGCTCCAGGTGAATGCCCGCCCGCAATCCGAGCGTCCCCATCACATAGAACGTAAACTGGTAATTGCCGTCACCCGGCAAGGGTACCGTGTCACTTGTGCCTCTGAGACCAAGCACATAGACGGTAGCTGAGTAGCGCTTGGCCGTCGTATAGTTGAAATCGGCTCCGATCGACAGATTCACATTGGTGCTGACAACGAACTCTGCCGTAAAGTTGACTTCAATAATACCGAAGACAACGCGCACGCTATTCTCGAACAGTTTCTTCTTAATTAACGGAACCCAATCCGTCTCGTTCTCCATCATCTCTTTATACTGTGCCTTCAGTGCCGCCGTGTCTACTTCGGTATCTTGCACACCGTTGATTAACGCTTGAACCTCTGTCGCGATGTCCAGCACCTTGCCCAGTCGGCCGGCGTTCTTCGCTCCCAGCCAGTCATCCAGCGCATCTTGCAGCTTATCATGTTCAACGGTAGCAATCTCTGCTGTGATGTTGATCCCGGTATACGTAAAGGCATCCAAATCGGCGGTGACACGATAATCGTTCGGGTAGGGCACGCAGAGGAACCAAGCACACGCCTCTCCCCATTCCGTCGCCCCATTAACGCTGAGATTTAAGCTGATCTCCTGAAGGAACGTGCCGGTCATATGGATGACGAGGTCGCTTTCTTCATGGGTACGAATGACAATATCGGCTCCTACTTGAAGTGTAGCGCTTACTCCGGATGTTTGTCCGGCAATATTCTTCACTCCCGTGCCCAGCGATGCGACGACGGTTAGATTCTCCACGCTGACTTCGCCCACGCCGCTTGGGAACGATAGCGCCTTCACCTCCACCTGTGTCTTGAAGGCGTCCGTCTGCGTAGCTAGAGTAGACAAATAGTTCGCGGCTTTATCGACGAATCCGCTGGCTACCGCTTCCTGCTCGATCTGGTCCTCGAGCCTCGCGGTCTCCTCCTCCGACAGCAGCGTATCGCCATCAATCGCTTGCTGCTGATAGACGTCGAAGATATGCCTGATCTCTTCTTCTGTGGCATCTTCATACGTAATGACGTCCCTCTCCGCGTCAGGCGTAATCGACATAATACGCCCATAACCGATGACGCCGAGCGCTTCGTTGTCTTCGGCTAATTCCCCTTCATAGAAAGCGATAAAGTCGCCCACATCGACGGTCGTAAGCTCGCTCAAGCCAAGCGGCGCATACTGACCGTCGCTATAGTTCATCGCGGCATGCGCTACCGTGATGGAATGATTATCCGGATCCTCATCCTCATCCGCTTCTACGCTCACAGGCAGCACATCCGGCTTGAACAGCACTTGCTTGGCATCTGCGTGATCATAAGTGTAGACGTTGCCGTTAATCGCCGTAATCTGGATATAGGCGACATCGCCGTCGTCGACGCCGGTTGTGTCTACCGTGCGCAGATCGGGGCGAACCCCTTCATAGATGGCGACGGTATCTCCCACTTGAATCGCGGCGCTTCCGGTGTACGTGAACGTTCCGCTGCTCGCATTCGCTGCGGCAAGATCGGTATCGCTGTCGCCCATCGTCGTCGTGACCACCGGAATCGCGGGCGAACCTGCGTCCGCGCCGTTCAGCATCATATCCGTGACTTCCGAGAAGGCCAGATAGATCAGGTTCGGATTCAGCGGAACGTTCATAACTTCTTGTTTGGCGACGCTGAACACGCAGATGCTCGTCGTTGCGTCTTGACCCTGGAAGGACAGCTTATCGTCTGTCAACGTAAGCTGATACGTGTTGCCTTCCTCGAACCGACCGGTTGCGGACGCTACCGTGAAGAGTCCGTCTGAACCGGTGACCGTAATTCCCGCAGAATCCGGATTCGCAGTGTCCTTGAACGTCATCCCCGCTTGTACTTCGGATGCCGTCAGAGTGCCGGTCGCATCGATGACGGCGATTGTGAAGTCCTGTGCGACATTCAGCACCGAGTAGCTAGGAACACGCTGTACCGCGTTGTTCACGTTATCTATATACTTTGCATACAGCTTCGTGTCCGCAGTAACGGCAGTGCCCTCCGCGAAAATAAGCGATAGCTCGCTGTCCCTGAACCACCCTTGGAAAATCTGCCCTTCTTTTGCTGGAGCAGGCAGCTTACTCAGCGCTTCCCCTTCTTCCACCGTCTGATCAGCGACCGTCGACCCGCCGTTACTGTCAAAGCTCACCGTATAACTATTTTTTTTGCCAATCGTCCACTTTGCATACAACGTGATATTACCAGTCACTGCTGTCGTGAAATCGTAGGGAATTGTCAAGCTGCTGTTGCTATACCAGCCACCGAACGTGTAACCTGCCTTTGTCGGCGCTTCAGGCATCGCAGCCTTGGAGCCATGTTTCACCAACTGGCCAGTTACTACTGTGCCTCCATTGCTCTCGAACGTAAGCACGTACTCAGTATTGCTATTGCCACCGCTATTGCCGCCACTATTTCCGCCACTATTGCTGCCGCTGTTTCCAGCACTATTGCCACTGCTGTTATCACCGTTGTCGCTGCTGGGTTCAGGTGTAGGTGTCAACGTCTCTTGATTCTGATTTTGCCACGCCTTCACAACCGCGTTGCTACGCATGAAGGTAACAGCAGCTTCCGCACGAGTCGCTTGAGCATGAGGGTTGAAATTACCATTTTTATCCCCGACAAACAAGCCTGCTTGCCACAGCTTGACGACAGAGTCAACTGCCCACGGAGAGATATTCGCGAGGTCGGCTGGCTCCGTGGCTATGAGATTACTTGTTTGATAGGGAATCTGATAACTTTCAAAATACCGCAAAGTCATCGTTACCATCTGCTCCCTGGATACAGTTGCATCTGGAGAAAAATTCTGCTTATCCGTGCCGACGGTAATCCCTTTCTTAACCGCCCACGCTACATATGGCGCATACCAAATTCCCGCTTGCACATCGGCAAAGGTCGACTCGGAATACTTGCTTACATCCAGGCCCGCCATTCGTCCGAGCGCCGTCACATACATGGCACGCGTCATCGTTCCCTGAGGTAAGAAGGTGTCATCGCCCGTTCCGTTGAATATTTCATTCTTATGGACATAGATGACTGCATCGTAGAACCAGTCCGTTGGACTAACATCTTGAAATCCACTTGGTTCGGCCGCTGTTGCCTGCTGCACCGGCAGTAAGTTCATTGGCAGCAAGCTTACTACCATGCTGATAACAAGCATCAACGACAGAATTCGCGATTTTAACTTCCATCCACGTTTTATTACCTGCTTCATACTCTTTCATCCTTTTCTAGTAACAGTTATGATCCTCTTTTATAGCCATACTAACTCTCTCATTCCAATGCCAAAGAAGCTACAGCCCTGCAGTTATGTTTAACCTCCCCTTCGTGACGATCAAATTACGACAGTAATTATGTAAATTTAGTTCATTTATTTTCCTTCTATGCTATCATCGTTGATATAAATACGGTTGAATTATAAAGAAAACTTTAAGTTTCATAGATAGACTAATCTACTATGATAAAATTGGAGAACTCGAACATCATTTATCAAACTTCGAGAGGAACAAACGAAAGCTGTCCTTGGAAATGGATATGCTTTGCCGTACATCGAGACGATCAAAGCATTAGGGATTACCGATGACTATGGCAAGGCGAAGTTGAATCTTGCTGATAAGGTGACGAAGGAGCAGTTCCCGACGTTTCTTGTTCGCGTACATGGAAACAATGAGGAAGCCAAGAGTTTGCCTATTCAACCTTAAGTTTAAGACAGCTCTCGAGCGAAAAAATAATATACTCTGGAAAAATAGCGGCGTAAGGGAGGTGATCCCCTACGCCGCTATTTATTAAAGAAATGAATCTTTAGGTTTAATTAGGATGACTGTGGCTGTAGTGTGTTGTGGTAGAGCTGCAGTCTTGGTCACACTACTGACCTTAACACTATGTTCGCACTTGCTGCAATGTATTTCTGGCAACCAGCATATATCCCGCCCCTCGAATCGTAACAATTCTTTCAGGATGGGCAGGGTCAGCCTCGATTTTTTTGCGTAAATTACTGATGTGTACAGCGACCGTTCTCGTATCCTCCACACTTTCCATTCCCCAGATGAGCTGAAACAACGCATCTACACTAACGACACAGTTTACGTTTTGTGCCATATAGGATAGTAGACTGAACTCTCTTTTCGATAAAAAGATCGTTTCACTCCCCATGGTGACTGACTGGGCGTAGAAATCAAGTGTCAAACCTGGTAATTCCAACAGTTGTCCCTTTCTGCCCGTCGACACTCGGCGAAGGTGCGCCTTGATCTTGGCCATGAGTACGCCCGGACTGAACGGTTTGGTAACATAATCGTCGCCGCCATCGGACAATGCTCTGATTTTCACCTCATCTTCCTCACGGCTGCTCAAGAAAAGGATCGGCGCGTTCGTGTAGCTGCGTGCGTTCCTGCACCAATCCATGCCGTTATCATTAGCTAGCAATACATCCAGTACAATTAAATCTGGTTTGAACGATATAAGCAGTTTCATCGCTTCTGCCCCGCTATGACTGTAGGTGACTATGTAGCCCTCCCGCTCACAATATGCCTGAACAATCTCGCATATATGGGGATCATCATCGACGATCATAATTTTATGCGTGTCCATCTCACCGTCACCTTCCTTCTTCTGCAGTACAAGGAAACGATACATAGAATATCGCCCCCGTCTTGCCATCGCTCTCCGCTCGTATCGTTCCTCCATGCGCTTGGACGATTTCCCTGCAAATCGCCAGACCGAGCCCGCTTCCCTCTACTCCATTTTCCATGCCCGGTCGCTCATACCTGTAATTGCGATTGAAGATTTGCTCAAGCTGCTCTGGCGGAATACCCATTCCAGTGTCTTGTACACTAATGATTGCATAACGGATATCATCCACCTCTTTCACAGCTAGCGCAATACGCACCATCCCACCTCTGGGAGTGAACTTCATTGCATTCGACACCAGATTGAACAATGCTTGCTCTAATCTTTGCGTATCCATCTTAACAACAGGCAAGACAGGTTGTTTATCTTCCGCATCTCCGATATCCAGCGTGAAATCCAGACCTGCGTCACGCACAACCAGCTCATATTGCTCAAAAAAACTACGCAAGAAGTGAGTCACATCAACCGCCTTCATTCGGTACGAAACTTGTCCCGTCTCCAAATGTGACAAGAAGGACAACTCCTCAATCATGCGGTTAATTCTTATCGTGTTATCCCGGATATACTTCAAGTACTGTTCGTCGCGTTCCGGTTTGACCCTGTCCTGCACAGCTTCTACATAGCCGAGCATGCTGGACAGCGGCATACGCAGATCATGCGTAATATAGGCAAGGAGCTTCTTCCTCCCTTGCTCGGAATGAAGCACTCTGTCATACGAAGTGCGGAGATCATCATGAGCTGCGGATAAGGCCTGTGTGCGTTCGTGCACGGTCCGTTCCAAATTCATATTCATATCGGCCAGCTTGTTGTTAGCGTCCTGCAGTTCGCGTACCATCCTCTCCTCGTTCGCTGCAGACCTCGTAAATCTGGAAGAAAGCAGCATCATCTGTGCGATCGTAAACACCAACAGGCCAAGCGGAGAAGTATTCCCGATGGGTGACCATTCATTAAAATATAGAAAATCATTGATGACCGTAACCAAAGCAACCATCGATACCAATAGGAAAAACAGCGCTCCCTCCATATGCCGTACCGCCGATTGGACCAGCCCAACCATCAGATACAGCATGTGCAGAACAACGACCACACCGATCACCGTTAATAATTGGGTATAAAAAAGTGCAGGAGATGCCAGAACAACTAGACAGAGTGCACCAGTTACGATTTGCGAACCAAGACGAAACCATCGCGACACGGAATTCGGAAAAATGCAATTCGAGTACATAGTGATAATAAACCCACCGCTGCAAAGGGTCAGGTACTCCATTTTGAATTGGATTTCCCATGGAAACGACGGCCACAATTGGGTAAGAAAGTGGTCGCCGACCAGCAAGGATCGGATGCCGAACAATAAGGTAAACAACCCAAAATACAAGGGAGACTTGTCTTTGCGTCGTAGTACGAACAGCATCAGGTGATAGATGCCAATCACCAGCAGGCTTGCGGTCACGAACATTTCACCAGCGATGTTCAGATGGGTCCTGACCGTTAACACATCACTGCCGCCCAACTCGATAACCTTGGTGATGCCGCCTCGCTTATGATGGAAGTTCGCTACTTGCATTACCAGTTCTACAGTGTCATTCGCAGGCTGGAAGAACACCATCTTCGTTGCCAGTTGGGGGGTCACGCTGCTCTTGTCTTGACCTACGACACCGACTTCTGCCAGCAGCTCGCCATTCACCCACAATTTATATGCATGAAAAATAGTCGGAAGCCGGAGAGCAAGACGCTCATTTCGATCCTGCTCGCTAAGCTTAATGACCAACCGAAATGTTGAGAAGCCTGTACCTTTCAGCTTCTGACCATCTAACTTATAGCCTAACCAGGAGCCTGGGATGCTGATCCAGCGATCATTATTCCTATCCCTTGCTAAACGATTCTGAATGTCCTCAGGTGACAGCAGCTCTTGCCAGTAGAACGCCCACTCCCCTTCTAATTTTACCGGACTCTTACTGACATGCACCTGTGTTAAATCCAGAATGCCCTCTTCACTTTGCAGCTTTGAGGAATCCGACGCAGAGAAGACCGCAAAGCTTGCAAGCAGACCAACAACGGCAGCAGCAATAGAATAAATGAACGTACGAGAACTGAACCGGAGAGTTCCCCTCATGATGTCCCAAACCCCCATCTACAAGCGCACAAAAAGTAAGTTAATTATCTAAATAATAACATCATTCATAGAGAATGTACCTACAAAAATCCACATGTGTCGCCCCGTCAATCTGCGCCCAGGCGGCTCCTCACCGCAGGATCCGTAGCTCCAGGCACTCATTTTTCTGCAGAGAAATATTGGAAGCTCCATGTAAATCGCTAAGAGCACGAAATGGTGTACAGCTAGTCTAAAGAGGAGTGACCTTCCACAGAAAGAGGCAATTGATGATGATTAAGTAACATCGCAAAATTCCCAATACATAAATAATAAAGCTTTATTTAAAAAAAACGCCCAGAGGGCGTTTCTTCTAAAGCGGGTTAGGGAATATTGAGGTTGTTCACTAACCTTTAGATTAATTTATTTTCGCTTTTTGAAACCACTTAAAAAACTGGTCAATCAAGGATTCTTTTGGTTGGTAGTTTTCAAGGTCAGGAGTATAAAATTTATAATTCTTTTTCCCTTGAACCTTAGCTGCGTACATCGCTTTATCAGCATAATTGATAATCGATTCAAGGTTATCCCCATCTTCTGGATAACTTGAAATTCCAATACTAGGTGTTACGGATACATGCTGACCTGAGATAATGAAAGGCAAAGAAATACGTTGTAATATTCGATCAGCAATTAAGGTTATCTCTTCTTTACTTGTTTCTTCAAACACGATGATAAATTCATCGCCACCGATACGCGAGATAAAGTCTTCATCACGAATATTTTCATTTAATCTATTAGCGACTTGCTTAAGAAGAGCATCTCCAATATCATGTCCGTAAGAGTCATTAACATCTTTAAATCCGTCTAAATCAATAAACATAATCGTGACTTCATGTTCTTTTCGTATAGCACGAGAAAATGCCTTTTTAAAATGATTTTCCAGCATCCTCCGATTGGGCAATTCTGTTAAAGCATCATAGAAAGCCAGTTGTGCATATTTTTCCTCTTTTTCTTTTCGTTCCGTTACATCAAAAATCATACCATGGATTCTTTCAACTTCTTCAGACGAGTTTAAAATCGAATTTGTTCGCAATTCATTCCAACGGACTTGGCCTTCATTTTCAATTCTAAACTCCAATATAGTTGGAGTTCCAGATAGCCATTGATTTTTCATTTTCAAAAAATATTCTTTATCCTCCGGGTGAATATTCTCTTCTATTATTCTTATCCCATTTTGAAAATCCTGCATACCAAAATATTTAAGTCCTTGGAAATTTCCACCCATAAACCATATATTGTTCGAAATGGTAAATGAGAAAACAAATACATTAACATCGCCAATTAGCTTTTTAAACTCGGTTTCCGTATTTTGAAATTTCTCCGCTTCCGCTTCTAATAGTTGAATTCGCTTTTCTAAGTTTAACCTATATTTCTCCGAATTTTCATTCTTCATTGATAACCTTTTAATATTAGTACAGGCTGTATAAACAGGAATTAAAAATGTAAAGGGAAGAAGGTAAAGCAAAATTAATATCTCCCTAAAATGAAAATTTAGGTACATTACTGCTTCAATAGTAACAATTAAGACAATTGTAATACTTAAAATTTTTCTATTTAAAGACAATTAAATCACATCTCCATGTTATTATTAGCTATTCTAATAATAGCACAAAAGACGAAGTAGACCTAAATTTCGACAAACATCTTGCACAAAAATGCCGGGAGCAAGGTTCTTTTTTCCTCATTCATCGCTCCCTCATACAGTTTCATCAAAGCTCATAAGTGCCTTCAAGATGGGTTCTTTGTCGAATAAAACAGTAGTTTGCAGCTTTTCTATCTCTCGTTCAATATGCTGAATTGTTTGCTTTCCAACGTCCCAGATAACCGATTGTAAACAGATGCTGCCAGTTCTTTCGCATAATACGCATCCTCCTGCATTCGTTGCTTCTCTAACATTTTTTTCAAGCCTGTTCGCTGTATGCCTAAGTCCTTTTGTAAATGGACAACACTTTTCTCTTCCTCGCCTTCGAGTCGTTCCAGAATGCCGTTTACTATAGTTTTCTCCGCCATCAATCACAACGACGATTTCCCTGAACAATAAGATGACAGCCTTCTTAAATAAGTACTCGGTATGTAAATGCAGAGGGGGTGCAATATAAGTACAACCGATTACTTTGAAGGGGGATACCATTTTGAAACCAAACAACCCATTAAGCTCATCAGAATTAGGCACGCTTTGGCTTACGTACCAAGAAAAGACGATGATTCTTAGGTTCCTGGAGTATGGATCGGCTACACTTAGTTGGACATAAAAATTAGGGGCTAGTAGAATGAAATCATTACAACGAGGAGCGGATCTACTATGCCAAGAGAAAGACGTACATTTACAGCAGAATTTAAGAGACAAATGGTCCAGTTATATGAAAACGGGAAATCAAGAGCTGCCACCCGTAAAAGAATATGAGCTTAGTCCCTCCGCGCTCGATCGCTGGATCAAACAAGCTCAGACCTCAGGCTCGTTTTCTGAAAAAGACAATAGAAGTGCTGAAGAGAATGAACTTATCGCTCTTCGTAAGCGAGTGCAACGACTTGAAATGGAGAATGACATTTTAAAGCAAGCCGCGCTGATCATGGGACGAAAGTAAGGATCATTAAACAAAATAGTGATAAATACTCGGTATCAGCAATGTGCAAAGTCCTACAAATCGCGAAAAGCACTTTTTATTATGAAGCGAGTGAGAAAGAAAACGAAGATGAAAGTATCCTTACGGTGGCTATTGTCGAGATCTTTCAAAGCAACCGCCAAGCCTACGGGACACGGAAGATTAAAACGAAACTTCAGGAGCAAGGATACACGGTTTCCAGGCGCCGAATTGGGCGGATTATGAAAGAGCAAGGTCTTGTGTCCACGTACACCATTGCCCAGTATAAGCCGCAGAGAACGGCTTGTAACGATGCAAACACAGCCAATGTATTGAAACGCGAGTTCAACCAAACGGAAGTGAAACGCTTTGTCGTTAGCGATCTGACGTATGTGAAAGTCCAGCATAAGTGGCATTACATTTGCGTATTGATTGACTTATTTAACAGAGAAATCATTGGTCACAGTGCAGGTCCACATAAGGACGCTGCTCTAATTTCCCGTGCCTTTGCTACAGTAGAAGGCGACTTAAGCAACATTCAGTGGTTCCACACGGACCGGGGAAGTGAGTTTAAAAACCAGAGTATTGATGCGTTGTTAAAGACTTTTAACATTGGCCGTTCGCTAAGCATGAAGGGCTGTCCTTACGACAATTCCGTTGCTGAAGCGACGTACAAAGTCATGAAAACCGAGTTCATTAACCAGATGACGTTCCAGAGTCTCCACCATCTAAAGGTAGAATTATATGATTATGTGAACTGGTTTAACAAACACCGGGTTCATGGTTCACTAGGTTACATGACGCCCGTTCAGTACAAAGCTGCGGCCCTTAAAAAAGTTGTCTGATTTACTGTTGACAGTCCCTGTAGCTGATTATTTCTAGTAACATGGATTGTGGTTCATACTTCGTGATTATGATTCCCCCATCTGAACCACCAAGGGTTCCGTTAAAGATCCCGTAGCAGACGTTCAGTCCCCAATGGATGCCAGTGTCCACCCAAATCGAATCGGTTTTAAAAATCGTATAGGTTAACGAGAGTCCGAGAATAAGAGAGAACAGTGTGTTAGTTATACTGAACCCTTCATTCCAGGAGTCGTCTAGGGAATAAAGTATAAGCGAAATGAAAAACACCAATTTCAAGGGTATTCTTTCTTTTAAATGCCCAAACACATACCCTCGGATGATGATGTCATTTAAAAAGGATCCGACAAAAAATGTGAGGATTACCATCAAAAATGCCAGAAACATTTCTGTGAAGGATTTACTACCAATCATTTTTAAACCACCAAAAAGATAAACGAGCATATACTTCATCAGTCAAAATGAAAAAACCGATAATAAAACCAACTATCATATTCTTCCACCATTTTAAATGGAAGATAATTCCATTAGTTTCAGAGGTGATTTATTTTGAATGGAATTGATTTTGGTAGCTATCTAAAATCCATACGAAAATCAAAAAAAGTCCCATCCAAAGAATTATCCATTAGAGTGGGAAAAGCCGTTACTTATGTATCACAAATTGAACGAGGTCTTATAAAAAAGCCTGACTTCTACGGGAACTTAATATCGAGGAAAAACAAATAGAGGTTGTCCTCGCTTTTTACAATATCCTTTCACCAGATAGAATTGAAGCCGAAGTTGAAATGGCTATCAAACGAAATGAACTGGAACAAAGGGAAATAGATGATGACCCAGAAGGTTATGCAGAAAGGCAACTAGCGGAAATACTTGGGGAAAGAGTTGCTTCTAAAAAGGAAGAACTATTCACTATTAATAATCAGTTTCACAGAATGATTAACCTGCTCATTGAGAAGGATACGTTCAGAGCAGAGCGAGTCCTACGGAACCTGAATAAATTGACAATAAATGTTGAGTTTCTCGACTTTTTTTGTTCTCTCTTTGATTACAATTACACGTACTTAACTACAGATGAAAGAACAGAATTAATTGATTACATTGGGGGTTATTTGATGAATAGAGTTGCGGTCTATGTTCGAGTAAGTACAGAAGAACAAGCAGACGAAGGATATTCTATTGAAGGTCAACTTCAAATGGCTAAAGAATACTGTGATAATAAAGGGTTAAATATTGTAGGTCGATACCAAGACGAAGGAATAAGCGGAAAAGATATAAAGGGTAGACATGATATGCAACGATTACTAGGTCGTGTCTGAAAACTCATCATTGAGTCAATTTGAAAATGGCAGCAACGTGTACAAAAGCCAGGAATGACTTGGCTAACTTGTCGTAACGAGTAGCCACACGGCGAAAGTGTTTAATTTTATTGAAAAAGCACTCCACTAAGTGGCGTTCTTTGTAGCGATACCAATCGACTTTCCATGGGTTTTGACTATTCGTTTTAGGCGGAATGGTGTAGGATGCCTGCTTCGTTGTAATCCAATTCCGAAACGCTTCTGAGCCATAAGCTTTGTCGCCAAGAATATGACTTCCTGTAATATCAAGCTTCTGAAGTAAATCGATCGCTGGAACGGAATCGTAGACTTGACCACCCGTCAGAAGAAAAGCAAGGGGGTTTCCTAATCCATCGACGACAGTGTGAAGTTTGGTAGTCTTTCCGCCACGACTGACGCCGATGTGCTGATTCACTTCATGTCCTGTGGCGTTTTTTTAGCACCGGCACTATGTTGATGGGCTTTGACCGATGTAGAATCAATGCTCAAGTTTTCAAAGTCAGGTTCGACCTGAAGCGTTTGGAAGATCGCGACAAGCAGTCCGGTATCTCGCCACTTGCAGAAGCGACTGTAGACCGTTTTCCATGAACCATAGCGTTCCTCCGGTAGATCGCGCCAGGCAGCACCACTTCGAGCGATCCATAGAAACGCGTTAAACATGGTTCGTTCACCTAATTTTGACGGACGTCCTGTTTTGTAGGGGGGAAACATGTCTTTAATCTGTTCCCACTGTTCATCGCTTAATTCGTACCGTCTTTGAATCATGTATGACGCCCCATTCGTTTTCTCAAATCTTACCACATTATTTAGTTTTCAGACACATCCTAGCTGATTGTGATAAAAATATCTTTGATTATGTGCTAGTTTGGAAGCTAACTCGACTTGCAAGAAGTCAAAGAGATACATTAAATATCCTTGATGTTTTTGAGAAATCTAACATTACACTATTAAGTTGTACAGAAACCTTTGATTTTAGTACACCGGCTGGAAAAATGTCCTTTCACTTACTGGCATCAGTAGCTGAATATGAGAGAAATAACATTGTAGAGAACGTCAAGATGGGGATGAAAACGAGAGCAAAAAATGGCTTATGGAATGGTGGAAGTATGCTCGGTTACAAATCCGTGAATAAAAAGTTAGTTATTATTGAAAGCGAAGCCTTTATTGTTCGTGAAATTTTCAATATGTATCTAAGTGGAAGAGGATTTAAAGCAATTGCACATCAGTTAAACCGCCTTGGATATAAAACCAAAAGAGGTGTAGCCTTCTCGATAAACTCCGTCCGCACAATTATATTAAATCCCGCATACGCAGGTTTTATACGCTTTAATAAGCAACAGGATTGGAATGAGAAGAGACGTAAAGGGATAAATCCAGAACCGATAGTTCAGCTTGGTGAACATGATGCCATAATAAGTATGGAAACATGGGATAAAGCACAAGAAATATTTATGCTAAAATCTTCAAAGCCCACAAAGACCTTTGATGGTCATTTCCCATTAACTACTTTACTCAGATGTCCAGCATGCGGACAGGGGATGATTGGTCATAGAAGTAAGAGAACAAAAGGCTCAGGTGAGTACCTAAGATATTATATTTGTGGTACATCCCATTATAAGGGTTCTACTGTTTGTCGTGCCAATTCTATTAGAGCCGATTACGCTGAACAATATGTATTTTTTAAACTTGAAGAAATTACTACCAATGAATACATTCTGAAATCTCTAGTTGACAATGTCAATAGTAAGATTTCTAGCATAAAAGAGCCAATATTAACCCAGCATAAAATCACTCTAGACGAAATCAAGAAAGTCCGTTTCAATGCTGACAAATATCTCAGTTTGTTCGAGAATGATGCGTTGGACATTGTCTTTGTAAAAGAAAAAATAAACAGATTGCAGGATGAATTAAAACTTCTTGAATCTAGAAAAGTCGATTTAGAAAGACAACTAGCACAACCGACAGTAAAAGAATTGTCTTTTAACGAAGTTTACGGTATTCTCTCAAACTTCTCAAAGCTTATGGATATTACTCCACCAGAACAACAAAAGACTATCTTGAACCAGTTAATTTCAAAAATTACAGTGAATGCTGGTGATAAGATTGAACAAAGAAGCATCAAGGACATTGAGTTGTTCTTTGATGCTTCACAAAACGATAACTTTGTGCTTACTTATGATACGGTTCACCGTATCATCTATAGAGCGAAATAGAAAGGCACCCTCACGGGTGCCTCAATAATAATGTGTTCTTCTTGATGCTTTACTAAATATCAGTGATATGTGAAAAGGGTGCGACAATGGTCTCAGTTGAAGTTATAATGCCGTTCTCAACATGTACATCAACATTCTCTGGCTGAGTATGGATTAACTCCTTTTGAGCTAATGGCCTTAATGCCTCAATAACTTCAAGTACAGGAAAATCACGACGCTGCTCAAGAAACCGGCAGACTTGCCTATCTGCTGGACGGGGAAGGAAAACTTCCCTCGGTACCTTAGCATCAGCTGTCAAGAACTGCTTCACTATCTGCCATCCTGAATAGAAGATTTCCATAAATGATTCATCATAAGGTAGGGGGCAAATAACAAGATTTTTAGTCTCATGAAGATAAACCTTATCACTCTTTCCCTGTTTTGTGGGGACTATCCCTAACCTAAGACCGCTTGCATGCTCTAACTCGTTTGCGTTTATCTTGACTGTCGTACCTACCCATTGATCTGGAAGAGTTCGCCCTAAGAAGAGATCTGCCTTCCATAACCCGTTGATACTATTGGGTAAAGCGGCTCGTAGTGTTCTATATCTAAATGCAGCTGCAACTGCATCAATATGCTTTTTCAACCTTACTGGTTGGCCTTTGCTTCCAGATAACAGTCTTGACTCATTAGTAAGATTGTCCTTTATTGATTTAATTAATTGAATGGATCCTGATTTTTCAGCGCCAAAAAGAAGTGATTTTACGTCACCATGTTTTATTTTACAAAATTTGGAAAGTGCATGGTCTATCCTTGAAATTACCGGTTGGAACTCAGTCAAAATAGCATCATGAACAGCGTACTCAAAGCAAATCCCAACATCTCCGCTTCCTTCCCTATAGATACGAGGCAGTTGGCGCAGTTTTATATTTTCATATCCACCAGCATCATCTATAGCTTCGTTTTTCTGAGCGTAAAGTAGTCCTTTAAGTATAGGTAAAACTACAGCTATTAATGCTTGAACCTCATCAGTTATCTTTTCTGCCTGATACTCTCTACGTATTTCAATCATATTGAATGTCCCCCTCGGTTTCCTGACCCTTATCTATATTAAACAAACACTGCCTATCCGCTTAAGGTATAGGATTTCGGCCTGTAAACAACCAATTCAATACTTCACTCAATACTGATCATCTTTCTTGTCCACACTTTTATCTTAACAGATCTATCCTACAACAAATGGGCATATTTTCCTATGTAAATATCAGTGAATCTACAATGAAGTTTGTTGGACGAAAACAAGCGTTCTATTATACAATATAGCTGCTAGATATCATATCGCACGTATGTTCTGTTTCACAGCAAAACCGACTTTTAGATCTGTCGGATTGGAGGCGTTTTATGCTTACTCTCAACAAGCAAAATGAGTTATATTCTGAATTAATGCTTACACAAATAGACTTTCTTCGTCAGCAAGTGAGTAAAGCTACACAAAAACAAACCAAATCGAGCCTCGGCCAATTCTTTACAGAGCCTAGGTTAGCTTCTTTTATGAGTGATATGTTCGCATTAAACGTTCCTCACGTTAAGCTGCTTGATCCCGGAGCTGGAATCGGCATTCTTACAACTGCAGCAGTCACTCAACTCTGTAGAAACAAAAAAAAGCCTTTAAGTATTGAGGTAATTGCGGTTGAAATTGATGAGAACTTAATTGAGTATCTACGAAGCACTTTGGAATTCTGCAAAAAAATATGCTCACTTAATGGAATAGATTTTAAGTATTCAATAGTCCAAGGTGACTTTATAGAATATGGCATTTCCTTATTAAAGGACACCTGCGGATGCTTTAACAAAGTAATCATGAATCCGCCATACAAGAAAATAAGCAGTAAATCAAAAACAAGAAGCACCTTAAGAGAAGCCGGCATTGAGACGACAAATTTATATACCGCTTTTGTTGCAATTTCTAAGAGGCTCCTGGCCAGAGAGGGCGAGTTAATTGCTATTACTCCCCGCAGCTTCTGCAATGGGACTTATTTCAAACCATTTAGGTTAGACTTTCTCGGCGATATGGTTTTTAGAAAGATTCATCTCTTTAATTCAAGAACCGATGCCTTTAAAGACGATGAAGTCCTTCAAGAAAATATCATCTACCATGCCATTAAGAGTGACCAGATTGGCAATGTGATCATAACTTCATCCGACAATTTAGATACTGAAGTGTCAACGCATAAATTAAGCTATGACCAGTTGATCCATCCAGAAGACACGGAAAAGTTTATCCGAATCTTGCGTGATGAAGACGACTTAAAAGTCAAAAGACTAATGGAGAAAATTACAGGTTCTCTTGCCGACTTAGGCATAAGTGTATCTACTGGGAGGGTTGTCGACTTCCGTACAAAAGAAAATCTAAGAGATCAAATCACGGAGGATGCTGTCCCGCTGATTTACCCCACTCATTTTCATGAGGGATACTTGAGATGGCCTATCACCCCCGCTGACAAGCCAAATGCAATTATGAAAAACGATCAAACAGCTAAAATGTTAGTTCCAAGAGGAAACTACGTACTCATTCGGAGGTTTTCACCAAAAGAGGACAAGCGCCGGATTGTCCCCGCTGTATATGATGAGAATCAAATGAGATTCGAGTATGTTGGGTTTGAGAATCACATTAATTTTTATCACCAAAACGGTTCTGGGTTGTCGTTAAATCTTGCTAAGGGACTTGCTATCTATCTAAGTTCAACCCTTGTGGATTCTTTCTTCAGACAATTTAATGGACATACCCAAGTTAATGTAGGGGATTTAAAAAGCTTGCCTTATCCCTCCTACGAAATGCTTCTCCAAATGGGAGAATCCTTTGAGGAATTCCTCCCTAACCAGCAGGAAATTGATGGGGTTGTTTCTCGTGTCTTAGGAATATAGCGGTATAAAGGGGAAATGGGCAGTAGCCCATTTCCTTTATTCACATATCCAACAAATCGTTCAAAGCAAATCGTTCAAAGTTTGCTTCTTCTCTTTCTTATCTACTAGGTGCAGAATTCTTTCAGGTTCATCCGCAAACCAAACAAAGGACCCCCAAGCAATGCTGCTCTGCACTTTGCGATAGGCGGGGTCAGAGCGTGAGGCAAATACGGTTACGAATGTGCACTCCTCTTCCGTTAGTTGACTCCCCTTTGCAAGCTCTAGCAACTTTCTTTTTCGCGTATTAGATATGGGTCCGTCTGTATGCACAATTTCAATAAACACGAGTCGAAATCCCTGTGATCCTGTTTCTGCGATTATAAGATCCGGCAGGGTTTTCTTAGGATCGATTTTTAGACCTATTCTATCTAAACCTTTCCCGAACTCCCTGTGAACTTTATCAGCCGACTCGCTGATTAAAAGAACTTCGGGTTTTTCTAAGAAATTCTGAGCAAATACCTCGACAGCTGCTTTCGTAAGCACCGAGCTTTTTCCAGGTGCCATTGGATGCTTGATATGTCCAAACTCCACATATATATCACTTCGTAGCTCCTGTTCCTTTAAGCTCTGCAATATAAGTGCACCTTTCGCTAAGTGAGCAGTTCTCCATATCAAAATTAACTCTTCTAGCTCTGCTTCATCTAAAAGAGGATTTAACAAATTTGCAAAATCCCTCGCTAGATAATATCTAGGCTTAGATGAGGTAACTGGAACACCTGGTACCTCGTCAACAGCACCGATTTGCCTTAAAGCGGCTATGGTATCATCTCGAATAGGTTCACGGGTATTCTCACTGTACCATCTTCCTGGGAAATTAGGCTTTTTAGGTCCAAGCACAAGTAAGCGCCATGATTCCCTCGCCTTTCGAGATTGCTGCAAACATTGTTCGTCAGTCATAACGGTTACCATTGATGGACGAATTCTTCCATCCTCTCCATCTATTGCGTAAGCGTAGAGCATGACAAATACTGTTCGAGCGGCAGTTATGTTCCTAGCATGGTTAGAGTTCTCAACATTTTCGGGAATAATTGCCTGCAATCTCTCTTTAATAAATTCAACATCAGGTAATGAGCTTTCGTACCAGTTAGTAATAAGAATCCCTCCCTTGTTATGGAGAATCTTACCACATTATTTAATCGTCTGCAATGTTAATTTTAACACTCCAGACAATCCCTTATGAGAAACCATGGATAGAAAGGATGATTTTCTTGGACAATCACATTCACTTACTCCTTCAACTTTTAAAAGAGGAATTTCAATACAAATACAATGACTTCGCACAATCAAATAGAGATAACTGCTGGATTATGGCGGCAGCTCTCTCGCTGTACAATGAAACTCCCACACCAAATGGAGATAAACCTACTCATATCGTACGCCTCGTGCTACGAACAACCGATGAAACAGGCACAAACGACTACGTAGACGGAACAGACGTCTACGTTAGGCTAGACCAAGAAAACCAGATAGCAGATTTCGTGTGGGAGGACCTCTGGGCAGAGGGACCTCCCATTTTTCATGGCGGGACGATCCCCGATGCACTCCGATGGGTACGAGAACTCGCAGAACCTTTCTACATTCAGCTTAGGGACCCGTTCCTGACACCTGAGCAGTGGATTTCCCTGAACGGCCATGACAAGGCCTTCGCCGAGCCACAGTTTAAGGACAATCAGAAGGAAGACAGATGCATGATAGACGATGAACTTGACCTACCCTTCTGACCAAACAGAATTTCGTCAATTACGTCGATTCCGACAAGTCAGCTATCAAAACGAAAAAGGAGGAGCCCACAATGGCCCTAACCATCAGTGAGAATAAGAAAAAATTCGTCGTTGCTTACATTAACGATCACTTCGACGAGCACATGTCACACTTCCCCTACGCCAAATACCCAACCGAACCGCTCAACCAGTGGCGCGAGCAGTTTTCCGATCCGAAGGCAGTCGACCCGAAGACGATTCGCACAGCGCTGTTCTGGCGCGGAGGATTCTGGCAGCGGAAGGACGCGCCCTACGCCCAGCGACAGACTGCCCTGTCCGTCGTCAGGTTATGGCCAGAGTTCATGCGGGAGGAGGCTGCTGAACCTGCCCATGTGTTCGACTTCTGGACAAGCAGGCTCGAAAACGGCCCCCTCGCCTTCGATACTGCCTCATTTCTCGCCCACCTGATCTGCCCTGACTCGCTAGAACTGGCGGATACACAGCGGTTAGAAGCGATACGGGACCTCCTCAAGGAGATCGGGCATGAAGGCGGCGAGCCTGACACCGACAGCAGCCTGGATGGACTCCTGCGTTACACTGACTTTTTCCGGGCACTGCTCCCTAAGATGCAAACCAAGGATTCGGATAGGGCGCGTGTGCAGCTAGACCGCTTTATGAAGGCGTACGGGAATCGGCACGCGCTATCCAAACTGGCGGGTAAGACTCTGCCCACCATCGAGCCTATGATCCGATCCCTGAACTGGGAAGCTGTCGACAGCAAGAAATACGCTCCTGAACGAATTGAGGGAAGGGCAAATGCGGATGTCTTGTTCGCCTGCCTGCTCCTCGCCCTCGATAGGCAGCCGAAACGCAAGGAAAAACTGACCGTCGGGGAGGTTGCTGAACTTGTCCCGCTAGGAAGCGGCGGGATTTGCAATCCCGGCAGCTACCACTACGCAATGATCGCCCTGTTTGGGGGCCAGAAGGGACGGGACTTCTTTACATTCGAGGATGAGACGCTACACGCGGCGTTCACCGCTCAGGCCAACCAATCGAGCCGGGACATGCGCTTCTACCGTAAGCATTCGGATGCATCTGTCACCATCAATCAGAAGTACGCCCGTTCTTGACCCAAGTTTGCGTCATTTGCGTCGACGGCGACAAGGACGGTACCGACGCTTCTTGGAACACCAACAAATCCTGAACAACATCAATTTCCATTGAAAAGGAGACTCACGCATGTCCAACAAAATCCGGATTGCCCAACTGACAAAGCAGGCAGATCACCTGCTCGAGCAGGTCGAGGCGTCACAAAACCCGTTGACCGGCATTCTGCTTCATGTCGGCAAGCAGTCTCTTAGCCTCAAAATCTCCACCGCATTCTCGGTGGCAATTGAAGCTCATTGCCAGTTCGAAAAAGCAGACCGCAAGCTCTTGAAGTGCAGGTTCAGTCTCGATTATGAGCGCTCTGGCCGTAACAAAAAATAGAAAGGCGAGCGCTGCGGCCTACGCCGCCCGCTCGCCCCCTTCTCACGATTCGCGCTCTTCTTTCCTGTCAAACGTATCGAACATGTCCTTCACCATCCGATGCACAAGCCTGATTTCCGGTAGACTTCTTTCCTGAAGGAGAGACAGGTGTATCTCTAGCAAGTCCTGTTTTGCCGCTTCTTCACTTAAATCCACGACCTCATCCAATTTTCCAAACTTAAGAGCCTCCACGGGGTCGGCCCCTAAGGCCGACATGATTTTTTCCAGCGAGTTCAGCGATATGTTTCGACTTCCTCGCTCCACGCCTCCGATATACGAATCCTGTAGCTCGGCCAATTCCGCCAGCCTAGCCTGCGACAGTCCTTTTTGCACTCTTAGCTGTTTGATTCTCGCGCCTACCAGCGTCAAAAAATCAGACATTGAAACCACCACCCTATAAACCAAGGGTAGGAAATATAACGAGCGCGATACAGAGCATCAAACTATAAGAAAATGTTGTAATAATAACTTATAAGTTCTTATAATGAGAATAGATAACCTATAGTACCTAAGACACTCATTCGACATATTACTTACAAGGGTACGGATCAGTATGACGGAAGGGGGAGCAGAGAAAGACATTACGTGTATAGTCCTCTTGTCAATCAAAACTACGATAAAATAGGAGCGTTTAGAATTGAGCACATTTGGAATTATTATTGGTCTCATTATTGGCATTGTACTTTTTATCTTACTGAATCGGGTTCTTAGCATTACATTCGCAGGATTCTATGGCTTTTTTGTCGTTCTTGGCATTTGCGCCATGATTGGAATCGCCATTGTAGAATGGGGAATTGGCTTTGTCAGACACCATTACATCTGGACCGCCATCATTGTACTTGCCCTGGCTCTAATTGCATATGGAGCTAAAAAGGGAGGCCCCGATAACCAGTAAGAAATAAGTTTTAGCGAATTATAGCAACAAAGTCATGGGAAGGATTTACCTGCATTGTGGAGAAATATAGTACTTGATGTTGATAATATTTAAAGAGGGGTTACAGAAAATGAAGCTTTCCAAGATCAAAGTCATTGTTACATTTATCTGCGTGTTTCTACTCGGAGTCGGAGTCGCCTCAGCTGCCACGAACTCCATTCTCAAGATTGGACTGGATGGGTTTACTCTCGATATGACCAAATCTAAGGGCAAAGTCCAGGTAGGAAACAAAATGGTTCCCGCAACGATCGCTCAGAACGGAACGACTTACATTGCCGCACCCGCCATCGGAACGGTTTTTCAGGCTAATTATGCCTTTGATTCCAAAACTGGCACGTTCATGTTCAAGAGTCATAAGGAAGATGAGGACAAAGCTCAAATTAAGGAGCTTCAGGGACAGGTTTCAACACTGAAGCAATTGTTAGCCCAAACACAATCCAATAAAGATAAGGCTGAAGGTTGGCTAGAGTACCGCTCAAAGCATTTTACCTTGCTCTATACGAAGCAATTTGAAAAGGACGTCGAGAAAGCCGCCGCTGATTTCGAACAGGGATACAACGTAGCAACCACTGAGTTTGCATCCCTTCTTCCTGGGGTTGGCAACATTCTAAACGATGACCTGCACCCGATCTACATTTATTTGCATCCCTCTGCTTCCGATAACGTTGACGAGGGCAACGCTTATAACAAAACCTTTGGCACAGGCGAAGTCCTAAAGACCGAAATTCATGTCCTCACACCATCAGCCTATCAAAAGAAAGGGTACACGCTAGAAGGCGGACTATACGACGAGGACTACTTCACCCATTTGTTCAAGCATGAATTCATCCATACACCGCAAACAATCATACAAGAGAAATACCGAGAAAAGAAAACAGGATGGTTTACTGGCGGAGAAAATATGCAGTGGATCAAAGAAGGGCAAGCAGAATACCTCGCTGCAAAAGGCACCGACGATCTCAAGAAAAGTGAGGCATACTGGAAGCCAATCATTCTCAAAAACCCGGAGGAACATATCACCATTTTCAAAGACAATGTCTCCGTAAAGACGCAATATATCGGTGGTTATATGTTTACTGCATTCTTGTACGAGACTTACGGAAACGCTAAATTTAATAGCTTCCTGTCCAGTTCTATGCCGACATTAGAAAAGGCCTTTGTTGAAACGTTCGGCAGCTTCGAACAAGTTAACAAGAAATGGATGGACTGGTTGAAAGAATAGAAAAACGGACATATAGCAAGCCCTTAAGGGCTATTCCCAGAGAATGAGCACCCGCTCGTTCTCTTTTTTTTCGCCTCTCTATCTCCAATTGAGTGAAACTTTTAGTTAGAGGGAGCTTGAGAGAGATTTTTTTAACCCATAAGTGCTTTCCGGCAGCCCCCCCTCCCGAGTCGCAAAGTGACCATGACGAAAACGTCGGAATTCGCGAAATGACAAATTGGGAGTTCATTTTGTATACTCAAACGCATATCGCGCGATTCATTTTACAAATACGAAAGGAATTTCAACACATGCTGAACGAAGCTCTTCAATATCTGCAACTGCAATTTCCAATTATCCCCCTATGTTCACATGACCATTCTTGCATGTCGAGGATACACCTTTCAACATGCAAGTCTCCTGGCAAACGACCGCTTATTAAAAATTGGCAAGACGCTGGGATTCCTTCTGAACAACAGGTAAAGGACTGGTTCAGGCGTTGGCCTACGGCCAACATTGGTATTATTCTGGGGATATCCTCTGGCCTTGTTGCGCTCGATGTGGACGGCCCGTTTGGATTCGCTAAATTGGAAGAGCTCGCTGGCGGTAATCTGCCAGAGACATGGCAATTTTCCACTCCCGGTGGAGGCATGCGGTACCTTTTCTCTATCCCGCCGGGAATAGGCTGTCCAAAATTCACCTTCCGCGACCCCGATACCAGCCATCAACATTCAGAACTGGCCATTTTGGGAGACGGCTCCTGTACGGTGCTGCCTCCATCTCTGCACAGAAACGGAGGTACATACGCATGGATCAAATCACCAGAATGGCCCGGCCTGCAGTAGCACAGGACTGGATGCTAGGGAGACAAACTCCTCGTGTAGAGAAACGCCTCTTTTCAGAGCATCCTGATGGCGTGCTTGTTCGCCTGGCTGAGCACTGTCCTGCTTTTGCCGAGGATTTCGATATCCAGCGCAAGGACGGACTTCCGGAAGAACACTGGCACCAGTGGACATCTCTCTTGGTGAAATCCGGACAGTCGGATGCCGCACTGGCATTTTCAAAAGCTTCCACGAAGCACACTGAGCACAGTGAAGAGCGGATAGCCGCTCTCGAATCAGAAGCCAATCGTGGAACGACACGGTGCGCAACGTTCGGTTGCGACGAGGCCCAAATTTTTAAATGCCACGGGGGAAACATTCGGCGGAATGAAGGGGGCGAAATCACCAATAGTCCCGGCAAATTCGCTGCTCGTCCAAAACTTTCATCTCGACAAAACAAGCCTAGCAAGCAGGGACAAAATCTCACCGAAGTCGGTTTCAGTCTGGATCGGAACACAGGCCGCCCCAATAGGCTGAATGCCAATGTTTTTTCAAAGCATGTGGTCGATACGCGTCTGGATTTGGTTTATGTGCAGCCTGGACGCTTTTACCTGTATACCAATGGAGTATGGGGGCTGCTCGACGACAATACGCTCCGAAGAATGCTACGGGACATTCTTCATGAGTATGTGCCCAATTTTTGGACTCCCGCCATTGAAGAGCAGTACATGCAGGCGCTTGCGCTTGACACCCCTTCAGTGAAACAGATGGACACGAAACGCCAGTTCATCAATCTGGAGAATGGCATGCTGGACTTGCGTAAGTTCGAACTCGTTCCGCACGACAAGAGTTTTTACTCCACCATCCGTATTCCTATTGCCTATGATCCAGAGGCAAAATGCCCGACCTTCCGAAACTTCCTGCGTCAAGTTTTTGAAGAGGACAAGGAGCGGATCAAGCTGGTCCGAGAAATGTTCGGCTACTGCCTGACCTCGGAAGTCAGCGCGCAAAAGGCGTTCATTCTCTTCGGGAAAGGAGCCAACGGGAAGAGCGTTCTGGCCGATGTACTGGAAACGATCATTGGTCCTTCCAATACTTGTGCGCTGACACTCAACGACCTTGAAAAGCCCTTTGCCCGCTCCGAATTGGTAGACAAGCAGCTTATTCTTTCTACCGAGAACGAGACGGATTCTAGAGGGATCAATACTCAATTCCTAAAGGCGATCACTTCAGGCGACGCCATTCGTGTCGAACGCAAGCATGAGCAAGGCTTCATGTACCGTCCTTTTTGCAAGGTCGTCCTAGGGATGAACAACTTGCCGAATTCGCGTGACAAAAGCTATGCCTTCATTCGTCGTCTTATTATTATTCCCTTCAATCGGACCTTCGACAAAGACGAAGCTGACGTTCATTTGACGGATAAGTTGAAGCGGGAGTTGCCTGGAATTTTAAATTTTGCGCTTTTGGGGCTGAATCGATTACGAAAAAACGGCTTCATTTTCACCCAATCCGAGGCATCACAGCAGGCCTTAAGAGCTTACGAGGAAGAACTCAACCCCATTGCCCTATTCGTCGAGGAAGCGATCGAAAAAGGAGCAGCAGAGGATAGGGTCTCAAATGATAAACTGGCAAAGATCTATCGGATCTGGTGCCAGAGGAATGGTCATTCCCACCCACTGTCGAATCAGCGCCTGATCTCCGCCGTCCGCTCGGCTCTTCAGGCTAAAGGGATCAAGGCAGAGCCAGGCAAGAGCGGAGGGGTGCGTCACTGTTCGGGAATTCGATTAAAGGTCACCGTGACCAATGATGGCCCCAACGACTTTACAGTCGTAGATGATATCGAGTCAATGGAATAAGGAGAGCGCCAACCATGATTCTGACTCAATCCCGCTTAGATGAAGAGCCGTCAAATGATCTGTTTCTTATTCCCTGCCAGATTGTTGAGGTCGAGATCATCAGAAGCAAGCTGCCTACGCCATCGAACGTAAGCCTACCCGATTACATGACAGTTAAAGCAACCTTTAGGCGGAAAGATACGGGAACTCGCCTTACTCGGAGCGTTTACAAGGAACGAATGCGGGAACTGGCCGCCCTTAAACCCAACCTTTGGAGCAGCCCTTACCCTGCTGTCGAGCTGCGAAGGCTCCAAAAAAGCTGGTGCGTTTTAGCACTCGATGGGGACGAGAGGCTGCTCGGAATCTTTACTTACGAGGACTTCTGCCTTCCTCCAGAACCAGAGCCGGAAAAGAAGGCTTCACCCAAGCACTCCAAGAGACGAAGACGGCTAAAAAAGTCTCCAGCGCATCACTCCTGAAGGTCCGAGACCAATTGGGTTCTGAATCTGACTTTTTGAAGGGACGGTCGGGGCACTCTTAGGGGCACAACCCACCGAAGTGCCCTGCCCGCGCATCTCATTCACTCAAAGGTCTCGCTGACCCTGTGGCACTTGTGTCGATAGAATCAAAAAAAACAAAGAAGAAAAAAAATCCTTCTTTTTCCGCTGCCATACGAAGTTCTGATCCGAAGTGCCACGGCGCCCCAAAAGATGTTAAGCCCATGAGATGCAAGGAGTCCCAGAAAAAAAGACTTGGAGAAGCGCCCCTTCGCGTGTCCCTGACTGCCCATCCATGACGAGGTCCAGTACTTGTCTGACAGGGAACATTCATGTCTCAAGAGTTCAACCCCTGCACAAAAGAAATGGTAACGAAACAGGTCAAATTTCAAGCAAATATTATCACTTTGTACCCCTAGAGTAACAGAGGGATCACTATTTGCTGGGAGGAGAACCGATTGCTGAACATTAGTTGCGAGAAAGATATTATACAGCTGAAAGAAAAGCTTCATCCCGACCTCATTTACATTACGACGCATGAGTTCGACTTACTCTTCGAAATGCTGGGATCGGAGCAAGAGGTGTCACCCTTCAGGTTAGATGACAATGGTTACGGAATTGTCTGGTTGGAACCTGAGGAGGAGAACTCCGCTCTTCGCAGTCTGGGCCTGGCATCACCTTTCTATTATGTAGAGTACGTTGAAATCTACACTCTCAATGTCGGGCAGTACTACAGAATTATGATTATGTACGATAACGACTGCTGTCGAATAATTTTCTCACGGCTTGGAACACAAAACGCCGATCTGGAAGCATGGCTGAAAGAACAAACTCGCAAAGGGATGAACATGGTGCGATGAGAGATCCCAACCTGAAGTCTGCAAGGCGAATCCAGATTGTCAGCCTCCGAATGGTCAGAGAACAGGCCTCTATCCTCTTCCCGCAGCGCAAGATTTCCAAGCCAGCGGATGCAGCCGAGTTATTTCGTCAGTTCATCGGAGACTGCGACCGAGAAGTATTCTGCATCATGACACTGGACACCAAAAATCAACCTACTGCCTTGCACCAAGTATCTTGCGGAACACTGAACGCATCTCTCGTCCATCCGCGAGAAACTTACAAACTTGCCATTCTATCCAATGCTGCTTCAATCATCGGCTGCCACAACCATCCGAGCGGAGACCCGACACCGAGCCCGGAAGATGTGGAGCTCACAGAGCGAATCCGGGATGCAGGTTCCCTTTTGGGCATTGAGCTTCTTGACCATATTGTCCTCGGAGAAGGCAGCTTCATCAGCTTGAAAGAAAGAGGATTCATGTAACCTTGCATTGGATTCTACTATCAAAAACTAAGGAGGAGATCTGATGAATAAGATTCAGGATTTAAGCGAACAAGGCCTCTTCATCGACATCCTTGCCGACATGATTTTCCAGTACCTCGATGCCGAACAGGAGCGGCAACAGCGAGCGGCCTTCTGGCTCGATTACCTTATAGACTTGGGCATCGAAGCCCGGATCGTCGCGTAGGGATTAGCTTAATGAATCACGAAAAACAATCCGCCGCCCTTTACACTCGCGTTTCAACTGAGCAGCAGGTCGAAGGCTTCAGCCTGGACGCCCAGAGAAACGCCCTTCTGGACTACTGCCGCAAGTCTCACATCGATGTTCACAAGGTCTATGTCGACGCGGGTCGCTCGGGCAAGTCCATCGATGGCCGACCGGCACTCCGCGAACTTCTGGAAGACGCCCGCAGCGGTCGCTTCCAGCAAGTCGTGTGCCTGCGGTTGAATCGGCTTTCCCGCAAACTGGCCGATCTCCTGCACATCGTCGAGCTGCTGGACAGGCACGCCATCGCCCTGCACAGCTTGACCGAAGAACTCCAGACGGACACGCCGATGGGCAAGTTCGCCCTCCAGATGGCTGGGTCCGTGGCTGAACATGAGAGGCGGCAAATCGCGCAGAACGTACGCCACAGCATGCGACAGCGTAGCAGGCTCGGCAGGTGGAACAGCGGCAATCAGGTTCTCGGATACCGCTGGATCACCCACCCCGACGACCCGCGCCTTTCCTACGTAGAGATCGTGCCCGGGGAGGCCGAGCGGGTCGTCTCCATTTTCGAGATGTACGCCAGCGGTCTTGGCCTGAAGGCTATTGTCAATCGATTGAATCAGGAAGGACACAAGACCAAGCGCGGCAAGGCCTTCCATAGCATTTCAGTACGCGGCATCCTGACCAACGTGAACTACATCGGCAAGATCACTTATACGGATGAAAAGGGCAGCAGACAAATGGTGGACAGCGAACACGAGTCAATCGTCCCGATAGAACTTTGGGAGCATGTGCAGCTGCGGCTTGCCGGAAGCTCATGCCCGCCAACCAAGCGCACCACGCGTCCCTTCCCGCTGTCCGGGCTGCTCAAGTGCCCGTGCTGCGGAAGCAGTATGATTCCGTCCCACGTTTCTCGGAAACGAAAGAACGGCGTTCATTCCAAAAGCTTTTACTATGTGTGCAGCCGCTACAACTCCGGAGGGAGCAAAGTTTGCCGGGCGAACCATATCCGGGCGGATGAGGCCGAAGCCTGGGTCGAATCCCGGGTCCGGCATTTCATCACCCACCCTTCCGTTGCCCAGCGGCTGGTGGAGGAGATCAATCTCAGGCGGGACAAGCAGCTGTTGCCTACTCGGCAGCGATTGAAGCAGATTGACGCACAGCTCGCTTCCCTAAAGCGCCGGAGCATCCGCTGTTACGAGCTTTTTGAGGACGATCACATCGATGCCTCGGAACTCAGAAAAAGACTGGACGAGATTCGGGCCGAATCGGGGCCTCTGGGGGAAGAACGGGAGAAATTAGAGCGATCTGTAGCCGGGCAACCCGAGCGCTCCATTCCAGCGGCGAACATTCGGCAAGCGCTGGACAACTTTCGCCCCCTGCTGCAAAGCGCCTCGCCCGAGCAGCAAAGGGAACTCTACCGAAGCCTTATTGACTACATCGCCGTCCCGCATGACAGGGACATCACGGTGGCGACCATCCAGGGCACGGCAGCCCTGCTGAGCCTGGAGATCCCGCCGATTCCAATAAGGAGGGACAAGCAAGCATGAATCAAACAATAAGAGTCGCCATCTACGCACGCGTCAGTACGGAGGAGCAGGCAGAGCACGGCTACTCCATCGATGCCCAGCTAGAAACCCTGCGCGGATACTGCAAACTGTACAACAGGGTGGTTGCCGGGGAGTATGTCGACCGGGGCGTCAGTGGGAAGAGCTTGAAAGGCCGCTATGAATTGCAAAGGCTTCTACAGGACGCTAAGGAAGGGAAATTAGACGAAGTCATCGTCTGGAAGTTCAATCGGATGGCCCGCAAGAACATTGACCTGCTACAGATCGTCGATCTGCTGGAGAAAAACAATGTCGCATTTCAATCTTTCACCGAGAAGTTTGACACGAGCACATCAATGGGAAAATTCGCCCTGCAAATGATGGGCGCTGTGGGAGAGCTGGAACGTAACACGATTGTAGACAACGTGAAGATGGGCCACAGACAACGCGCCAGAACAGGCAAGCACAACGGCAAGGTTCCACTCGGCTATCGGAGCATCAAGGTCGACGAACGCGGAAGAGAGACGAGGATCGTCGTCATCGAGGATGAGGCAGTACTCGTTCGCAATATTTTCGAGCAATATGCCGCCGGTCACGGTCTGAAAGCGATCGCCAACGACCTGAACCACCGGGGCCACAAGACCAAGACGGGCAAGCCCTTCTCCACTTGTGCCATCCGAGACATTCTCGACAATCCAATGTTTGTAGGCAAAATCCGCTACAACCGCTATGAGAACTGGGCGGAGAGACGACGCAAAGGCAAAACCTCAGAGATCATACTTGTTGAAGGCCATCATCCGGCGATCATCTCTGAAGAGTTATGGGAGAAGGTACAGCTCCTGCGGCAGAAGAAGAGTGTCATGCCGAAGAAGCGTTTCGAGGGGGAATACCTGCTGACCGGGCTCATCCGATGCCCCGAATGCGGCGCGGCGATGACCGCAAGCCGTACAGTGAACCGGGCGAAGGACGGGACGAAGATCGTCCGCATGTACTACTCCTGCGGTCGCTTTCGCAGCCAGGGCAGTTCGGTCTGCCACGCCAACAGCGTCCGCAAGGATGAGGCCGAAAAAGCCGTGACGGAGCGCATCCGGCAGGCAGTGACTCAGCCTCACATTCTCAAGAAAGTCGTACGCAGCATCAATGAGCACAGATCGGGGCGCATCAAGCCGCTTCGCGACGAACTGGCGGCAGTCCAGGCCCGCATCGACAAGCTGGAGGAAAGGAAGCACAAGTACCTTGGGCTGTACGAAATGGACGAGATCGACCGTGACCTATTCGCGGGACGCCTAAACGACCTGAACAGTGAGCTCGACACTGATCTTACCCGCCGGTCGAAGCTTGAACTTGAACTCCGCGACGATCAGGCCGAGCCCGTCTCATACGAGTTCGTACATTCCTTGGTGGAAAGGTTCGACGCCCTGCTCCACTGCTCGCCGTTCCCGCAGCGGAAGACCCTGATGCACCTGATCGTGAAGAAGATCACGCTGGACGATAGGAAGCGCGTCTGCAGCGTCGAGCTCGCCTTCAACGATGAGACCGAGAAGCATTTTTTAAGTGTAGCCCCTTTCGCTGATAACATGGCGGAAGGGGCTTTTCCTTTGTCCGGAAAAGCCCATCTTCTAAATCAAACAATCAAAGTTTGTATCTAAATAACTCATTGATTTAGTCTATTCAATAGCCCCCTCACTCTTCCTTACCTACATTATAGTTTCTCTTCACCTGACACATCGGCATTTCTATCCTCGCGTATTAGCTTGTCCATCTTCTGGCGCTCGAAGAACTTTACAATGCTATGTGAAAGAGTAGGCACGTTATTCCTTGTTGAGGTTGTGATTGACAAGGTCCTTGCAAGCTTGAGAATAGCTCCCTTGGATTGGAACTGTTCATTTTCCTGAAGATATTTTGTCAATTCTTCAGAACTCATTTTTGACATCATACTGATTAACTCTTCCGAAATACTGAAATCAACTTCATTTTCGTTTTTCGTGATATTACCTGACTTCTCCCTCTTATTAGCTCGAACCATTTTATATATATCATCAAGCGCTTCCTCAATAGCGACATCATCATACAATGAAAGAATCGCTGACATTTTACTTAATATTACTGATAACTCTTTTGCCTCCATCTTCAGACCTCCTTAAATTATTTTTGTAACAAATTCATTTATTAGATTTTCAAAGTAGTCCGATTGTTTGTTTGCATTTTGATTAGACCTTGGCAAATGCTCGTATGCATAAATTGGAAGATTTACTGAAGCAGCAACTGAAATCCCATCTCCATCGGTAATATATTTTTCAAAAACATACCCTGGGTGCTGTGCCCCTATAGAGGTTAAGGTTTCCTGATGTGTTCGTTTTGGGCCTCCCCCATACTCATCTACCATATTGAAGACTATTCCCCCAAATTTGGTATCCTTATACTCTTCTCCATATTCAGCGTATCGATGCATGTTTCTATAGTCTTCATTAAACTTCTCCATGTAGTCCCTTATCAAGGAAATTCCCGTTGTTGATAGAAAATCCGGAATTGCCGGAACTACGAAGTAATCGCTTGCATAGAAGGCATTTTGTGTTACTAAATTAACATTGGGAGGGCAATCTACAAGAACATAGTCGTAATCACCCGCTACTTGATCAATCACTCTTTTGAGTATCGCAAGCTTTTCAATTTCAAACCCAGTTTCTTCTTTGTGGTCTCTCCCTGATTTTCTTGACCGAGCTAACCGCAGGTCTAATAATACTAACTCTTGATGGGATAAAATCATATCTACATTTGTATAAACGTAACCAGGTTTGCTATTAACCACTCGATCCTGAATGACCGATTTTGCGTCAATTACTGTATCACTAAAATAAGAATCAAATACCGATTTTAGTGAGTAGGTACCTTTTGTATACACTTTATCGACATACGATTCAACGCCAAGTGCTAAAAAGGAAAGGTTACACTGCGGGTCTAAATCTATTAACAAAACTCTTTTTCCGTGGAACTTGTTTAATCCAATCCCAATTTGTAATGTAAGCGTAGTTTTACCCACGCCACCTTTCCAATTTATCATACTTACAACAACTGGCATTCACATCTACTCCTTATTTTGGTGGTATCTCCTAACTCTATTTTACCTATTCTCTTGCAGGACTTCTATCCTAATTGATATTTATTTTTAGCCATACGAAATAGGAGCAGCTGCCCGCTGCCCCGTAAAAATGTAATTTCAATTATCCAGTACGTTGCCCCTAAACCTATAATTACCATAACATTTATAGTGGCAGTATTTCGATATATTTCGCCCTACTTATGATACGGTTCCCCCCGATTGATCTTCACCGCCCGATAAATCTGCTCCGTCAGCACCAGCCGCATCAGCTGATGCGGCAGGGTCATGCGCCCGAAGCACAGCTTCTGCTGTGCCCGGCGCAGCACGGCATCGGCGAGCCCGTGGCTGCCGCCGATGATGAACACGACATGGCTCGACCCGTAGGTGCCGAGCCTGTCGAGCTCTGCGGCAAGCTCTTCCGAGCTCCAGAGCTTGCCGTCCAGCGTAAGGGCGATGACATGCGCATCGCCCTTCACGTGCGCGAGGATGCGTTCGCCCTCGCGGTCTTTGACAATGCCGACCTCAGCGAAGCTCAGCGTGTCGGGCGCTTTTTCATCGGGGACCTCGATGATCTGGAACTTCACGTACGGGCCAAGGCGTTTAGCGTATTCGGCTATGCCTTGGACGAGATATTTTTCCTTCAATTTGCCGACGCCGATGATTTGAATCAACATAACAAAACCTCCATCTATGTAAACGGTTAAGGGAGACGCTAGTCAAGCGGACCTTCTATAACTCCTTATAATCTCCTATAATCCACTATTATTCCTTATTATTCCCTATTGCTCCCTATTTCCCATTTCCCCCGCCATTTCCCTTCCTACAGACAATTCTTCCGCCATTATAACATTCTTTAAAAAATCCCTCGAAAAATGTAATTTTCCGTCTATCCCAAACCAGACCGCGTCAGGTACAATAGGCCAGTATGCATTCTGGTATCGGCAGAATCAGCGCATTTGAACTTTATTGGAGGATTTAGAAACAACCATGCAAACTTCTAGCACTACGCAGCAAGTAAAAGTATTAACGGCGGATCCCAGCGCGATCGGCCTATTTGGGCTGGCAATCGTTACTCTGGTGGCTTCGTCGCAAAAGCTCGGCCTCACGGACGGGCTAAGCCTTATCATTCCGTGGGCGATTTTTCTGGGGGCGTTTGCCCAGCTGTTCGCCTGCATCCAGGATGCCAAACACAACAACACCTTCGGCATGACGGCCTTTGGCGCGTACGCCTTCTTCTGGTTCGCCACAGCCAGCAGCTGGATGGTAAAAATGGGCGTCTTCGGCCCTGCGCTGGCAGCCGACGTCGACGGAAAGCAGCTGGGCTTTGCTTTTGCCGGCTACCTGATCTTTACGCTGTTCATGACGATCGGCGCGATGGAGACACACAAAGTGTTGTTCTTTATCTTCGTTCTTATCGACCTGCTGTTTATAGGCCTGACCTTCGACGCGTTTGGCGCGCCTGAAGCGTTCCATACCCTGGCGGCATACGCGGAAATGGGTATCGGCCTGCTGTCCCTGTACGGCTGCGGCGCTGCGGTGCTGAACACGCATTTCGGCCGGGTTTTCCTACCCATTGGCCGTCCGTTCGGCATTTTCAAACCGCGCGGTTAACCCAGCAACGAACTCACCTACAAAAAATAATTCCAGCCCCGCACGCCGATCCGTGCCGGGGCTGTTTCTATTCCGCCCTATAATGGCGCGCTCAAAACTGAGCGATCAGAACGGGGCAACCAGAGAACCAGAACAGGGTGACCGGAGCTGAACCACCAGCACGGAGCTGCCAGCGCAGAACGCTTAGCACGCGCAGCAAACAAAAAAAGAGCGCCTCAACCGTACGTTTCCGCTCCCGGCCAACCCGCTCTTTCCCGCTTACAGAGTTCATCGCTACCCCGTATATCACTTACACAGTTCATCCCTTATACAGGTTCATCACTTTCCCAGCTAGTCACTTACGCAGTCAGTAAATTACTCCTTCAGAAACCTTACAATCTTGCCCTTCAGAAATTTTACGCCTTCACAAACCCAAGCCCTCTAAACCACCAGGAACTGCCCTGCTTTCTCGCATTCCGCACATTTAGCCGGAGGATCCCAGTCGGCAAACTCGGTTTCTTTCAGGTCTACAATGTCAGGCGCATCTTCATATTCATCGACAAACATGTCGATCGCCAGTTCCAAATGTTCTTTGCATACTACGTACATTCCGTCAAGCATCCTTTCTCTTGCGCCCGGCCCTGAGGGCCGGACGTTACCGCGTCTACCTATAGCCTAGCACATTTTAAGTCCTATTGGCATTAAGCGCAGCCGCCTTAGAACTTCATTTACCAGGGCAGAACGCCATTATTCGCTAACCTTCCTTACTATTCTCCATTTTTCCCAAAAAAACTAAAGCCGGGCGCAACTTTCTGCATCCCGGCTCCCCCGTTTAAAGCATTAGCTCATCGAGCTCTGCGAGTACCTTGAAGCGTTATTTCCCGGAGTCATCCGATTCCGCTCCGTCCTGACCGGACGGATCCGACGAACCATCGCCATCCGGATTCGCTTCCGCGTCGGCCGGCTTCTCGATCAGCTTCAACGTTGTCGTCTGCAGCTTGCCGCCCCGGTAATAGGTCACGTCCATATTATCGCCGATCTTCTTCTCGTCGTACAGATATTTGCGAAGCTCCAGCGTTGAATTGATCTTCGTTTTGTCCAGCTGGACGATAACATCGTTGAGCTCCAGGCCCGCTTGCGCCGCAGGTCCATGGGCTTCCAGCACCAGAACGCCCTGCGTCACGTCTTCAGGAAGCTTCAAATCCTGGCGCTGCTCCTCCGTCAAAGGCGAATAAGGATTGTCTAGATCAAGCGAATACACGCCGAGGTACGGCCGGGAAATCTTGCCGTACTTCATCAGCTCGTCGACCGTCTTCATGACCTGATCCGTAGGGATCGCAAAGCCCAGGCCTTCCACGCCGGTGTCGGCAATCTTCATCGTGTTGATCCCGATCACCTTGCCGTTCAAATCGGCCAAAGCGCCGCCGCTGTTGCCTTCGTTAATCGCCGCATCGGTCTGAATGACCTCCTGCTCCCAATCATAAACGCCGTCCTGATTGAGGGAGACCGGCACAATCCGGTGCGTATAGCTGATAATCCCGGAAGTCTGCGTGCCGCTGAGACCCAGCGGATTGCCAACGGCGATTACAGTCTCGCCAAGGCGCAGCTTGGTGGAATCGCCAATGTCGGCCACAGCTGTAATCCCTTCGTCGTCAATCTCCAGCAGAGCAATATCGGTAACCGAATCCTGGCCGACGATCTTGGCTTTCTTCGAGACGCCGTCTGCCGTCACAACCACCAGATTTCGAGTATCTTCAATCACGTGATTATTCGTTACAATGTAGGCTTTGCCGCTGTCCTTCTTAATAATTACGCCCGAGCCCAGTGCCGAAGAGGAGGAAGAAGGGTCCTCAGACACACCAGCGGACACGCTGTCGGATTGATAATTAACAATGCTTACCACCGCAGGGCGGACCTTGGCTGAAGCCTGAATAATCTTCTCATCGTAATCATCGCCGCCGCTTGAGCTGACTGCAAGTGCGCCGGCATGTTGGGTTGAGGAGGGGAGTCCTGTAATATAACTGAACAAAACAACGGCAATTACGGAGCTGAGTACCGAACATATAACGGCAATCTGCGTGGTGGTAAGCCCTTTACGGCTCTTGCGGGGCGTACTCCATTTCCCTTCGGTGCCTTTGACCAAACGGGCCTTTCTGGTTACTTTCGTGGAATAAAAATCATCATCAAACAATCCCATTTTAAAATGCTCCCCTCCGTGCTTTCTTCCGGCTTGCTTGTTATCTGTCTCCTCCGGCTGTCTCAGCCAAAAACATCCGGAAGGTGATTCCTGATCACACGGGCCAATTCCACCGCGTTTCATTTCATTTTCAAAACAGGAGGTTAAAGGGGCCCGGAGCAGAATCCATCTTCATCATATGCGGCCGGATAGCCGATATTCTCAAGCGTTTCGCCCCTAAGCCGCATCTTGCTGAAGCTCCACTTCCAGGTCTGCAATCTGGTTCAAAATGCTCAGTTGCGCTCAATCTTTTTACTCTAAATACGTTCAATTATGCTCTACATCCATATGCCCCGTATTCACCGCAGCGGCGAACGATCGGAGCAATAAGCAACTTTGCCTATTCTTTTACTTTATATACGGTTCAACAAGCGGGATTGTTGCCCTCTTTCCAGCTTTTTCTTCAAACCTGTTCCCCTTTCAAGGAACATCCGCCGGATTCAGGAATATTTCGCCAGCCTGGCGACTATACTAGTAACCATTGATAGATTCATTTTATCACAATCCGACCGTCATAGAAGATCATTCATATAGGTAAAATGAACCAAATATCGGCTATCCCTGAACGCATTTTCATGAAACGACCACCAAGCCCCTGAAGGCTCAAGTTCAAGCCGTCTCTCGTACCTTTTATTACCCTTTTCGCTGCTAACTTCACCCTATTTCACAAAAAAAACCGGCCTCCGCTTTCTCAGCGGGGAACCGGCCAATGCCAATTGACTTATCCTTGTACCAACTGGGCCTGCCTTCTGCCAACTGGCCTAGTCTTCTATCAAATGACTTCCTTATAACGATCTCAAGTCAGCCTTCAACACTCAAATCCAGGACCAAGGAGCGATCAACGATGGAATCCTCTTTCTCCCCAATGAATGAAGTCAACATGCTCGCCAAGCTTGCCGATCTGAAGGACGGCCATTACCACAATCTGCTGATGCTCAGCGTGATGATGGAGCTGTTAATTGAGAAAGGCATCCTGACCCGCGAAGAAGTCGAGGAACGGGCCCTTCGGCTCGACGGGTTTATAAATCCCCCACCTTATCCCATGGCGTAGGGCGGTCGTAATACGTTTCGCAGAGTTTGAACTCGCTGTCCTTGAAGAAGCAGCCGCGGTCCTCCATCGCTTCCCGGACGGACATCTTCGCCAGGTCGAGCATGTTGTGCTCGCGGCTCAGGTGAGCCAGATACGTCCGCTTCACGCGGCCGTTCATCAGCAGGCTCATCACTTCGCCCGCCGCTTCGTTGGACAAGTGCCCCATATCGCCGAGAATCCGGCGTTTGATGTTCCACGGATAACGGCCCATCCGCAGCATCTCCACGTCATGATTCGCTTCCAGCACCAGTACGTCAGAACCGGAGATGGCCTGCATCACCCGGTCGCTCGCATACCCCAGGTCGGTCACGACGCTGAGCTTCTCTTTGCCGTCATAGAAGCAGTAGCCCACAGGCTCCGCCGCGTCATGCGACACCGGAAAAGATTCCACCCGCAGCGATCCGAAATCCTTCGTCTCGCCCGTGCCAAAGACGCGCCGGTTCTCGTCCGGAATCGCGCCGATATGCTTCTCCATCGCCGCCCAGGTCAGCTCATTGGCATAGACCGGCAAATTGTATTTGCGCGCCACTGCTCCAAGCCCTTTAATATGGTCGGAATGCTCGTGCGTCACCAGAATGCCGTTCAATTCCCCGCCGGCCACTTCCCGTTCCGAAAGAAGCTCGTCTATTCGGCGGGCGCTGAAGCCCGCATCGATCATCAGTTTAATATCTTCGTAAGCGATCACCGTCGCGTTCCCGGTTGAACCGCTGGACAACACCGTAAAACGTATACCCATTTTCCCCATTACTCCTTTGTTTTATCACTCCCGGCGCTGATGACATCACCGCTGATCCCCTGCACGTAGAACACCTCTCCGCTTTCCAGCACAAACCGCCATGCCGGGGCAGCTACCTGCGCATCCGAGTTGAACAATTCCCCATAATACCCGAGCTCAATCGATTTGACAACCGAGTCATTTGGCAAATAGTTCTCAACCAGATTGCCCAGCGCCTTGGAGGCCGACAGCACCCGCTGCCCTTCTTCCTCCCCGATCGAACTGATTTCAATCCGCTGCTCCGTATAGGAGACAATCCGCTGCTCGCTGTAATACAGCACCAGATCGACCCGGAACAGCGGGTATTTCCCTTCGACCAGCGGATGCATCACAAACTTCCCTTCGCCGTCCTCCACCGGATCATACCGATAATTCCCAATGTCGGGAATGCTGTCCTTCAGCCCTGTAACGAGCTCATCCGGTGAGAAAATCAGCTTGCTGTACACCGTCTTGTCCAGCATCCTCGGCTTTTCGCCGTCCATATCGGCAAAGCGGTAATTGATCTTCGGCAGCTCCGGCGTTTCCGTCGGAATCGCCGCGGCCACCTTGATGTTCTTCGTGTCCATCGCCCTCTGCACATTGCCAGCCAGGGAGGTCAGATCCGGACTTTCGTCCGCCTGCTCGCGCAAATCGGTCCAAAGCTGATAACCCAGCACCAGGTTCAGCAGTAAAAACGCGTAGATCAGCACATTTTTCGCCCGGCTCCAATCCAAATCCTTAACCTCCTTCGCTTTGCGGCTTTGTGCAGGCAGCCTGCCGCCGCCTTGCCTTCATCCGCTTATTGCAAGACCTGCACCGTACCATCCTCAAGCTCCAGCACCCATACCGCCTTAAGCGTTATTCCCGCTTCTCCCATAGACGGCCGATAACCCGGATAAAGCGCGGTTATCCGGCTGTTCTTCGCTGCGGCCGCAACCCGGGCCTGCAGATCCTCGCCGTAAGGGAGCTGAACGATCCGCTTGGACTGGTTCTCCGTCTTCACATAAAGCATCGACCGTTCATACCCCGTTGTCGTGCCTTCGCGCATCTCCAGCTTCATGATGCCGTAATGGAAATCCGGCACGTCGATGATCGGGTAATTGTCGTAATACTGCTGGAAGCGGACCGTTTGCTTGCCGTCGGTCTCTTCCCCAAGCTCCATGCGGTAACGCCCGCTCCAGCCGCCGTGCTGGTTGACGAAATCAACCGCAGACAGCGCGTTCTTGTCCGGGCTGGTCTCGCCGGTCGCCGGAACCGCCGGATCGGTATAATTGATCCAGTTCCGGTTCTGTTTGACCTGCAGACTACGCTTGGAATCGGTGTAGATCTCCGATCCGTCCTTCTCCCGGATATTGCGGGTAATGCTCGGATCAAAGAAGCTGCGCTGCATCTGTTCCAGCGTATACTGGCCCGTCTCCAGCGTGCTCTCTACCATCTCAATCGGCTTGTCCGGCACGTAATAGGTGTTATCCACGAGTGTATAAGGCATCCAGCTTCGCCCGAAATCTACGTGCTGCTTCAAATCCTGTACGGTCAAATCGGCTTTGGCCGCCTCATAAACAACATCTCCTTGTACGCTGAAGAAGAAGACATGCACCTTGTCCTCGTTCTTGGAGCTGTACAGAAAGATCCGGTCAATGCTTTCGCTCTCAAAGAGCGGATCCGGGGCGATCTGCATAATCTTTTGCAACAGCGGCACCGGGATGCCCGTCCCGAACTCCAGCTCGATGCCTTCATCTTCACTGCGGATCTTCGCCCAGTCCCTGCTTTGCGCCACATCGCGCTGGAACCCGTCGAACTGCCGTCCCTGCAGGCGGGAGAAGATCAAATTATAGAACGTCGAATCCGGATAAAAAACCGTGTGTTTATTGTCGCCCAGATGCACGACCAGCTGTTTCGGAAAAATCATGCTGGAAGCTTCCATCGCAGCTCCCATATTCTCCGTAGCCACATAGTCATTCTCCGTCTTCACGACCGGATTCGTACCCGGCAGCCTGTAAATAAGAAAATAGCTCTGCACCAGACTGGCCGCGATCAGAAGCGCAAGCGCAGCCGATTTCAGCGTCTCCTTCATGCCTGTTCGCCCCCTTCAGGCCGGGTAGGCAGCGTAAAGGTCACCTTTGTGCCTTTGGTGAGCTCGGAATACAGCTCAATCTTGCCTCCGTGAGCCATTACGATTTCCCGGGCAATCGACAGACCGAGACCGGTGCCGCCCATATTGCGCGACCTTGCTTTATCCACCCGGTAAAAGCGCTCGAAGATCCGGCTTAAATCCTTCTTCGGAATGCCGATTCCGTTGTCCTGGACGGAAATTTCGACCATGCCGTCTGAGGTCTCGGCGGCTCCAATGGTGATGGCCCCGCCTTCCGGTGTATATTTCATCGCATTGGAGACGAGATTGTCCAGCACCTGATCAATTTGGTCGCGGTCCATCCAGACCGGATCGATCTCATCTTCCAGCTGAATATGCGAGGTGATACCCTTCTGCTTCATCTGGAAAGCAAAACGGTCCTCCACGTCCTCCAGCATCTCCCTCAAGTCGGTCTGCTGCTTGCGCAGCGAGGCCTCCTTCGAGTCCAGCCTGGACAGATGCAGCAGATCTGTAACCAGCCGGATCATCCGCTCCGTCTCGTTCTGGATGACATGCACGAAACGCGGACCGAGCTCCGGATGCTCCAGAGCCCCATCCTCCAGCGCTTCCGTATAGCTCTTGATCGTCGTCAGCGGCGTGCGCAGCTCATGCGACACGTTGGCCACGAACTCGCGCCGGGCCGTGTCCAGCTTCTCCTGCTCCGTCACGTCCTGGAGCACGGCGATCGTGCCGATGATGCCTAATCCCCGGCGGTGGATCGGCGTAAACGTCACGCGGACCAGCGAAGGCTCGTCCGGCGTTCCACCCGTCTCCAGCAGGGCCGGCGGCAGCGTGCCCTGCAGCAGATCCTCCTGCTGCGCCGAAGGCAGCTGCAGCACATCCGCGATGTCCCGGCCGTTCTCGTCATGCTCCAGCTGGAGCATGGCGGCTGCGCGGCGGTTCATCAGGATGATTTTTCCGGCTTCATCGGTAGCGATTACGCCATCGCTCATATTCGTCAGAATGGAGGCGAGCTTCTCCTTCTCTTCCTCATTCTGGGCCAGCGCATCGCGCAGCCGGCTCGTCATATAGTTGAACGCATGGCTCAGCTGACCAATCTCGTCGCTGCCCAGCACAGGCATGACCTGATTGAAGTCGCCTTCCGCCACGGCGGTCGCCCGCTTCGTCAGCTCCTTGATCGGCGATGTGATCGTATGCGCCAGAATAACGCCAAGAATGGCGGTCAGCACAAGCGCAATCAATAAACCGGATATAAAAATGCTGTTAATCCGCTCCATCGTGCTGTACAAATCGCTCAGCGAAGCGGCGATGTAGACAGCGCCGACGATTTTGCCGCCGCTGACGACCGGCTTGGCGACGACCTTTTTCCGGATATCGTCATCGTCAATAATGTATTCCTCGTTATCGCTGATCCCCTGCAAGGCGCGGCTGACCACGGTTTGCGTGTTCTTGCGCCCGACATAATCGGCATGGGCCGGTTTGGACGTTGTCAGCACCTTGCCGCTTGCGTCCAGCACCTGAATCTCCGCCCCGTTGATGTTGAATAGGTTGTTGGCCAGCACCCGCAGGTTGTCTAAAGACTCGTCAGCAGCTCCCGTTCCGGCCGTTGTCCCGCCCAAATTCTGGGCCACCAGCACCGACAGCAGCTCAGCTCTGGATTCCAGATCCTTCGTAAAATTGCTGATCAGCGAATTCTTCATCGCACTGACGAAATAGACGCCGATCAGCTGCATGGCAATCAGAATCAGCAGCACGTAAATCATGATCAGGCGCGCCTGAATCGTGCGGACGAAAGAAGGCAGCTTCATGCTAGAAACCGCCATTCTTTGTACTTCGGATCAAATAACCCAGCCCCCGGCGGGTCAAGATGACCTCCGGTTTGCCCGGATCGCTTTCGATCTTCTCCCGCAGCCTGCGGATCGTCACGTCCACCGTCCGGACGTCGCCAAAATATTCAAATCCCCACACCGCCTGGAGCAGATGCTCGCGCGTCATCACTTTCCCGGCGTTGCGGGCCATATAATAAAGCAGCTCATACTCACGATGCGTCAAGTCCAGCGGTTCGCCGTTCTTATACACCGTATACATATCCGTATCGATAAACAGATCATACAGGTGGATGCCCTGCGGGGCAGCCGGCGTTTCTTCCTCCGTCACCTGGGCTTTCGCCTGGCGGCGCATCTGTGCCTTCACGCGGGCCAGCAGCTCCCGGGCGCTGAACGGCTTGGTGACGTAATCGTCCGCTCCCAGCTCGAGGCCAAGCACCTTGTCGATCTCGCCGTCTTTGGCGGTCAGCATGATGATCGGCGTCTCCAGCCGGGCGCGTACCTCGCGGCATACGTCCATCCCGTCCTTGCCGGGCAGCATCAGGTCGAGCAGAATCAGGTCAGGGCGCTCCGAGAAAGCGAGCTCTACAGCTTCAATACCGTCGAAGGCCAAAATGACCTCGTAGCCCTCTTTTTCCAAATTAAACTTCAAAATATCTGCAATCGGCTGTTCGTCGTCTACGACCAGGATTTTCCCCTGCATATGAATAGATTCACCCGCCTAACAAACTTTCTTATTCTGGCTCTATTTTAACATAACTGGATGGGCTGCTCCTAAATTGCTTAAAAAAAGCTGGGCATTCTCTATCCCCGGCCCTAACGGAAAAAACCACCCGCCGAGGCGGATGGTTCCGGTTCTTGTCTGCTATAGAAAATAGGAAGATCAGTTCAAATATTTCGTCGGATTCTGAAGTTCTCCGTTTTTATGAATCTCGAAATGGAGGTGAATGCCGGTAGAATGCCCAGTGCTGCCCATGATGCCGATTTTGTCACCCTGGCTCACATTATCTCCGGTGCTGACGCTGATTTTGCTGAGGTGTCCGTACAAGGTTTCATAGCCGTTCGCATGTTTGATCACGATGCAGTTGCCGTAACCCGTCTTGACCCCGGTAAAAGTAACCTTGCCGTCCGCCGCTGCATGAATCGTATAGTTGGAGGAGATCATGTCTGTGCCTTTATGCATCTCTCCCCAGCGGGTGCCGAAAGGACTTGTGATCGTCGGCGAAGAAATCGGCCAAGCGAACATAGAGGAGGACGAAGACGCCGATGTTTTCTTGGCTGAAGCTTTGACAATCTTCATGGTGCCTTTGACGATAATCTTCGGCGAGGTAGCCTTGGTCACGGTTTGACCGATGAACTGCTTGCTGACAACCTTTCCGTTCTCTTTAACGACCTCATAGTTCATGATCTTGCTGCCATGCGCGCCCGGAGAAGCAATAACCGTCTTGCCTTCAGCCAGCTTCGAATTCGTGCGGGTCTCTACCGGCGGCTCGGTCACAACCGATTCATAAGTGCGTTCAACGGACTGAACCGTCAACGTATGGCTCGCCTTCTTAATGTTCAGCTCCTGGCCGATTTGCACTTTGAGCTCGGACAGACCCGGATTCAGCTGAAAAATCTCTTTCTGCGTGGTGCCCATCCGTTTGGCAATTTCGGAGATCGTGTCTCCTTCTTTCACCTTATAGGTAACGGACTCCTCTTTGTCCTGCAGCAGCCGCTTGGCGGCCTCTTCGACGGACAAAACCTGATCCGCACTGCCGGCAAAAGGCTCCGCCTCAATCTTTTCAACAAACTTGACCGACTCCACCTGCGGAACGGAGGAAGAAGAGGTGGTCTTAGCCGCTGTCTTCTTCGTCTTGGCCAAAGGTGTTGGAACGGCCGAGTCGCTGGCCGATAGACGGGTCAGCTTAATAGAATCCGTCGACACTGGTGCCGAACCGGGGACGTATTTGCTTGATACTTCATTAAGTACCTCCGCAGCCGCTGCCTCATCCTTCACTACGGCCACTGTTTCCCCGCCGATCTTGATCTCGACGCCTTCCGCGTGGTAAGGAAGCAGCTCTTCCAGCTTGTCCAGAGTCGCCTTGCTGTCCACATCCGCTTTATATTCCTTCTGCAGCTCGGTGGTTACGCTATCCGTCCGCAGGACGATGTTCGCGTCCGGATACTGCTTGTCCAGCTCGGCCTGCCTCTCCTTGTAAGCCTGCTCCAGCTGGGACGTATTCTTGATGCCGCCAATTTCCTGGCCATTATAATAGACATGATAATAAGGGACTTTGTTTGCTTCGACATATTGATGACCGGCAAGGAAGATGCCGCCAGCCAGCAGGACGGTTCCTGCGCTAAGGATCACTTTTCTGGATTTCAAAAATTTCATTAACCCAGGCTGGGCTTGGTCCTTTTGAACTTGTTCCTGATTCAAATCGTTCATCTTGCACTCCTTCACCCCTGAAACCTGCTGTCAAACCTGGTTTTAACCCGTTACATTCGACAAAAAAAAGTTTCAAAATTTTAACCTTTTTTACACTATGCTAACTTTAACATAGCCCCGGGAACAATTTCAACTTTGTTCACAAATGCGAAAAACCCGCGATTTCCGCGGGTTTCAGCTTGCCTTGCTCTTTTTTTCAAAAAATTAACTATTCCATTCGAATCCTCACCCTCAAGCACAGACCTTTTGAATTTTTGGTGAACATGCCTGCTCTATTTGAGAATTTTGAGCATTTTCGCGTAATCGTCTTTGCTCAGATATTTGGAAAGAATCTGCTGAATCTCCAGCAGCTCGGTTTCCGTAAGCCCGCCTTCCATCGCTGTCGTAATCTTCTGCATCTCGGTTTCCGGCAGTTTGTTCATCAGCATGGAGAAGACCTCTTCCTTCTCATCCGCCGGAATATCATCCTTCTTGGCCGACAGCTGATCCGGCGTGACGACCGGATCTTGTCCCTGACTCCCCTCCGTGTCCGAATCGATGCCGCCGCCTATCACGGGCAGAGCGTCATCGGAGGCAGAGCCGCCTGAGCCGGATGCCCCCGCTCCGTTCGTTGTGCTGGCGCCCGAGCTACCGTCTCTGATAGTGCTTCCACTTCCGATGCCGTCCCCGCCGCTGCCAGAGCCGTCCGCTCCCTGAACGTCTCCCGAAGAAAGATCCCCTTCTTCCCCTGTATTTGTGTCCGCCTCATTGCTGGTCGTCCCGCTCGTACTGCTGTCAGGAGTCAGAACATCGCTCGTGCCAGATGATGCCTGGTTCCCGGCCTTGTCGCCGGCATCGTCAGCATCATCCCCGCTATCGCCGCCATCGCCGCCGCCCGGCAGTCCGAAAGCAGCCAGACTATCCGGCTCCTGCTCTTCCGAGGAGCTGCCGGAAGACGGGCCGTTCCAGCCCAGCTTGAGCACGCTGCCCAACCCGGAGGGCTGGCCTTCCCATTTGATGTTCATGCTGCTCAGCAGCGACTGGACATAACCATTAACAACAAGTCCCGTGGTCAGCACGGTCAAACCGCATATCAGAATGGTCGCCGCCATCCCCAGCAATATCCGATAAACCCATTTCATTTCCTTACTCCTCCTTAAGCGAAACAACTGAATAGAAGATTGGCATTAGAACTTGAGCTGTTTGTAGCCCTTCAATCCGTTTGTCATAGCCGAGACGAGACCCAGCCGTTTATCCGGGAACCTGGCTGCCAGCCCCGGTGGTAACCAGTATGCCCGCGGAGGAGGGGATTTCTACCTTCTCTATCACAAACTCCCGAAAAAAAAAGACCCCCCAGTGCGTCCACACGCACCAGGCAGGTCTTTAGCTGTCATTCCATTTCTTGTTTGTAGCTTGTTAGTAGCTTGTTTGTCCCTTGTCTTACCTGCTTTCTTCCCTGTTTTTACCTCGTGTTATTTCTTGTTGGTTCTTTGCTGGTTCTTTGTTGGTTCCTTACATGTCCATCCAGTCCATCTAGCTTCTTCATGCTTCCATATTCACCAGAACACGCCCCCGCGTCCGTGACTTCAAAATATCGTCCAGCGCCTGCGGCAGGCTCTCCAGTGCAATTTCACTGCTGATCAGCGGCTCCATGTCAGCCGGCTTCAAATCCCGGCCCATCCGTTCCCATACCTTCACACGAAGGTCGTACGGACAGAATACGGAATCGATCCCCAGCAGGTTAACGCCTCGTAAAATAAACGGCATCACTGTTGTCGGCACTCCCGTGCCGCCGGTCAGTCCGCTCACCGCTACGGAACCTCGGTAAGCGATGCGGCTTAGAATCGAGGCCAGTGTTTGGCCGCCGACCGGATCAATGGCCGCCTGCCACAACTGTTTGTTCAGCGGCTTCGGTTGGTCTCCTTCTTCCTCAATCCGGGGAATGATTTCGGAGGCGCCCAGCGCTTTCAGATATTCCACTTCCGAAGATTTACCCGTGCTGGCGACCACTTCGTAGCCTTTAACGGACAACATCGCCACAGCCGATGCGCCAACCCCGCCGGTAGCGCCTGTCACCAGCACTTTGCCGAGTCCTGGAGCCATCCCGTTCTCCTCCAGCCGCTGAATCGACAAGGCCGCCGTAAAACCAGCCGTCCCGTAAATCATCGCCTCTTTCAAATCGATGCCATCCGGCAGCGGAATCACCCATTCACCCGGAATCCGCGCAAATTCGCTGAAACCGCCGAAATGCGAAACGCCGATGCCGTAGCTGGTGGCGATGACCGGCTGTCCGGGTTTAAAACGTTCATTGCTGGAGGATACAACGTAGCCGGACAGGTCAATGCCCGGAATAAACGGGTACGTTTTGACAATTTTACCGTTTGGAATACTGGCAAGTCCGTCCTTGTAATTGACGCTGGAATAAGCGACCTTAATCAGAACGTCACCCTCTGGCAGATCGGCCAGGGAGACTTTTTTTACGCCAACCTTAAAGGTATCTTCATTTTCTACAAGCAAAGCTCTAAAGGTTTCCGACATTTTTATTCCCTCCATATGTCTTACTTTTTACCCGTTCAGATTTAACTTTCTTGCAGCTGAATCTGCCCCAGCGTAGAGGCCTTGATGCTGTATTTGCCTTTATTCAGCGAATCGGCGGCCAGGTTCTTGTTCAGCTTAAGGTCAAAGTCCGACTGAACTTGCCCCAGCGAGGCTGAGGCATCCACCTTTACCGAGGCCTCCTTCGGCCAAGCCAGTGTAACGTCGCCCAGCTCTGAGGACACCCGCCAATTCCCTCCGACTATACTGCTTGTAATGTTGAAGTCTCCGGCTTCAACAGAAGCTTCCATGAAAGAGGCAGCGTCGTTGACGTCAAGCTGCCCACGGCTGATTTTTACATCAAGCACTCCCCCGACCTGCACCGCTTCAATCCGGCCGCTTGAAACCTCTGCCTTCACGTCTTGTCCGGCATCATGAATCTGAATACGGCCATTGTCGGACTGGAGTGTGAGGTCGGCATCGGTGCCGCTTATCATCTGATTACCATTGTCCGTAACCCATTTAATCTTCCCTGTCCCCGGCATATCCGTCATTACCACATCGCCGTTTGCGATTTCCCCCTCCAGATCGGCATCGAACGTCTGCGGCAGCGAGATGGTCATATGGATGCATGGCCTGCCAGGAACTTGGAGGACAAATTCCCCTGTGCCGATAGAGAGGTTCCTGCCTCTTGCCTGCTTTACCTGTACTTCCGACTGGGAAGCAAGATCCTCCGCCTCTTCCTTGGTCGACCTGCTCACTTCCACGATCGTATGAATTTCGATATTTGTACCCGTGCTCCGCCTCAACTCAACCGTTCCGTTCTCATTGGAAATGGTGACCTTTTGCAGCTTGCTGGTGATTTCCTCCGTGATGATTCCTTTGTCAAACGTGAACTTCTGCTGAGCTGCTTCTGCCACAACGCCCTCATTCTACCCGTTCTGACCAGCTTCCTTGGCACAGCCTGCGCTCCAGAGCAGCAGCGACAGCGAGATGCCGGTCAGCACTCTGTTCCACTTCCTATCCAGCCTCAAATGATTTCCACCTCTAAATGTTTAACCTGCGCTTATGCAACACTTGATGGAGTATGTATAAAGGTGAATCCGTCGTCCGTTCCGGGGAGGCCTTTTTTCTCATTCTGGTAAAAACAAGTTCCCGTACCTACTTGTATTCTCCTGCTTTCCAGCCGTAAATTCAACTTGAATGCCCCTTTTATTGTGAATGTTCTTCGTCAAGACCGTATTAAAACTTGTCCCCGCCTTGCAAAAAGAGCTATAATCGCGCCATATTCCATTTTGATCTGATCTTAATTTTATAGAAAAATATAGAAAAGGGAGTCGCCATGAATCTATTCAAGAGGAGAGTCCGCGTGCCCTACGCCAAAATCCGCAATGCCAATACGCTGCGAAACAACACAACCCGGCATGATTGGGAGCATTGGACAGGCTACCGGGAGCAGATCCGCAGGATGCTGGAGCAGACGCTGGCCGAAAGCCGCAGTGGACGTGAACATTTGCTTCTGCTCGGTGCGGGGAACGGGAACGATGTACCGATCTCGTTTATCGAGTCTCAGTTTGAACGAATTACGATCGTTGATATTGATGAACAAGCGCTCGACCGCCTTTTGGCCAAAGTCAAGCAGCCGGGCAAATTCATCAAAGCGGTTATCGATCTGACCGGCATCGGGAATGAGATCCATTCGCTGAGTGAACTGAAAGAGAAGGCGGCGGCGCTCGCTCCGTCCGTTGATTTTTCCAAGCTTAAGCCGCCCTTTGATGTCGTGATGAATCTTTGCTTCTCGTCGCAGCTGATTTCGGCTTTCTTCTATAAGGAGAACAGCAAAGCCGTCTACACGCCTGCATTCGGCCTCCAGCTGGACCGGCTGATTGAACGGATTCATGGGAGCATTTTTGCGGGAATTTATGAACGACTGGCCGAAAGCGGAATTGTAATCCACCTGACGGACGTTCTGCTGCTCCAGAAATTGAAAAAGACCGGCACCAGCAGTCCTGCCAAGCTCAAAGCGGAGGCGCTGACCCAAGGCCGGATCCGGGACAACCTTGGCCTGATTCACAAGCGTTTGCCGGAGTTTGCCCAATTGGGTTTATGTCTGCCGGGAACGTTTGCTCACCTGCAGCCGCCGATTCTGGCGAAGTTTAAGCTTCAGGCGGAATATACCTTGCTATGGGATTTTGTGGATGACGATTATGAGGACCGGGATTATCTGGTCACGGCGCATGTGCTGGAGAAAAAAACGGGGACAATTGAGGCAGGTCGTTAGCCCTTTGCCAGACCCTTTCTTCCCAGGTTTTCTGCTTATGCTTATGCTGCTCCAGAATGGATAGCCTGACGGGCACGCCTTCGCGCCTCGAAGGTCGTTCTCATACCGCCGGATCCGTTTGGTGCATACCCTTAAGTCCATAGGGGTTTAAGCCAGAACTTCTCTTGCCGCTTCTATGAAAGACAACAGGATGGGTGAAAGCCACTTGTCTTTATGCCACAACATCTGTGTATACACACGAAGATCGGGAATTCGCCAGGGAAGGGCAACAAGTTCACCGCGTTCTACCTCGGCTTCCGTTACGATTTCTGGGAGAAAGGCTATGCCGATTCCCGAAATAGCGCATTGCTTAATGGCTTCTGCACTTTGAAACTCTAAATACGTAATGCTATCAATGCCCTCTTTCTCAAATGACCGATCAAACATGGTTCGATAGGGACAACCTTTTTCATTCGTCAGGAACACTTCTCCATGAAAATCCTCCAGCTGCAGCTCCTTTTGCCTGGCAAGCGGGTGTTCCGGAGCAGCAAACAGGCGGAAGGTTTCTTCTAACAGCGGTTCTACGGCAAGTCCGCTCGAGCGAATGGGTTCGTCAAGCATATAGACGATATCTGAGCTTCCCTCAAAGAGAGTTTGTTTGAGCTCTTGATTGGGAACGGAGCGGAAGATCAGGCGAACGCCGGGATGCTGTGAACGAAAGCGCTGAAAGACAGCAGGAAGCCGGTACGCGCAAATAACCTCATTGGCACTTATCGTCAGAGTACCGCTTAAAGACTCGCTATCGTGAACAACGCTGCGGGCTTCGTCCAATTTGTCCAGAACGCTCCGGGCATGAATCAAAAAGCGTTTACCCGCTGCTGTGAGAACCAGCTGCTTGCCCAAGCGGTCAAAGAGACGAACGTCCAGCTCCTCCTCCAAGGCTTTTATTTGCATGGTGACGTTGGAGGGCACGTAGTTCAGCACCTCTGCGGCCCGAGTGAAATTTAAGGTTGATGCAACCGTACAGAACGTATTCAGTTGACGCAGCTCCATCTAACGATCCCCCATACCTTCAAAATTATTGAATACTACTATGATTTCTATTCACTTTCACTGAGAGTATCACAGCTCTATACTAAGCACAAGAAATCACATCTTACCGTGAACGTGTGGTTTCATTTGAAGGGAGGCCTTTAGGATGGATTATGAGATTTTTAATTTGGGGGATGTCACCTTGCAATCAGGGGTGATTTTGCCGAACGCTTTTCTGGCCTATAAGACTTATGGGAGACTAAATGAACGAAAAGATAATGTTATCGTCTATCCGACTGCATTTGGTGACCAGCATGTTCAGAATGAATGGCTGATTGGCAGCGGAATGGCCCTGGATCCGGAGAAATATTTTATTATCGTTCCCAATCTGCTGGGCAACGGATTATCTTCATCTCCCAGCAACACGGCCCCTCCGTTTGACCGGACTCATTTTCCCCAGGTAACCATCTATGACAACGTTAGTTTCCAGCATCGGCTGGTGACCGAACAATTTGGCATTCAAAAGATCGCACTCGTAGTGGGCTGGTCCATGGGAGGCATTCAAGCCTTTCAGTGGGGGGCAAGTTACCCGGAGATGGTGGAACGAATTGCGCCTTTCGCGGGAATTGCCAAACCTTGGCCCCATACCTTTGTCGTTCTGGACGGTGTAAAAGCTGCACTGCTGGGTGCCGTGGGCTTCGATTCAAGCCAACTAAACCGGCTGACTTCCGAAGACATGCGCGCTGTTGGACGGGTTTATGCGGGATGGGGATTATCGCAAGCGTTTTATAGAGAGGAGCTTTACCGGGAGTTAGGCTTTGACGCCTTGGAGGATTTTGTGGCCGGCGTCTGGGAGCATAGCTTTATGAAGATGGATCCGCATAATGTCCTGGCTATGTTAGATACAGGGCAGCATGCAGATATTAGTGCAAACCCCACCTACAATGGAGATTTCGAGAAAGCGCTTAGCAGCATAAAAGCTCTGGCCTGCATCATGCCGGGGAGTACGGATCTCTTCTGCTCAGCCGACGATAATAAATACGAAGCCAAGCTCATGCCTAATGCTGTCTTTAAGCCCATTCCGTCGATTTGGGGCCATTTTGCCGGCCGCGGCATCAACACTGCAGATAATCTTTTTATTGATGATAACCTGAAACGTTTGTTAGCCCTTGGCACCCACGATAAATGATCTTGGGGCTAGCTTTAGCTGAAGAAGTCTGACAGCTGAACAACCTCCTGAGAGCGGAGCAGAGGGCTTCGTTCCTCAGGAGGTTTGTTGCAGCTAATCGGGCAAAGGGTGAGCTGTAGGGGATGGCCGATGCAGCACCCGGAAAATTCACCGCTGCAGCCTGGCCGCCAGCTTGGCTTCGGCCAGCTGGCCTGCCGCCTGCGCCGTGTTCAGGCCGGCGCTGCGGGCCAGGCGGTACACATCGGCCAAAGTAGGGCCGATGGTCTCGACGCGGCGCCGGATGTCCTCGGCGCCGCTTCCCGCCAGCTCCAACGCCGTGGCGATAATGCCGCCGGCGTTGATGGCATAATCCGGGGCATACAGAATGCCCCGGGCTTTCAGCTCAGCGGCCGCCTCCGGAGAGGCTAGCTGATTATTTGCCGCGCCGGCGACCACGCGGCACGAGAGCTGCGCCAGCACCCGGCGGTCCAGCACGCCGCCGAGTGCGCAGGGCGCAAACACCTCGCAGTCCTGCGCGTAGATCGCGCCCGGCGATACCGCCGAGGCGCTGAATTCGCGGACTGCCTGATCCGTGAGTGCTCCGTTCACGTCGCTCACGAGCAGCTCCGCCCCCGCCTTCCGCAGATACCGGCAAAGGGCATAGCCCACTTTGCCGAGTCCCTGGACGGCGACTCTTGTTCCCGCCAGCGACCGGCTGCCCTCCGCTTCCTGCAAAGACGCCTCGATGCCCAAATAAACGCCGTAGGCGGTCATCTCAGCCGTATAATTGCCGCTCCCGCCCAGCGTGCCGGTCATGTCGGTGACATAAGACGTTTCCTGGGCAATGGCATCCATATCCTGCACGGTGGTGCCCAGATCCACCCCGGTGACGTACCGTCCCTTCAGCCGCTGCAGAAACCGGCCGAACGAACGGAACATCGCTTCCGATTTGTCCTTGGACGGGTCGCCCCAAATGACGGCCTTCCCGCCGCCGTAAGGCAGTCCGGAGATGGCCGATTTGTAGGTCATACCCCGCGCTAGCTTCATCGCGTCCGTCAGCGCCTCCTCCTCGGAAGCGTAGTTCCACATCCGGCAGCCGCCAAGTGCGGGTCCGGCCTGCGTATTGTGCAGGACGATGACGGCTTTGAGGCCGTTAGCCGGATCACTTGCAAAAACGATCTCTTCAAATCCTTCTTCTGCCATCGCTTCCCAAACCTGCATCCCATTCATCCCCTTGTCCTTGCTGATGAAGTCACAGCTGATTAAATTCATTTGACTATCAGTGTATTCGACAGGTGGACGGCGGGTCCGTTCAGCGCCTAGAAGGAGGTAAATATTCTAACATGGACTACGGATCTGACTTTAGGAGCAGTTCCTTCGGGGAAAAATCTCATTCCGATTTCTTCCCCTCCAAATAGAGGCCTCCTACCCAAAGCCCGGCATCTGCCAGCTCCGCTGCATGTTGCTCTCCTTGCAGCACCTGACGGCCAAACGAGGTGATTTCCAGCGTACAATCTCTGAAGTCTGGAGCCGTATGCCTGTAATCCGGAAAAGCGCTTAGTCCCCGGATGTCCAGCAAAGCCTGTGAGCCCTGACACATCCGGCTTAACCCATACCAAAACTCCAAATCCCCTAACCCCAGGACATTCAGCCGCAGGCCAGCCTGCCGGAATAACTCATGCGGATGATGGATACCGCTTCCGATCAATTCCAATACCGTCTGCTCTATCCATCCTAATCCGTTAAACGCCGAGGGTATCCGGGCCAGGTGAGCCTCGAAAGCAGCTCTGGCAAAAGGAAGCGCGCTTAAATCCTCTTTCAGAAACGCCGCATGGACCCTCGTGTCGGGCGAAGTGTAAGCATCCCAAAACTTCCTGACCAGCTCAAGCTCGGCTTCCCCGACTCTTTTCCACGTTCCCGACAAAGAGGTTAGCTGCTCGGGCGTAAGCTGTCCCAATCCCCGAAAAATCTCGATCCCCGGAAAGTCCCCGATGCACAGCAGGCTGACCGGGACCTGCCCGGCTCCGGAGCATAGACCCAACCGATCAAGCTCGGTCAATAAATAGGCCAGCATCGTCTGATCGTACAAATCGTGCTCAAACCATAAAACGATCTCATCATATTGACCGGCTCTTTCGAGTTTAGCCTCCTGTTCTTCACATTGACCAATATACAAATCTTCCGGAATCCCCAGGGTCTGTTCCAGATAAGCAGCACGCCGTTTACGCAGCTCCTCGTTTCTCATATCGGGGGCTACCGGACCAAATGTATAAAGCTCCCGCCAAGGCAGGATATCTCCTTGAACCTTCCCCTGCTTTAATTTCTCTGCGACGTGATCGCCGTTGACCAAATGCAGCATACGTGTTCCTCGCTCATAAAGGTGGCTGTAGACCTGAATAAAGTCAGCAACGGGAAGGGATTGTTTGAGCCGGGAGCGGGCGTCGAACAGCCGTTTTTTCAAAGCGGCAACCGAAACGCCGAGAAAAGCCGAAATTTCGGACAGCGAATAGCCGTTCAAATAAAACAGCCTCACCGCCAGCCTTTGACCGGGCGCAAGTCCCTCAATAGAAGCGTATAACGAATTCCTAAGCTCCCTTTGCTCCCATACCAGCGCAGGATCACCTTCTCCATTTAGGGCAAGCTGATGCCTCATCACCTCTTCATCGGATACAACCCTCCCGGCTTGTCTGGTCCGGGAACGGAGCAGCCTGTAGCATTTTCGCTCCACCATTCTTTTAAACCAGCCTGGAAAGGCCTCCGGCTCCCGCAGGTTCCGCAAACTGCCCAAAGCCTCAGTCAAGGCGTCCTGAACCACGTCCTCCGCCAGATAAGGATCGTGCAGCTTATCATAAGCCACTGCCAGCGCCATGCCGCTGAACCGTCTGACCAGCTCCTCCACAGCGTTCCGATCACCACCTGCTGCCTGCCGCACCAGCAAATGGACCGGCTGTTCTCGCCGTTCTGGATTTTCTTGCCATTCTTGCTGTTCTTGCTTCTGGCTTCCCTCCTTCTTCAGTCCATCAGTCTGATCAGTACTCGCGGGAGATCCGGGCCGTCTGCCGCTGCGTTCTTGCATGTAAGCTCATCTCCTTCCTTCCCGTATGCTTCATTAACAGGTGCCAGCCGGGAGGCAAAAGGTTACGTCCGTCGTGTAAGAATACGCAGCGTAAATGAGCGGCATTATCGGCATTATCCGCATTAGCAGCATTAGCAGCATTACTGACATTATCTGCTTGCTTCCATTACCAACCCTGGCCTGCAAAAAAGCCGCAGCCTCTCTATTAAAGAAAGACTGCGGCTTGATCAGAAAACTTAAACTTATCATTCTTAGATAGAACTTAAATATAAATCGGCAATACTTGGTTCGTTTGCTCGCGGTTGCGGCCAACGGAAAAGATTGCGATCGGAATGCCGGTCAACTCGGACACACGTTCCACATAGCGGCGGGTGTTCTCCGGCAGATCTGCCAGCGTTTTAGCGCCGGAAATGTCCTCGGACCAGCCTGGCAGCTCTTCATAGATCGCTTCGCATTCGCCGAGCATTTTGAGGCTCGCCGGGTAATGCGTGATTACTTCGCCGCGGTATTTGTAGCCGGTGCAAATTTTAACGGTCTTTAAGCCGGTCAATACATCCAGCGAGTTCAGGGACAAGCCGGTCAAACCGCTGACGCGGCGGGTATGTCGGACAACGACGCTGTCGAACCAGCCTACGCGGCGAGCACGTCCGGTTACGGTGCCGTATTCATGTCCGGTTTCACGGATCTGATCGCCTACTTCATCAAACAGCTCGGTCGGGAACGGACCGTCGCCTACGCGGGTCGTATAAGCTTTGGCAACGCCGATGACCTGCTTAATTTTGGACGGACCGACGCCGGAGCCGCTGCAGACACCGCCAGCCGAAGGATTGGAAGATGTTACGAACGGATACGTGCCTTGATCGAGATCGAGCATGACGCCCTGGGCGCCTTCAAACAGCACCTTGCGGTCTTCGTCAATCGCGTCGTTAAGCACGACCGAAGTATCAGCTACGTAAGGACGGATTTGCTCCGCATAGTCCAGATATTTCTGCAGGGTTTCTTCCACATCCAGCGGCTCGCCGCCATAAACCTGCTGGATGATACGATTTTTCTCAGCCATCAGATGGCGAAGTTTGAGTTCGAACTCTTCAGGGTCCATCAGATCGGAGATCCGGATGCCCGTACGCGCCGCTTTATCCATGTAAGCCGGACCGATCCCTTTGCGGGTTGTGCCGATTTTGTTTGGCCCTTTGTGGTCTTCCTCGAGCGCGTCAAGTACCATATGATAAGGCATGATCACGTGCGCACGGTCGCTGATTTTCAAATTATTCGCTGTAAATCCATTCTCCCGGACATAAGCAATCTCCTGAAGCAGCGCCTCTGGATTGATCACCATTCCGTTGCCAAGCACGCAAAGCTTATCTTCATAAAAAACACCCGACGGAATAAGGCTCAGCTTGTACTTCTTCCCGTCAATCAGTATTGTGTGGCCGGCATTGTTACCGCCTTGGTAGCGCGCCACCACATCTGCGCTCTCTGCCAGATAATCCGTAATTTTGCCTTTACCTTCGTCTCCCCATTGCGTTCCCACAACAACTACTGTCGACATGTACATACCTCCGCGAATGCTTTACGCATCTAATTTTCTATGCCATAACAAGCCTAAATAAATCCATGACAAGACAAAAGAATCCTGAAGCATCCCTGCCCCGGTATTCTCCTGAACCACTTAATTCGCTTTAACGATCTGCCACATTGAGGCAGCAACTTAAGTGTACCAGTCCGGAATTTCAAAGTCAAATTAAAAAGCGAACATTCCGGACCCAGTTGTTGACATTGTTCGGAAATACAACTACTTATTCCGTTTCTATGTGACATTATACCGTATGTACAGGGTTAGAAGAATTTGAATATCGTTTCAATTTCCCGGAAAATAAAAACGGGCCTGACGATAAACGTCAGCCCGCAAATGCATCTGTATGCGCCCGCTCATAATTGGCGAACTTATTGTAATTCTTCAAGAACACCAGCTCGACGGTCCCGACCGGACCGTTACGCTGCTTGGCGATGATGATCTCGATGATGTTCTTCTTCTCGGTTTCCTGGTTGTAGTAATCGTCCCGGTACAGGAACGCTACGATATCGGCATCCTGCTCGATCGAACCGGATTCCCGAAGATCAGACATCATCGGACGTTTGTCCTGCCGCTGCTCCACACCCCGGGAGAGCTGGGACAAGGCGATGACCGGAACTTCCAGCTCACGAGCGATCTGCTTCAGCGTACGCGAGATTTCAGAGACTTCCTGCTGCCGGTTCTCGCCGGCTTTGCCGCGGCCGTGAATGAGCTGCAGGTAGTCGATGACGATCATGCCGAGGCCGCGTTCTTTCTTGAGGCGGCGGCATTTCGCGCGGATATCGGCCACCGTTACGCCCGGCGTATCGTCGATGTAAATCTCGGCTTCGGAGAGAGCGGCAATGCCCATCGTCAGCTTCGACCAATCGTCATCGCTTTTGATGTCACCAGTCCGCATAACGTTCGCGTCAAGGTTTGCTTCGGCGCAGATCATACGCTGCACCAGCTGGGCCGCGCTCATCTCCAGACTGAAGATAGCTACGGTTTCTTTGCCTCTTACCGCCGCATTCTGCGCGATGTTGAGGGCGAAGGCGGTCTTACCTACGGAAGGACGGGCCGCTACGATGATCAGGTCGGAGCGCTGGAAGCCGGAGGTCATCCGGTCCAGATCGACGAACCCGGAGGAAACCCCGGTGGTGCTTCCCCGGTTCTGATGGAGCGTTTCGACCTTCTCAAATACTTCCATCAGCACATCGCGGATAGCGATAAAGCCGCTGCCGGAGCGGCGGTTGGAAATTTCCAGAATGCGGCGCTCCGCATCGCTGAGCAGATCGCCGACGTCTTCGCCGCCTGTATAACCATCGCTGACAATTTGCGTGGCCGTCCGGATCAAACGGCGCATCATCGACTTCTCTTCGATAATGCGGGCGTAATAATCCACGTTAGCCGCAGTCGGCACAGCATGTGCAAGCTTGGCCAAATAGCTGACCCCGCCGATATTCTCAAGCTGACCCTTGTCCTGAAGACGGGCCGTGAGGGTCACCAGGTCAATCGGTTTCCCCTCTTCGCCCAGCTCGACCATAGTCTCATAGATGAGCTGATGGCCCGTATTGTAAAAATCCTCATCCCGAACGCGTTCCATTGCGGTGATGAGGGCTTCGGATTGGAGCAGAATCGCGCCAAGCACGGCCTGCTCCGCTTCCAGATTTTGCGGCGGGATCCGGTCAATCATCAGATCTCCGCCCATCTTATTCCTCCACGACGTGTACCTTCATCGTCGATTTCACATCCGGATGAAGCTTCACCGGCACCTGGGTTACACCCAAGGTGCGGATCGGGTCCTGCATTTCAATTTTACGTTTGTCGATTTTGATTCCGTGCTCTTTCTGCAAGGCCTCGGCAACCTGCTTGCTTGTGATGGCCCCAAACAGACGGCCGCCTTCGCCGGCTTTCGCTTTCAGGTTAACCGCTGTCTCTTCCAGCTTCTTACCAAGGGCGATGGCATCCTCTTTCTCCTGGGCTTTGCGTTTTTGCTCAGACAGGTTTTGCATTTCCTGGTTCTTCACATTGCCTTCCGTTGCCGGTTTGGCAACGCCGCGCGGAAGCAGGAAGTTTTGCGCATATCCTTCGGATACTTCTTTAATTTCCCCTTTTTTGCCTTGGCCTTTCATATCTTTCAGAAAAATAACCTTCATTCGAATAACCCCTCTTCCTTATCTATAGATTCCAGTACGGCCAGGAGCTTCTCCTCGGCTTCCGCCTGAGTGCCCTCCAATTGGGCCGCCGCATTCGTTAAATGCCCTCCGCCGCCCAGCCGCTCCATAACGACCTGGACGTTCATGCCGCCCAGCGAACGGGCGCTGATGCCGATCAGGCCGTCCGGGCGTTCACTAATGACAAAGGAAGCAAGCACGTTCGTCATATTGAGGAGCGTATCTGCCACCTGGGCAATCAGCAGCTGCGGAAGCTTACGGTTAGGCTCGGTTACCGCCAGAGCGATATGGCCGTAGATCATACGTGCATGTTTAATAATTTCGGCTTTCTCAATGTATTCCTGCAGGTCTTCCTTCAAAATCCGCTGCACCATCACCGTATCGGCTCCGCTACGACGCAGGAAACCTGCCGCTTCAAAGGTACGTGATCCAGTATGAAGCGCAAAATGCTTCGTGTCCACGGTAATGCCTGCCAGCAGGGCCGTGGCCTCCAGCGGGCTCAGCTGAACCTTCTCGTGAATGTACTGCAGCAGCTCGGTGACGAGCTCACAAGCTGAAGAAGCATACGGCTCCAGATACACGAGCACCGCATCGTTAATGAACTCCTCGCCGCGGCGGTGGTGATCCACCACCACGACCCGTCTTGCCCGCTCCACAATCCGGGGCTCGATCGTCATCGAGCCTTTATGGGTGTCTACGACGACCAGCAGCGTATGCTCGGTCATCATCTCCAGCGCCAGATCCGGCGTAATGAATCGGCGGGCCAGCGGCTCATCCTGCTTGATCCGCTCCATCATTCGGTCGATGCCCGGGTTGCTGCCCTCCAGCACGATATGGGCCTCCACCTTGTACTGATCGGCGGCTTTCATCACGCCGATCGACGCCCCGATGACGTCCATATCGGGCATCTTGTGGCCCATAATGATCACCCGGTCGCTCTCCTGCATCAGGTCGCGCAGTGCGTGCGCAATGACGCGGGCCCGCACCCGCGTCCGCTTCTCTACGGCGTTCGACTTCCCGCCGTAGAAGGACAGCCGCTGACCGGCTTTCACCGCAGCCTGGTCACCCCCGCGCCCGAGCGCCATATCCAGACTCGACTGGGCCAGTTCGCCCAGCTCGCTGATATGCTCGGTCCCGAAAGCGAGGCCGATGCTCAGCGTCACCGGCACCTTCAGGTCCGCGGTCGTCTCGCGCACCTCGTCCAGAATCACAAACCGGCTTTGCTCCAATTCCTGCAGCGCCTTATGGTCCAGCATCATCAGATACCGCTCGGACGACAACCTCCGCAAGTAGACCCGGTACTGCTTCGCCCAATCGGTGAGCAGCGTTGTCATACGCGCAATAAGCGCAGAGCGCTGCTGGTCATCCATGCCTTGGGAAGCCTCGTCCAGATTATCGAGCATCACGATGCCCAGCGCCAGACGTTCATTGTCATAACGCTCGCGCAGGATCGCAAACTCCGTAATATCCTGAAAATAAATCAGCCGTTCGTCCGGCACGATCGTCAGCCGGTAATACCGGTCATTGACCAGCACCTCGGCGACCATTGCCGCCTGTTCCTGATCCTTCCTGCTCAGCTGCGGAAGCTGAGGCAGCAGTTCCTTTAAGGGTTGATTGACTACGGTATTACGATCAAACACGCCGGAGATAAACCGGTTATGCCACTCAATCGTCTGGTCCTCGCTGTACAGAATAACCCCGAATGGTAGCCGGCTGATCGCTTCGCCTTCTACCCTCTTGATTCGGTAAGTCAAATCGGTCACATAATTGACCAGCTCGGTTCTGAACCGCCGTTCAGCCTTCAGCATCGTAAAAGCCAGTACACATACAAGCACCAGCCCGATCAGCCCAAGCGCCCAATTGTACACCGAAATGAAGATGACCAGCAGAAGCAGCAGGGCAAAGGCCCAAATGGACTGGTAGCCGTGCCATCTTTTTTGCAATAGTTTAGGCATGCCTTCTCACCCTTATCGTCCAGATCTGGAAATCTTGTCGCGAAGCGGGAATAAAATATCCAAAATGCCGATAATCCGCAGCGGCTGGAAGAACAACATGACAATGATAAGCACAATCGGAATAAATGCATTCCACTTGCGTTCATAAGCGAGAAAGAAGAAGAAGCTTGCCGTCTGAATCATGAAACAGAACCCGAGCATCGGGATCATGTTCAGCAGAACGGTATTTAGAAACCCGGATCCGCTTCCTACGAACATGCTAAGCAGCAGCGCCACGAGGTAATACCATACCAAGGAACGCGGAAGTCTCCAGGTTCTCAGCGGCTGCAGCTTGGGAACGACCTGGCCCAGACTGGCAAGTGTTGGCCGCGCCAGCGCATGCCCTACCCAGGCAATGACGAGCGCACAGACCGAAAGGGTAAAAGGAAGCAGTCTTACCGTCAATTGCGACAGCTGTTCAATCGCATCGGACGTTAAGCCCATGGAACCGGCTACCGTTTCTCCTGACATCCCCTCAAGAGGAGCTGCCGTCATGTTAAAGGTGCTCTCGATCAGCTCTGATAAATTAAAATCAAACAATGCTTTACTGAGCAGCAGCATAATCAGAAATTCCACGAGGATTGCGCCTGCGCCAATCGCAATCGCTTTAAAAGCAGCTGCCCTGCGCTTGTAAGCAAGCCCCATCAGCATCGACGGAATCAGGAAGTAGATCGATAACAGGACATAAGCCGGTCCGGCCAGCAAGGCCACGATCACGAGCACCGGTATGATATGCACGATAAACGAACGGATCGGCAGCAGCGTAAACAACACCAAACCCGGCAGCAGCATAAAAAATGAAGTAATCACAATCAATGGAGATTTTAAAGACAGGAGCAGCAGCAAATAAACGATGCTCCAAGCGATGGATGTCCAGCGCAATTTCAATATGTTCACCTCTTACGCATATGTTCTTCCAGGGCGGAGATATCTTGATACCAATCCTCCAGCTGGTGACCTTCTTGTTTATGTTTTTTCAGCTTTTCTACAATGCTTGCATCGAGGTCTCCATAAGAAATCCCCAACCGGCGGCCCAAAATATAGCAGCTGACCACCAGACTGGCCAAGCTGTCCACCACTTTCAGACTGCTTCCTTCCCATAACGATTTGAACAACCGGGATACGTGGTCCACAACCTCCGTCTTCAGCCATTCAATGACTTTTGCACGTTTGGCAACATCCATTTCTTTAGGCATGTTAGAGAACGCTCCTTTTCTCCAGCGGGAACAAGCTTTATTCCCGATTATAACATAAATACCGGATGCTTAAGAAGTCGCCTGCCTTGTGGAAGCACCACGATTTTCAAGGCTTTGGGCTCAATGGGACTGGGATTCCTTGGTCACCAGTTTCTCGCAGTATTCAATAATCTGGCTGCGGCGTACAATCCCGATGAACCGGTTGCGGTCATCCACGACAGGGACAAAGTTCTGCACTTTGGCCAAATTAATCAAATCCTCCATATCCGCGTCTATGCGGACAGGTTTATTATGCACACGAAGCGGCACGTCTTTGAGCAGAAACTTCGAAGCGTTCTCAAAATGAACACGGCCGTTCGAATTTTTCATATACCAGAGCAGATCTCCTTCAGTCACCGTTCCTACGTATTCGCCTTCTTTATCAAGGATGGGAACGGCCGTATAGCGGTGATGTTCCATTCGCTCCAGCGTCTGCCTGAGCGTAGAATCTTCCGTCATTGCAGCTACTTCGCTTTTTGGAAGTAAAAAAAACGCAATATTCATAAAAGAAGTGCCTCCCTAACCTCTTGCGTCTTGCTTTTTATTTAAAATTTTGCCTTTCAGCGCTTTAGCTAAAAATCGGCAGCCGATCCCGGACTGCCGAAGTTCATTTGCTTCATCGCTAATTTCACTATATATCTATGAGCGCTCCAGAGCAAACATTCAGTTCTGAGTTCTCGCTTCCGGCAGCAGCAGCTCATTCACAGTCGTATCCGGATCGGTCCAATTCTCAATCATTTGTTTGGCGAAAGCGAGGTCATCCTCGTTAACCACATCGTAGAAAATGTTGTCGATCCGTTTGCCTTCACCCATGATCGTAAAGCTGCTCATCTGCGGATGACTGCCTGTAAGCATCTGCTTCGACAGATCAATAATCATCGACGGCGGCATATCCGTCTTGAAATTTTTGCCCATAATGTCGATTAACTGCGGGATTTTCGATACCTGATTTAAATTTAATACCCGATCTACAAAGGCGTTCAGAAAAATTTGATGCCGTTTGGTCCGCTCGAAATCACTGTCTTCCCTGTAACGCACATAATTCAGCGCATCCACACCGTCATAAATCGGCTGATTGGCCTTAATCGTAAACTTCTCATGATCCGCCTGCTTGTTCACAATATCTTTCGTGATTGGCAGCTCAATACCGTCCAGCGCATCAACAACCTCTTTAAGCCCGTTAAAATTAATGGCCGCATAGTATTGAACCGGGTACCCCAGGAAATGCTGTACCGTATCCTTGGCCATCTTCTCGCCGCCAAACGCATAGGCATGGTTGATCTTATCTTGTGTACCTTTGCCGATAATATCTACATAGGTGTCGCGGGGAATGGATACAAGAAGCACACGGGAGTCTTCAGGTCTTACTACGCTGTAGATGATCGTATCCGAACGCGCCGGCTCATCGTCCCTTTGATCGACGCCCAGCAGCAGCGCTGTGAAAGGAGCGCTCTTTTCTATTTTAACCGGAATCGACGTTGGTGCCTCACTCTCTAGAGGTGCGTATGACTTCTCAAGCTGCTTCTCTACGCTGCCTGACAAGAATAAATCAAAAGCCGCCAAGGCTAGGCTCTCCCGAAATGCATAGGCTCCCCCGCCGGCAACAATCAGCACGAACAGCGTAATCGCAAGAAACCTCCTGCTCTTTTTCTTCTTTCTGCGGGTGCTCCTTCTTTGTTCCATACCTAAATCCTCCAAGCTATAACCTATATCGATTCTGTCTGGAAAACACACTTATCTACCATTGTAACCCCTATCAATGGATGAGGAAATAAAAAAAGAGGAAAAAATAGAGAAGGATACGGCAAAAGAACCAGCACCCCTCTCTATTTATGACGAATGATTGAAGATTAAAACGTTAAGCGTAGTGGCAGGCCACGAAATGCTGGTTGCCTACATCACGATACTCCGGCTCCTGCTGTTTGCACAAATCCGTCGCCAGCGGGCAGCGGGTATGGAATTTACAGCCGGACGGCGGATTAGCCGGACTCGGCAAGTCGCCTTGAAGCACGATGCGTTCACGCTTCAAGGTTGGATCCGGAATCGGAATCGCCGACATCAAAGCTTTCGTATAAGGATGCAGCGGATTGCTGAACAGATCTTCCTTGCTTGCCATTTCTACCATAGATCCCAAGTACATAACCCCTACACGGTTGCATAGGTGCTCCACGACACTCAGATCATGAGAAATAAACAAATAAGTCAGCTGCTTCTCTTCCTGGAGATCGCTCAACAGGTTGATAATCTGCGCCTGAATAGAAACGTCAAGCGCCGATACCGGTTCGTCAGCCACAATAAATTCAGGGTTAAGAATCAGGGCGCGGGCAATCCCGATCCGCTGACGCTGACCGCCGGAGAATTCATGCGGATAACGGTTGTAATGATAAGTAGCCAGGCCGCAAATTTTCAAAGTTTCCATTACACGGTCCTTCAAATCCTTGCGGTCTACCAAACCGTGGCTCAGCAGCGCTTCCCCAATGGCTTCCCCAATTTTAATTCTAGGGTTTAGGGAGCTAAACGGATCCTGGAAGACGATTTGCATCTTTGGACGTAAGGATCTAAGCTCTGGTTTGGACAATTGATGAATGTCCTGACCTTTAAACAGCACCTTGCCATCCGTCTTGTCATTCAAGCGAAGCAGCGTACGGCCAATCGTGCTTTTTCCGCAGCCCGACTCGCCTACAAGACCAAAGGATTCGCCTTTGTTGATCGTAAAAGTAACCCCGTCAACCGCCTTAACATTTCCGACTGTACGAGAGAGTACACCTCCGGTGATCGGAAAGTACTTTTTAAGATTCTGAACTTCAACTAAAGCTTCTGTCATTGTACTTTCCCCTCCTCTTCATACAGCCAGCACGCTGTCTTATGTTTGCTTTCGCCGTGCGTACGAAGCGGCGGCGCTTTCGTTTTGCAAATTTCCATGCAGAACTCGCAGCGGTCATGGAAATGACAGTTGTTGCCGAGCTCAACCGGGTTTGGAACCTGGCCAGGGATCGAATACAAACGGTCCTGCTTCTGGTTCAGAACGGGTTTCGCTTTCAGCAAACCTTTGGTGTAAGGATGCTGAGGATCTTTGAACAAGTCGATAACCGGCGCTTCCTCAATCACTTTACCGGCATACATAACGACTACAAAATCCGCCATCTCGGCTACGACCCCGAGGTCATGCGTAATCAGCATGATGGACGTATTGACTTTGGTTTTGATATCGCGCATCAAGTCCAGGATCTGGGCTTGAATCGTTACGTCGAGCGCCGTTGTCGGCTCATCGGCGATCAGCAGCTTGGGATCGCAGCTCAGCGCAATTGCGATCATAATCCGCTGCCGCATGCCGCCGCTCAGTTCGTGCGGATAAGCATGGAAGATTTCTTCCGCACGCGGAATCCCTACAAGCGTGATAAGTTCGATCGCACGTTGTTTGGCCTCTTTGCGGTTCATGTTCTTGTGCATGAGCAAAGGCTCGGAGATTTGTTCCCCGATGGTTAATACCGGGTTCAAGGAAGACATCGGCTCCTGGAAGATCATCGCGATCTCATTGCCGCGAAGCCGGCTCATTTCTCTTTTGCTGAGCTTCAGCAAATCAGTGCCTTCAAACAAAATCTCTCCGCCGGCAATCTCTCCCGGAGGCGTCTCAATCAGTCTCATCAAAGACATCGCTGTAACGCTTTTACCGCAGCCCGATTCCCCTACTACGCAGAGGGTTTCGCCTTCTCTTATGCTAAAGCTTACATCATCAACCGCCTTTACGACGCCGGCCGATGTATGAAAGTGGGTTTTCAAATTTTTAAATTCGACAAGTGTCTTGGTATCCACCATTTGTTTAGCCATAGATCGTATCTCCTACTTTTTCATTTTAGGGTCAAGGGCATCACGGAGGGCGTCACCAATCAGATTGACCGCTGTTACTGTGATCAGGATACACATGCCCGGCGGAATCCACAGCCAAGGTCTCTTACGGAAATCAATCAGATTGTTAGCCGCAGAGATCATGTTGCCCCATGATGGCGTTGGAGGGATAACACCGATCCCCAAGAAACTTAGTGCAGATTCGGCAAGAATCGCGCCCGCTACACTCAAAGTTGCAGAAACGATAATAATCGGAATCGTGTTCGGCAGAAGATGACGGAAAATTTTACGGTTATCTTTAAGCCCCAATGCATCCGTCGCCACCATAAATTCCTGTTCCCGAAGCGTTAGGATTTGTCCCCGAACAAGCCGCGCAAGACCCATCCAGCTCAAAATGCCTATGCTTAACATCAGGAAATAGATCCGGTTAGCGGGGTCTACCTTCAAGTCCGACAGAACCGTACCGAAAATAATTAAAATAGGCACGCTCGGAATCGAAGAGAAAATATCCGCAATACGCATGATGAAGGTGTCTACAAAACCTCTATAGAAACCTGCCACCGCACCAAGCGTAGCTCCCACCAAAACCGTAATGATCGTTGCAACCAACCCTACCGTTAAGGAAATCCGGCCGGAGAGCATGGTTCGCAATAAAATATCCCTTCCCAGTTTATCTGTCCCAAACCAGTGAGCGGCATTTGGTGCCAAATTCTTATCCGTTAATTTATAATCGTACAAATTGTAGGGCGAAAATAGTGGGCCTAAGAAACAGATCAAAAACATTAATATAACAATGATAAGTCCGGCAAAAGCCAGTTTGTTTCGGATAAATCGACGAACCGCAATTCTCCACGGAGAATCGGCTTTAACTGGTTTCGCTGGTACTTGAGTATTCATATCTACTGATGTTGCCTCCAAGGACATCTGGACCTCCTCCTACTTTAAGCGAATTCTTGGATCTGCAATTCCGTAGAGAACATCGGCAAGCAGATTACCCAGGAGTGTTAATACGGACAAAAAGATCGTAAAACCTAACATAAACGGATAATCCCGCATATTAATGGATTCTAGGTAAACTTGCCCGATACCCGGCCAAACAAAAACCTTCTCCAGAATCATCGCACCGCTGAACAAAGCCGGTAATTCAAAACCAAGCAATGTGATGGCAGGCAGCAATGCATTTCGAAGCGCATGTTTGAAGATAACCGTAACCTCTTTAAGTCCTTTTGCTCGTGCTGTCCGGATATAATCCTGACGGATTACCTCAAGCATGCCCGCCCGGAAATATCGGGTAAGGCTGCCTGTACTAAGCATGGTTAATACAACTGTCGGCAGGAACATATGATAAGCTACATCTTTGATATAAGCCCATCCGCCAGCATTCAGTCCGGCTGTGGTCATACCAGCTACCGGGAATAACTTCCAATCCAGTGCAAATAGTTTAATTAATAAGAGACCTATAAAGAACGAAGGAAGTGACATACATAAGAATACGATCAGTGTGACTATCCTATCAAAAAAGGAATACTGAAATTTGGCCGAGAATACCCCGGTAATCACTGCAATAATCCAGCTTAAGATCAAGGTTGCGAAAGCAATAATAAAGGAGTTCCAGACATAAGTGTTGATGACCGAGGTTACAGGCATCTTATGCTGCAGAGAGTCCCCCATATTTCCTTTAAGCATGTTGCCTGCCCAAATAAAATATCGCTGGTATTCCGGTTTATCCAGACCATAAATGTGCCTGAGATCCTCTGCTTTCTCTGCGGTCATATTCGGATTGTTCTTCGCCGTAATGAAATCCCCCGGAACCATTGCCGAAATCGCAAACACAATAATTGAGATCCCAATCAGCGTAGGAATCAACTGCAGAAGACGCCGGATGATATACTGCCTCATTTTAATTCCTCCTGGCTTATAAATCGATATGCCCAGCTCCTAATGGAGCTGAGCATATCCTTGTGATGTTTTATTGTTGAAGCTCTGCTTGATACAAGCTCAAATCGAAATCTTTATACGGCGAAAGGTCAAATCCGCTTACACGGCCGCTGATGCCATACATGTTTGTTCTTTGATACATCAGGATGGCAGGAACATCTTTGTTCAGCTCTTGATACATTTGTTTGTAGATTTCTTTACGTTTCTCAAGGTCCAGCTCTTTTCTGCCTTTAGCCATCAGCTCATCAACGGTAGCATTGGAGTATCCGAAACGGTTCTGTGCACCATTTGTGATATAAACGGTATTGTCAGGGTCCGGAGTCAAGCCCCATGCTGCAAAGTACATATCGAAGTCGCCTTTGTCTGCTTTGTCCATGATGGCATTGAAGTCCAGCGTTTCAGCTTTCAAGTTGATACCCAAATCTTTATAGTTTTGAGTCATGATCGGCAGAAGTGCGTCTACGACTGGGTTATCCGCAGTTGCCGAGAAGTTAATTTCAAACTTCTTGCCGTCTTTTTCACGAATACCGTCGGAACCTACTTTCCATCCAGCTTCGTCCAGCAATTGTTTAGCTTTCTCTGGATCGAAATCGTAGTGAGTGATGTTCTCGTCTGTATAAGCCCAAGATACTTTAGATTCTGGAATATCAATGACATTCGCATAATCGCCGTAGACACTTTCTACGATGTCTTTACGGTTCAAGCCGTAAGTCAAGGCTTGACGAACCTTTTGGTCCGCGAACTTGTCTTCTTTAAGGTTCATACCGATGTAGCCGTAGCCGTTGTTAGGCAGGATATTTACATCAACAAAACCCATAGCTTCAAGTTCCTCAATGTTGTCCGGTGATACCGTGATGTTGTCCATATCCGTTTCACCGGATTGAATCAAAGCAAGGTTAGTACCTTCGGTAGTTACTCTGTAGATCAGGTTCGGAATTTTTGGAGCGCCTTTGAAGTAATCAGCATTAGCTGTAAAGTCAACTTCTTGGCCCGCTTTGTAACTGCTCAATACGTATGGGCCGCTACCCAGTGGTTTCGAGTTCAAGGATTTAATGGAATCCAGGCTGCCTTTCTTGAAGCCTTTGCCATAATAAGCTTCAGAAACGAAAGGAATTGTACCCAGATAAACTTGAGTCAAGGCGTCATAATCGGTTACATCGATTTGAATCGTGTTATCGTCGATAATTTTTACGCCAGAGATCTCTGTAGCGGAGCCTTCTTTATATTCTTTGGTTCCTACAATGTTAGCCAGCGTCAAATCCGATTCACCGTCATAGGTAGGGTCCAGCATCACTTTCAATGCAAAATAGTAGTCTTTAACGGTTACAGGCGTGCCATCTGTATATTTCACACCTTGTTTCAAGTGATACGTGTAAGTTTTATTATCATTAGTAATTTCTACAGAGTCAGCCAGGCTGTTTTCGTAACTGCCGTCTGCTTTCACTGTAATGAACGTATCGAAAATTACGTCATTTACATAGTTGTCATAAACCGTAGAAGAGAAGAGAGGGTTAAAGATCCCTTGTGGAGCGACCATCCCTACAACCAACGTGTCTTTGCGGGCTGCCGCATTTGCTGGAAGCAGCGACATATCGGAGGCTTTGATTATGCCGTTTGCGTTACCGGCAGCATCATTAGAATCGTTGCTTGCACTTGCTTCTGTACTTTCCCCTGCGTTGCTTGCATTTGCCGAAGCCGGTGCATTGCTCGGAGCTGCATTGTTATTACTTCCGCCGCATGCCGAGAGCACCATTGATGTTGCTAATACCAGACCAACCAGTAAGCTCCATTTCTTTGTCATTCATGATCCTCCTCTTTCGAATAAAAGCTTTTGTCTTTGAAAATATATTATGAAAATAATATATCCAAGTGGGGCCAACGAGCAGAACTCGCGGATTAATGTAAGTTATCTTTACACAACTAAACCTATTTCTTTACTTGGGTTTATTTGGTTTGATAACCTGGATCAAGAGACTTATTGCTGCTTTCCTAGCGATAATTGAATAAATAACCATAGGTCAATAATCTAAGATACCGAAAATCTCATCAAGCTAACTTAAACCTGTTAAGTGCTTAAAATCCAGCTAATTGACCATGTGATTGTTCGGATTTAGTAATTAATATACATGAATGTTACCAAAATTCCAAGCTATTTTATTCAGTTTTAACAAAAAAAAATTTGATCGCTTGATCAACTTTTTTTTAAGCTAGCTTGATTCCATTGATTTTATTGATACTTTTAAGAGAATTTGTCCTTCTGTCCAGAACTGCAGATATAATTAAATATCATATTTTATGAATAATAATGCATTATAATTGGCAATTTTACTTTATATCCATGCATTTCTTGTTAGTTTCATACGTCCTTCATGTATATCACAATGTCCACCATATGAGGACATTTAACACGTTTTCTCTATGAAGCGTCTAAATATAGACATATCCGGAAGGAAACCTTACATCTCTTCAGACCTCTCAGACTCTCAGGAAGAATCGGATTTAACCAACACCTTTATTTTACTTTGCTTTATCTTAAATAACTGCACAAAAAAAGACACCCCCATCATCAACGATGACAGGGATGTCTTCTATCTTCCTACAAGAATTACTCAGTAGTGTAAGGAAGCAATGCGATTTGACGGGAACGCTTAACAGCGATTGTCAAAAGGCGTTGATATTTCGCGCTCGTGCCAGTTACACGACGTGGCAAGATTTTGCCGCGCTCGCTGATGAATTTCTTCAACAGCTCAGTATCTTTATAGTCAATGTGAGTAATTTTGTTCACAGTGAAGTAGCACACTTTACGACGTTTGTTGCGGCCGCCGCGGCGAGCTGGTCTTTTGTCGTTGTCTCCGCCTTCTCTTTGTTTGAAAGCCATGTCCTATTCAGTCCTTTCCAAGTTAAAATGGTAAATCATCATCCGAAATATCAATCGGCTTCCCGTCGTCGGAAAATGGATCCTGATTGCCGCGCGAGTAACCGCCGCTGTTATTGCCCGTGCTGCGGTTTCCGCCGCCACTATAAGGGGCTTCTTCCCGCGGCGCGCCACCACCATTACCTGATCCGCCTTCACGGCTCGACTCCAAGAAACGAACATTATCAGCAATAACTTCAGTGACGTAAACACGTTTGCCTTCGTTATTCTCATAGTTACGTACTTGAATGCGCCCTTCTACAGCAGTCAGACGCCCTTTGCGCAGGTAGTTCGCACAAGTTTCAGCAAGCTGTCTCCACGTTACGACCGGTATGAAATCCGCTTCTCTTTCTCCGCCTTGCGACGTAAAAGGTCTGTCCACTGCGATGGTAAACTGAGTTACCGCAACGCCGGATGGCGTATAACGCAGCTCCGGATCCCGGGTAAGCCGGCCGATCAGAATGACACGGTTCAACATCCAGGTCCCTCCTTTGGGTAGTCCTATTACAAAACGTTATTAAGCAACGTCTTTAGTGATCAGGTAACGAATAACTTCGTCAGAGATCTTCATGATCCGCTCAAGCTCGTTGACAACGTCTGGAGTAGCAGTAAAGTTTACCAATACATATACTCCATCACGGAACTTGTTGATCTCATACGCAAGACGGCGTTTACCCATAACATCGTGTTTTGTAATTTCGCCACCGTTTTGGATGATGCCTTGGAATTTCTCCACAGCAGCTTGAACAGCTTCCTGCTCAACGTCTGGACGAATAATGTACATTACTTCGTATTTGCGCATTTGTTTCACCTCCTCTTGGACTAAGGCCCCTAATCAGGTTTGCTGTTAGGAGCAAGGAACGAGCATAATCTCGAACTATAATAATATAACAAATTAGAGCCCGCCTTGCAAGTTTACATTTTTGTCCGGTCATGGACTTCCTTTATTCTGAACACACTATAACGGCAACTCAACCTTATTGTTAAAGGAGACGATAACGATGGGCGAACGCACCGAATTTGAACCCGGCGACAAAGCGCCGAACGACGGCATTTACACCGAGGTGGGCGAAGCGCGAAGCTTCCACACGCAGATTCAGAATCCGAAACGGGTCACGCTGAAGAAGGGCGATACCTTCCCGGATACCACCAACAAGAACCGCAAGTGGAAAAAGGCCGAGAAAGCGCTGGTTCACTAATTTTTTTCTGCCCCAGTGAATAGGATCGGCATCTCCGGGTTATTCTAAACTTCAGACGGCGCTTAACAAGAGAGGTGTGGTTCCGTTGGATCAAGTCGCTTTTCATGAACTGTTAGGAGTCTAGCCACAAAGCTTGGATATAGAGGATAAACCGCAAAGTTTTGGCTTTACGGCAGGACTGCTTTATCGGGCAGTTTGCATCCTGTTCCTTTTTGTGAGAATAGAATTTCCATCAGCAGGCGCCGTCCGCAGGACCCTTCAGGGTCCTGTTTTTATTTATCGGCATATTTACGTCTTAATGTTGTCAGGCAATGGGGCGAGCCCCTGGCCGGACGCGATCCGCGCCACCCCTTCTTCGCATACGCCATACGAACGCCACGGACAGGACGTGCAAAGCTGCGGAATATCCTCCGGCGTCACCGACAATTGCATCCTCTGCATCACCTCCTGCCAGGCAATGCGTGCCCCCGGTGTGAAACCCAGCCGAGTCAAAACGGCCTGATCCCGGTCGTATACCCTCCCCTCCCTGCAATGGTTGGGTTTGTCCTCAGGATAACAGCGGCAAAGGTCATCAGGACCTTCCACTAACGTCACCAACGAAGAAGGAGAATTTCGCAGACGTTCGTATAGAGCGGTCATATTCCTTGTAAAATCAGGGGAGTAGCCCATTCCCCGGTATCCGGCCAGACAAAGCAGGTGATGTCCGCGCAGCCGAATTTCCATTCTTACTGCCCCCTTTTTCCTTATATATCATAGATTCGGATTAGAAAAAGCAGCGCAAAAATCGTAATCCCAGTGATCAGTGCCAGCTTTTCCCAGCGTTTATCGCGGCCCAAAGATGCTGGTTGCAGCTCCAGGAGAGCGGCCCCCTTGATCTCCATCGCCAGAATCCATTCCTCAACAGCTTGGAACAGAGCAATTAACAGCGGGATCACAAACGCGGGAATATCCCGAACGTCCAGGTTCCCTCCCCGGCTCGTCCGTTTGCCGCGAGCTCTTGCGATAGTGGAGAACCGGTCCGCCTCCTCGATAATAAGCGGAATAAACCGCAGCACGAGCGAAGCGGACAAGGCCAGCATATCGACCGGAACCCCGACCCGTTTGAGCGGGCGCAGCGAAATCGCCAGCCCTTGCTTCATAGCGGAGGTACTGGTGGAGAGCGTAAAGATCAAAGCGACGATCGTCACTTCGAAAAATAAAAGCAGCCTCCGGAACGTATCACCTGCGGATACAAAGGAAAAGCCGATGCCGCCCCTCCCTCCGGTTCCTTGCCCCCCATGAAGCTGAACCCCCGCAATAAGTACGGTGACAGCCATAAGCCATAAAAGCGGTTTGGACATACGGAGCAGCTTGCGGCGATCCTCAGGCATCAGAAAATACATACAAAAAACCGCACATAAAAAAGCGATTCCTGTGCCAGCCCATCTAGACTGCAGGATGATGCCAGCCGAAATGAGCATATAAACCAGCCATTTGAGCCTCGCGTCCATGCTGTACAAGCCTTTCTTGTGCCGTTTGGCCATGATGCCGTTTCCTGCCTTATCTTCCGAAGTAGAAGTATGCTTGTTCAGCTTATGAGGCTTGTGCAGGGCTGGAAAGGCGGCCGGCGCGGGCGGAGATTCCGGGTCCGTCGATAGCCCCTCCCCCCGCAGCTCCCGTTCAATCACGTCTGCCATCTGCTCCGGAGTGACGGCGTCTTCCGGGACAGGAAGGCCTGCCTCCCTAAGCGACTGCGCAAGCTCCATGTGGCTTGTCAAGCCAATGCCCGTCTCAAGGAGCACCTGCGGATTCGCGGCAAGCTCCTCCGGCTTTAGATCAGCTATTAATTGCCCTTGATCGAGAATAAGCACCCGGTCGGCTATGGACAGAAAGGTATCCATCTCATGAGTAACGAGGACGATGCCGGCGCGTTCCTTCCATTGAACAAGCTCTTGTTTAAGCCGGAGGACCGATTTGGCATCCAGCCCGGCTGACGGCTCGTCCAGCAACAGCCAAGGCGCTTCTGTTGCCATGACGCTGGCCAGCGCGACCCGCCGCTTCTGTCCTCCGCTTAATGTGAAAGGAGCGCGGGCAAGAAACTCGGCAGGCAGGTGTTGACCGTCCAGCGCAGCGGAAATGCGGCGCTGTTTGTCCGGCCTCGGGAGACGGTATGGACGAAGGGAGTAGTCAAATTCCCCCTGTACCGTACGGGCAAACAGCTGATGCTCAGGGAATTGGAAGGCAACGGAACTGCGCAGTAAAGCCGCACGATTCAGCCGTCTGTTGTTCCACAAAGGGAGCTCATCGTAATAGACATTCCCGCTGCCGATCGGCATTAACCCGGCCATTGTACGCAGCAGGGTCGTCTTGCCGGAGCCGGATTTTCCAATGATCAGAGTTAAAGAGCGGTCGTCTGGAAAGACGCAATCGATATCTCTTAATAGAGCATGCGAACGCTGCCGGTCAGCGTATACGGCCACATCTTTTATTGTAATTGGCATCGTTTCACCGCCTCGCTCAATTGCGCCGGAAACAGGGGCCGAGCCTGTGGCATATACCCGCGCTTATGCAGACTCCGGACTGTCTGCACGACATATGGCGGCTCATAACCGAACCGCTCACAAGGGCTTGGCACTCCGGGATTGTACCCTCCTTCCTCCTGATCCTGCTGGCCGTAGAAAAACTGCTCCGTCGTCCCGTCGAAGCTGACCTGGCCTTGTTCTAGCAGCAGGATTCGATCAGCAAAACACAGCTCCTCCGTGCGGTGCGTGACCCACAAGATGGTTGTTCCAAGACGGTGGAGTCTGTCGGCAGCCTCCAGCACGGATTTCCTGGAGCCGGGGTCTAGCATGGAGGTCGCTTCGTCGAACAGAATCGAGTCCGCCCCTGCCCCCAGGCAGCATGCGAGGTTCAGAAGCTGCTTCTGTCCGCCCGACAAATGCTTAACCGGCCTATCCAGCGGAATCGACAAACCGACCTCGTCCAGCAGCTCCCGCATTCGGTTCTCCTTCTCAAGGGCGTCCATATCTGTAAGACCGTGCAGACTTAACTGCAATTCTTCATCGACCGTTTCCCCGAGCAATTGGGTCTCCGGATTTTGCAGCACCGCGTATGCCGTATGCCCTTCTGCAAGGACCCTTCGTCCCCCGGATACCGGAATAAACCCGGATAACACTTTGGATAACGTGCTTTTCCCACTGCCATTGTCACCAATCACAGCTGTCCAAGAACCTTGGGGGATTTCAAAAGACACTTCGTTCAGGGCTGGTTTTCCTGATGTATCGCTCACATAATCAACGGTAACCTGTTCCAATTTAAAAATGATCGTCGGAAAATTCATAATTGATCTACCATTTCCTTTACAAGCATGCTACAATGCGAATTGTTAACCTTTAATTATAGTTTAAGTTGACAATAAGATTTGATAACTACTCTAGCATAATAAAGGAGATGTGACAATTGTCTGCAGCATTATCTTTAAGAGGGGTGGCCTTCAGCGCTTTATTCGCCGCGCTTATCGTGGTATTTGGTTATGTCAGCATCCCGCTCGGCTTTACACCTGTGCCGATTACGCTTCAAACCTTGGCCGTTTTGCTTGCCGGAGGTCTGCTCGGCCCGCGGTACGGATTCTTCAGCATCATGATCGTTGTTGTATTGACTGCAGTCGGATTCCCGCTGCTTCAGGGTAAAGGCGGTTTCGCTGTCCTGCTGGGTCCAACAGGAGGGTACGTGGTCATGTGGCCTTTTGCAGCGCTGATTATCGGCCTGCTGGTGCGTAAGGTAAAGGGAAACGCCTGGCTGCAAAGATTATTTATATTTCTGATCATGTGCTTAGGTTCGTTTCTTTTGTATGTAACCGGCGTACTCTGGCTCGGGCATGTGGCCGGTTTTACCTTATCCAAAGCGATCGTGGCCGGAATGTACCCGTATATTCCGGGCGACATGATTAAAGCGGCAGCGGCTACGGTTATTATTTTGTCTCTCCGGCAGATGTTCCCGCCTGAACGATTAACCGGGCACGGCTATGAGGCTGTCCGTCGGCGGACGGATTCTATAGGAAAATAAACGTTTCGAAGTTCTATCCCCGCATTAGCATCAAGTTTCACGCCATACCAAAAAGCCGCGTGAGAACGCGGCTTTTTGTAATTCTATCTCACTGTACATTTCTATTTTACCGTACATTTTATCATTTTAATGGTAGCCCAAACTCAGTCCTCTTTAAAACATCAGTTCTGCTCCAGGCTTCAGCGAATGGATTCGTCGATAACCCTCTCCCGCAAGAACCTCGCATACTTCATCGGTTTTGGGCTTGGAGGCATGGACCAGCACGGTCTGTTCCGCCGGTACCTCACGGAGCATCTCTCTTACATCGGATAACCCCTGATGGACCTTATAACGGATATTAAAAAATTTGCATCGCGCCTCCTCCATACCCCCCTCCAGTATATTTTGGGCAAAGGTATGCCGGGCTGCATGTCCTGTAATGATCACCGTATTCCGGACATGATCCGCCAAATACTTGAAATACCAGCGGGCCCGTGGAGACTCCATCATTCCGTCGGCAGTGAAAATTACAGAAGGCCCCTTTTCGTTCAAAGCTTCTAAACGTTCCTCATCATTATGGGGTAAAATAACCCGGCCTGCGCTGCTGTTAATAGCCTGCTGGATCCGTTCACGCCCTTTTGTCTGCAGCCAGACCGGCTGCTCCAGCAAACGCTGCAGGCCGTTCCAGATTTTTTCTTCCACGATAAGATTGTAAGTCCCTAACCGCTCGCTGGCCCAGACCAGCAAATCCTGACCCCGCCCATATACGGGAACCGGCAGCAGCACATGCCCGCCTGATTCCAGGGTGTTTCGGACAGCTCGCTCAAGCTCTCGCAGCTTGGTCTCCTGCGGCTCCTCATCGCTGCCGTAGGCGTTATCCATGATAACCAAATCGGCCGCATAACCGGACGGCTTGGCCTGATCGGCGGCTTGGTTGTGTACACGGTGTACGGCTCCCTTTGAAAAAGGGCTTCCGCCCTCCCCCGCTTCACCCTCCAGCGGCGAATCGGCAGCAAGCAGGAGCGACTCCCGGCTGTAATCCCCCGAGAAAAAAATCCTCCGGCCCTCAACCTCCAGCCGCAGCCAGACAGATCCGGCCAGATGGCCGCTTCTCCCCCACTTCAAGCGAATTCTTGGAAGGTTGGGGGCAGCGGCTCCAACGCTGTCCAAGTCGGAGTCGGAATCCGATTCCAGATCCAGTTTCTGCTCCTCGTCCAGATCCAGATCCGCCCACTGCAAGGCAGGGGCCAGATCTTCCAGATCACGAAAGCTCAACGCGGCGATTTGTTCTTCCGTATAAGGCAGTTCTGCCCCCCGTTCCTTCACATAGCGGCGCCAGCTGGCAAAGTAGCTGCTCAACTGCTCTACGGTAGCTTTCGTCGTCCAGATGTCTCCCTTGTAGCCGTATTTATATAATAACGGAAGCGCCATCGAGTGATCCTCGTGAGCATGCGACAGAAATACCGCCGTCAGCTGCGGGATGATTTCGGGATCAAGGAGCGGATACTGGCCTTCGTCTTCTTTTTTCACACCGCAGTCCAGCAGAATCTGGTGCCTTTCACCGGCGATTAAATAACAGGAGCGGCCGTGTTCGCCCGCCCCTCCCCAAATATGCAGTTTCATCATTATGCATTCCACTTTCTTCTGGAGCCCAGGCTCTCGATAATTAGAAGCATCAAGGTAGTGAAGCCCACCGATACAACAGCCATCGCCATGCCGAGCGATACCTGCCCTTGTTCAAATTGAGCGTAAATATAGGTCGCCGAGGTTTGAACCGAAGGCGGCAGAATCAGCAGCGAGCCCACCAGCTCCCGCGACGCAATCGTAAAGGTCATCATCCAGCCGGAAAGCATCCCCGGAATGATCAAGGGCAGCATCACCCGCCTGAAAATATAAAAGGAACGTCCGCCAAACACCTGGCCCGCCTGAAATAACGAACCATCAATTTGGCCGGCTGCGCTTTTGACGTATTGAACGGTATAAGGTACAAACAAAATTACGTAGGTCAGGATCACCATGCCGTATGTGTTGTAAAGGTGAACCGGCATCCAAGGCGCGTTCCAGAGCAGGATCAGTCCCACGACCATGACGATGCCCGGGACGGTATTGGGCAGCAGGCTGAAGAGGTCCACCGACCGCTGGCTGAGGCTGCGGGAACGCTGAATGACCAGCGCAAACCAGGTGCCGAGTACAACGGCTACCGTGGAAGCTGCCAGCGAAATCCAGATGCTCGACATCAGCGCCTCCATGCTTGGCGTGCCCCAGGTAAGCAGCTGCTTATAATAATCAAGCGTCCAGTTGTTCCAGGCCAGGCCCACGCCGCGGAGCTTCATGGTCGAAGCGGCCAGGATGGAGAAATAAGGCACACCGATCGAAATGACAAGCAGCAAAAACACAAAAATAGCGCTGAGCCAAACCGCCAGGCCTTTTTGCTTCAAGGCGCTGCGGCGGCTGCCTTTTCCCCCTACCAGGCTGTAAGTAAAGCGGCGGCTGAGCACGGACTGCACGTACCACATCAAAAGGCAGGCCGTCAGCAGCAGCGAAGACAAGGTCGTCGCTTTGCCGAAGTCAATCGGCCAGCTGGAGATATATTTATGGATTTCCGAGGTCATGACCTCGTATCCGATTCTTTTTCCAAAGGTAGCGGGCGTGCCGAATTCGGCGATTGTCTTAACAAAGATCAGCATGGCGCCCATGCCGTACGCGGACAGCAGCAGCGGAGCCACAATCCGGCGGAACCGGTACAAGAAAGGCGCTCCCATGACAGCCCCGGCTTCCTCCATGCTGCCCCCGATCCGCTCAAGCGCACCGCGCAGCAGCAGATAAAGGAAGGGAAAAAGATGCAGACTCATAATCAGCATCATGCCGCCAAACGTGAAGAAATAAGGCGTGATATGCGACATCGCCGGGATGAGCTGCTCCAGGTAGCCGTTCTTCTGCATAAAAAGGATCCAGCCCATAGACCCGATATAAGGCGGGGTCATGAAAGGAATCAGCAGCACGACGTCCAGCCACTTCCAGCGGCCGATCCGCGTGTTCGTCATCACCCAGGCCAGCGGCAAAGCCAGTACCGTTGTACCGGCAATGACGCAGATCCCAAGCCAGACGGAGCCGAGCATGACCTGAACGAGTCCGGAATTAGCCAGCGTGCGGAAAGGAGCTGACCACTGCAGCTCCCCGTCCCGATACACACTTTGAATAAAAATTTCAATCAGCGGCACAACGATCAAAACTGTAAGTACCAGCAAGGCCAGGACAATCGACCAAGCGCGGAAGGATTTTAAAGACAAGGACTTTATCATCTTATTTAAACATTTGCGTGAATTTTTCAGTAATGTCTGCGCCGTTTTTGTTCATATAGTCCCAATCGACCTTGAATTGAGGAATTTCATCCAGATTGGCGCGGTTGTCCGCTTTAATGTCTGTACGTCCTGGCAGCAGATAAGCGTCGGTGACCATCTTTTGCGCTTCGTCGGACAGCAGATAGTCGATAAACGCTTTGGCGTTGGCTTCGTGCTGAGTTGATTTCAGGATGGCTGCCGGACGAGGGCTAATTACCGTTCCGTCTTTCGGATAAACGATATCGACCGGTTCGCCTTTAGCTTTGGAAGAGTAAGTCATATAGTCAACGGCAGCGGCTACGACACCTTTAGCTCCTGTAATTACCGGATCCAAAGCTTCTTGGTTGGCGCCGGCCATGGCTACGCCATTTTTCTTGAAGTTCTCGAACAAAGACCAGCCGCTGTCTCCTTTAACGCTCAGGTAACCGGTCATAAAGTCGAGTGCGGAACCGGACAGCGAAGGATCGGGAATGTTGACCTGGTCTTTAAATTCGGGTTTCGTAAGATCCTCCCAGGAGGTTGGCGGCGTCTTCACCAGCTTGGTATTATAAGCAATCCCAAGTGCCGACGCGCTTGTGCTGAAATAGTTGCCATCCGCATCCGACCAATCCGGGTTCAGCTTATCTGCATTGACAGCTTCCGGGTAAGGCAGCGTTAATCCTTCGTCTTTCAGGCCTTGAGCGGAAGGAAGCGAAGCCAGAATAACAACGTCGGCAACCGGATTGGATTTCTCGGCTTCCATACGGGCCAGAATTTTACCGGTGGTTCCCTGGAACATTTCCACTTTGACACCCGTTTTCGCTTCGTAGCCTTCGATCAGTTTGGTAGCCAAACCTTCCGGACCTGCGCTGTATACGGTAAGTTTCTTGTCCGTGGATGCTGCTGTCGTATTGCTGCTGCTATCCGTATCCGTTGAAGCCGAAGCGGAGGCCGCCGCTGTGTTCGAAGAGGCGTTATTGCCTCCGTTTGAAGCTGCCGCCGCGTTAGCTGCTGCATTAGATCCCGCGTTGTTTCCGCAGCCCGCCAAAGCCATCCCGAAGGTCAGCGCAAGTGCCAGTGCGGCACCTTTTCCCCATTTGAATGTAGTTCTGGTTTGTGTCGTATTCAACATCGTTTCATTCCCCCTAAGTTTACTTCAGAATCCCGGCTGTGCCGGCGATTTCTGGTCCTTGCGATTCCCCAATTCCAGCTGGTCAAGCAAAACCGATGATGCGGCTCTCCGGGAGATAAACGGTCAGGCGGCTGCCTTCGGTAACCCGGCTATGATGGTAAGCGGTCCATACCTCCTGCTTCCCTGCTGCCCGGATATGCAGTTCATACCGGTCTCCCATATAACTTACATGCAGCACTTCCACCTCAAAAATCTTATAAGACTCGCCCTCAATCGGCTCTAACCCGAGATGCTCCGGCCTGAACATACCCGCAGCAGGCTCACTTGCAGCAGGCTCGGCAGCGGCAGCGACCTCCTCCGAGCCTGGCGGCAAGCCGGCCCTGTCTGCGCTCCCCGCGCTCTCCCGGTCCAGCCAGTTAGACTTGCCGATGAAACGGGCCACAAATGGGTCAACCGGCCGGCCGTAAACCGCCTCCGGCGTTCCGGACTGCAGAATATGCCCTCCCTGCATCACTACGATCTCATCGGACATGGACATCGCTTCAATCTGGTCATGCGTGACGTACAAAGCGGTAAGCCCCATATCCCGCACCAGCGAGATCATTTCGACGCGCATTTCTTCGCGCAGCACGGCATCCAGCGCACTCAGCGGCTCATCGAACAACACGAGGCGTGGTTTAACCGCAGCCGCCCGGGCAAAAGCAACCCGCTGCTGCTGTCCGCCGGACAGCTGGTGCGGATAACGATGCTCCATACCGCCGAGCTTGACCTTCTCCAGCGCCTCCATGACCGTTTCGCGGAGCTCCTTGGTCCTGCGGCTTGTCCGCAGGCCGAAGGCGACATTTTCAAATACAGTCATATGCGGCCAAAGCGCAAAGTCCTGGAACACCATGCCAAATCCGCGCTTATGCGGCGGCGTTTCCTTTAATCCGGGTCCGGCAAACAGCACCTCGTCACCGAAGGAGATGGCGCCTTGATCCGGTGTTTCCAGACCGGCGATCATCCGCAGCAGCGTCGTTTTGCCGCAGCCGGACGGGCCGAGCAGCGTTGTGAATTTGCCTTGTTTGACTGTCAGATCGGTGGGATGCAGCGCCGTAATGCCGCCGAATGATTTTCCCAGCCCCCTTATATATAAATCCATGACATTACCTTCCTTGCTTCAGTTAACTGGTAAACAGCGTGCTGCTTACAATTACTAGTCTACTGGGCGAATTCAAACCCTGTGTTATTACAAAGTTAAAGCAAAATTAATTGTTTCAATGAATTGTTTTAATATTCATAGATTTAATCTATATATAGGGATGTTTTTTAGCGTCCAGAAGGGACATGAGGAGAATCTATGGGAATGATGAATTTGAATCTATTAAAGCTCCGTATCGTAGAGCTGCTGGAGAAACACAACAAAATCACCACAGTTGCTGAAATTCTGGAGCTCAAACAGCCGACCGTTACTTTTCACATGAAAAACATGGAGCGGGATTTCGGCGTCAAGCTGTTCGATACCCGTATGGGCAAAATCATATTGACCGACGCAGGTTACGCCCTGCACCATTATGCCGTAAAGATCGGCGCTCTGGCCGCTGAGGCCCAGCGGGCGGTGACGGAATTTGATGCCCTCCGCAGCGGAAGCCTGCGTATCGGGGCCAGCTATGTGCCGGCTACTTACCTGCTGCCCGAGGTGCTGCACCGTTTCTCCAAAGAATATCCGGGCATCCATGTCTCCTTATCGGTGAAGACAGCTCCGGTTATCCGCGACATGCTGGAGAAACACAGCATCGACCTGGGCATCATCTCAAGTGAATCTTTTATATCGCCCGAGCTGCAAACGGAGACGATTTGCGAGGACGACCTTGTTCTGATCTTCTCTCCTGATCACATCTTGGCCGCTGATCCGGAGCCTACCGCCGAGCAGATTGCTTCTTCATCTTTTGTCCTTCATGGCACAGAATCCAGCACCCGCCGCCTGACGGAGAAATGGCTGGAAAGCAATCGCCGCCGCCTTCCCTCTTATCTGGAGTTCGATTCGCTGGAAGCGATCAAACAAGCCATTATCCTGGGTGAACATGTCTCCTTTGTTTCCCGTATGGCCGTCGAGGCTGAAGTGAAGCAGGGACTGCTGCAAATGAGAAGCATCCCCGGGAAGCAATTTAAACGCCATATTTATATGGTCACGAATAAGAATCGTCACCGGTCTGCTCTTCTGAGCAAGTTTACTGAACATTTCATAACATGCTTGAAGCCTGTCCAACAATAAATCTTGGGGAACCTCAAGAATTTATTTGATTTTTTTACCAGCCGGCAGAGCAGCTTTGACATCCCTTTGATACACCCCCTTTAAAGTGGACCTGTAAGGAATCCAAACCATTTTGAAGGAGTGAAGAAATGAATTTTCAAGTCAAAATCGCCAAATCCGTTACAGCTCTGTCCTTAGCTGCTGCTGTTCTGCTGACAGGGTGGAGTGGAACGCCAAATGTGAAGGCTGCCTCCAATGCTGTCCCTTCTTATGAAGTGAAGTTCCTGCTGGACGCCAGCAAGGTGTTAAACAGCAACGGCTTGCTGCAAAGCTCCGTCACGAGCGCATTTGATGTTGATGACCCTGCTGAGAAACAATTGGTCGAATATTTTGATACGGATGCGCTGGATCTGAATGAATCGGGCTGGAATGTACGGTTCCGTAAGAAGGAAGACAAGAAGAAATACGAATTAACCTATAAAAAGCGTTTCTCCATTACCAACGGGGACATCGATGCCGCCCTTACAGCCGCCAACAAAGCCGGCTTTGACTCCTCGGATGATAACTACGAGGCGGAGATCGACTGGGGTTATAGCAAGCAGACGCTGAGCTTCTCCAACGATAAAGAAGAATCGGCCTCCAAAGGGCTTAGCGTTCCTTCGGAAAGCAAAGCGCTGGACATTCTGGTAGACAACATTCCGGGCAAGCTGGAAGACACCAATTCTAAGGGCTGGGGCAAAGACACGCTTAAAGATTCCCGCGCTCATGGTCCAGTAACCGTTGATAAATACGAAGGCGAGTTCAACGGCCTTGAAACGGATATCGAAGTCATGCCGGTCAAAACGGCAGACGGAAAAGGCATGGAGAGCGTGATCGAAATCTCGTTCAAAACAGACAGCTACAGCGAAGCTTCCTCTAACCGCGCCGAGCTGATGAGCCTGTTGGACAGCAAAGGCTGGCTGGTGCATGCTGACTCGCTCAAAACCAATCTGGTTCTGGAGCGTTACTAATCTGAAGAACGAGGCAAGATGAGGTCCGGGAAGGATAGCCGGCAAACAAATAGAGACCTGTTCCAAGTGGAACGGGTCTCTTTGCTTTTTTTAGAGGAAGCCGTTACGCCATAAGGTCCCCAATGCTGTGCCTTACTTAAATAAAACCGCCGTTCACGCGCAGCGTTTGCCCGGTCACCCACTGCGATTTCTCGCTGACCAGGAACTCAATCACATTAGCAATATCCTCTGGCTCGCCGAGCCGGCCGAAGGCGTTCATTTTCTTCATGCCTTCAATCTGCTGTTCCGTTTTGCCGACGTTAAACAGTTCGGTATTGACTGGACCAGGAGCCACTGCGTTGATCGTAATTTGTTTAGGGCCGAATTCCTTGGCCAGCTGGCGTGTGAACTGCTCTACCGCTCCCTTGGTGCCAGCGTAAACACTGTACCCTGGGAACATTTGACCGACTACCGATGTGGAAATATTAATAATGCGGCCGTAATCGGACATGTATTTCATCGCTTGCTGAATTGCAAAATAAGTGCCTTTCACATTCACGTTAAACTGTTTGTCAAAGTCCTCCTCCGTCATTTCCGCAAGCGGCTTTGTAATCATCAGTCCGGCGTTATTGACCAGAATATCCACTTTCCCGTAGGCCTGGATCGTCTCCTTGAACAGCTGCTCCACTTCGCCCAGGCTCGCAAGATTCGCTTGAATAGCCACAGCTTCTCCGCCCTGCCCTTTAATCATGCCAACTGCTTCTTCTGCTTTCTCCGGGCTGCTGGAGTAGTTAATCACGACCTTCGCGCCTAAACCTGCCAGCTGCTCTGCAATCTGACGTCCGATCCCTCTCGATGATCCTGTAATAATAGCTACTTTGTCCTTTAGAGTTGTCATTTTGATCTTCCTTTCTTCTCCTGCGGGAGTACTGGAGTGTTCCCTGTTGGATTATTTATCACACAAGTTTGAGTGCCTTTCCTTACCTTATTATGGTTTTAATATAGCACATCAATAATCAAATGACAATAATTATATTTTGTTATTTGATTGGATACATACAGATACGGCTACCTATTCAGCTCATGAGAAACAAAATGCAGATAAAACAAACACAAAAAGACCCTCTACGTTCATCACGTAGAAGGTCTCGTTTCACTCGCTTAAGCGAGTCTAATGTAAAAAGAAAATATGGCGGAAAGAGAGGGATTCGAACCCTCGCACGCCTTGCGACGCCTAACTGATTTCGAGTCAGTCCCCTTATAACCGCTTGGGTACCTTTCCGCAGCATATATGATTGTATCATGATTCTAAACAGCTTGCAATACTGCCAATTGAAAATATGGACAAATCCCCTGGCCGGTTACTCGCCGGTCTCTTTGTTATCCTCCAACGGAGGATTAGCAGGCTCTGCCGGACGGATCACCTTTTTCATATTTTTCTCAAACTTGGCTCTGGGAATCAGCACGCTGTGCTTACAGCCTACACATTTAATACGGATATCCATGCCCATCCGGATGATCTCCATTTCATTGCTCCCGCAGGGATGGTTTTTCTTCATTTGTACGATGTCGCCAAGCTGAAAGGATTTCCGTTCCATACATGCTCCCCCTCTATTTATATCTTTGCTGCCCGGCTCGCCTGATCAAGTCATCCGATCAAGCCGTCTGCTCGAGGCTGATTAAGCTCCTCCCCCGGCCTGTTCCCGGGCCGCCATTCTCGCTTCCTCCTGCTCAAGAGCGGCTTTGGCATATGCCTTGATCTGACGCTCCAAATCTGCACGGACCCCCGGCTGGCATTCAGCCGAGATCCGGACCACATATTCGCTGGTCGTCAAGGATTGAATGCCAACTACGTGCGGAATCTCGGTCAGCAGCGAGTTATCTTCCTTAAGCTGGGCCATGGCGTCCTTCAGTAAGCCCAGCGCCTCATCCAGCTTCCTGGTATTGCTGAAAGGCAGATCCACCAAGGCTAACGAGTTGTTGATGGAATAATTGGTCACCGTGGTGATCATCCCGTTCGGGATAATTTGAACCTCCCCGGTCCAACTAATCAGACGGGTCGAGCGTAGTCCGATCATTTCAACCGTCCCTTTGACTCCGGCAATCTGGACCACATCTCCAACGGCAAACTGGTCTTCAAAGATCACAAAAAAACCTGTAATGACGTCCTTCACCAGACTCTGTGCGCCAAAGCCGATCGCAAGTCCTACTACGCCAGCTCCGGCAATCAGAGGGCCGAGATTAACACCTATCTCCCCTAATATAAGCATAATCATGATGAAATTGCTAACGATCGTCGTTACATTCTTCAGAAGCTCTCCTACCGTTACTAATCTGCGCGGGTTGACGGACAATCGGCTTTTCTCTCTCCGATCCAAGGACTTATCTATAATTTTATAGATAAGCCGGACAAATAAACGGGTGATCACCAGAATAATCGCAATCCGGATACCTGAGAACAATAGACTCTCCCACATCGCCGTATCGGTTATTTTATCCCAGACCTTATCCCTCCAGGATGTGGCCGCTTCGATTACTTCTTGTGCATCATTGACCTCTCCTACCAGGAATCGGTTCATCTGATCAAACCTCCTCAAGTTTTATTGCTTGATAAACCTCGTCCTCGAGTTTGTAGATCCCCCTGATTTCTACTTTCTCCTGCCGAACCATATGGACTACCCGTTCCAGTAACTCGGATGGAAATTGAATGGACAGCGCACAGCCGGCCGTTATTGATTTGGGTGTCGGAAATAAATCGAATTCAAGCTCCATATATTCCATCAGCGTTTCGGAACGAAGTGCCTGCTGTGTGGAATCAAATGCCATGACCAGCCAATCCTCCATGTAGATCCTCCTAAATCCGTTCGTGATTGAAGTATAAAAATCTCCCGATTTCCATATACTGACTACTACAACGTTGTCCACATTTCTATTACCCGCTAACCGTTTGGCCTGATTGTTTTCGCTTTTGCATTTGTTTGGCTTTGCTTTAGTTTCTGCTTTTGTTTTTGCTCTTGTTTCCCATTTACCACTTGCCGCTTGTCTCTTTTGCTGCTTTCACTGCTCTGATTTTAGTTGTTCATTATGTTCACCAGTTCAGCACTCTGAACGCTTGTGTTCTTTAATCGGCGCTGGATCTTCTTTCTATGCTGCTAGTTTATTTTAAGAACTTCAGAACATTCTTGCAAATCCTGCCGCACGGCTGCTGAATACACCCTACTATCCTATCTAAAAATAAGGAGAGAAGCCTTTATGTCTCAATTGGAATCCATTACCGGCTTACAAGGAACTCCATACCTAAAAATCCCCCATACGGAACCGGGAGTTCACTCTGCTCTTATTCATCGCCTTCTGCTCCATTTCAAGCAAATGGCTTACCATCGCCCGATTGTGATCGTCTGTATCGGAACAGACCGGTCTACCGGTGATTGTCTGGGCCCTTTGGTAGGCTCTGCCCTTTCCAAGCTTGATGCAACTTTATTCCACTTGTACGGAACTTTGGAACAGCCGGTTCATGCCATGAATCTCCAAGAAACATTAAATCTCATTAACCAAACCTATGAAGATCCATTCATCATCGGAATCGATGCCTGTCTGGGTCAGTCTTCAAGCGTCGGCTGCATCCAAATTGTCGAGGGGCCTCTTCGCCCTGGAGCTGGCGTAAATAAAGAATTACCGCCGGTTGGCGATATCCATTTAACGGGCATCGTCAATGTCGGCGGCTTTATGGAATACTTTGTTCTTCAAAATACAAGACTTAGCCTCGTCATGCGTCTGTCTGATATTATCGCAACCAGCCTCTACTCGGCCATTAAGGAATGGCGCCGCGCCGGCTTTAGCCCTCTTGCCCAGCCAGAATAATGGCTTCCCGCTCTTCCGGTGACAACGAATAAGTCGATTCACCCTGTTTGAGCGGTTTGGCATATACATAGGAGCCCTCGCGGTTAAACAACCCTGTCAGCACTACCCCATCCTTCATTTCATTGATGATTGCAATGGAGAAGCTCAGGTCGCTCCCGGTTTCGGCATAAGCGTTGTAACGCTTTATGCCTATTTTTGCTTTCTGTTTCGGAATGATCGCTTCAAGCTGCTGCAGTTGCCGCTGCTGTTTCTCATGCTCATCCTCAACCTCATCCAGCTGTACCTTCAGGTTCACGAGCAAAGATTCTAAATCTTCAACCCCGGTCCCCTTCATCATCATCTCATACTTCCTGCGCATCTTTCTGAGCTTTGCCCCTTGGACAAAATTCCAGATGAGCAGCCATAATACCAATACGGCCAGTCCTCCAATCAGGACAAACAGCTGATCCGAAATGAGATCGTTCAATTCCTGCATGTGAATGTTCTTCTCCTTTTAAATGCCGATGTTCATGTCATGATGACGGTAATTCTTTATTCGTTATATCGAATTCAACCTTTTGAAAGCTCTGCAACCGCCCGGATCAACGTTTCAACCTCGTACTCTTGAGTGGTATACCCAACGCTGACCCTTACCGCTCCAGTCTCTGTTGTCTGGGCTTGTGCATGACCAAGCGGTGTGCAGTGATAACCGGCCCGAACCGCAATCCCATATTTCCGATCCAGATGAAAAGCCGTTTGCGCTGGGTCCTGATTCTCCAGGATAAAGGAAACGATCCCGGTCCGTGGTTCACCCAAGGCTGGACCTATCAGCTTTACCCCGCTTAAGTTCTGTAAATTCTCTACAATCGTTTGGGTCAGCGACCATTCATGCTTGTAAATTTGTTCCACACCTATGCGCAGCACTTCTTCTGCTCCCGCTGCCAGACCGGAAATTCCTGGAATATTAGGTGTGCCGGCTTCATATCGATCAGGCCGAATATCAGGCTGTTCAGGTTCGGCAGATTGACTTCCTGTCCCCCCATGCATTTGAGGCTCCAAATTTATATCAGGATGAATATAAAGTCCGCCGGTGCCTTGAGGTCCGAGCAGCCCTTTATGTCCGGGAAAAGCCAGCATGTCAATTCCCATCCGCTCTACATCAACCGGCAGGTTGCCGACAGTCTGAGCCCCGTCCACAAGCATCACCGCACCATGTTCATGTGCCAAACGAGCAAGCTCTTCTACAGGCAAAATGCAGCCGAGTAAATTGGAACTATGGGTAGCAATAACCAGCTTAGTATTTGTACGGAACAGTTTTTTCACTGCTTCCAAATTTATCTGACCGGACAAATCTACAGGTACATAATTCACTTCGATCCCTTGCGTCCGTTTCAGAAACTCCAACGGCCGCCTTACGGAATTATGCTCCAGCATCGTACTAATGACGTGATCCCCGGGTTGAAGCAGACCTTTGATAGCCAGATTCAGAGCCATTGTAGCATTTTGAGCAAAAGCAACATCATTCGGATTTCCAAATCCTAGAAGTTTGGACAAGGTTGATCTGGCCTTGTTCATCGTCCTTCCGGCCTGCAATGACATGCCGTGAGTGCCGCGTCCCGGACTTCCAGCCATAAAAGTCACGGACTCCGTCATGGCGTTGATCACGGCTTCGGGTTTAGGCCATGAGGTTGCCGCATGATCCAAATATATCCTTTTGTTCGGTTCCAGATCTAGTCCCTCCCTGCTCTCGCCTCTTTGTTTTCTTCTGCTTTCCAGCTTTTAACAAAGAAGACACATCCATCTTGGAATCAAGACAGATATGTCATCATCGACTTATTGAAGCAAATCGAGTAAACGCTGCAGATCCTGCTGACTGTAATAATTGATTTCAATTTTGCCTTTTTCTTTATTGGATTTAATTTTTACAGTAGTCTTATAGCGATCTCGAAGAACTTCCTCGACCTCTTCAATGTAAGGGTCGCGTTTCTTCTGAACAAGTTTCGGTTTCTCTTTCCCCTTCCGGTCCAGCTGCTGTACCGCATCTTCCAGTTGACGAACGCTCCATTCGCCTTCGATGCACTGCTCGGCTAACTGCTTGATCACTACCGGATTTTTTAATCCAACAAGTGCTCTTGCATGTCCCATCGATAATGTTCCACGTGAAACACAATCTTTAACCTCTTCAGGCAAGGACAACAAGCGTAGGAAATTCGCAATATGCGATCTGGACTTTCCGACCTTCATGGATAATTCTTCCTGTGTAAGTTGGAACTGATCCATCAGGCCCTGATAAGCTACCGCAACCTCCATCGCATTCAGATTCTCCCGTTGGAGATTCTCGATGAGGGCAATTTCCATAACCTGCTGATCAGTGAAATTACGGATAACGGCAGGGATGGTTTCTTTTCCACAATATTGTGAAGCACGGAAACGGCGTTCCCCTGCAATGATCTCATAACCTTTAAGAACACTTCTGACAATGATCGGCTGAATGACACCATGTTGACGGATCGATTCGGCCAGTTCTTTAATGGCTTCTTCATCAAACGATTTTCTTGGCTGATAAGGATTTGCGCGAAGCTGCTTTAAGGAAATTTCCACCACTTTATCGTCTTCATTAACGGATAGCGAAGGAATTAGAGCGTCAAGTCCTTTACCAAGGCGTTTACTCATAAGAGACCACTTCCTTTGCTAACTCTAAATAAACTTCGGCTCCTTTAGAACGCGGATCATAAGTCATAATCGATTGTCCATGCGAAGGCGCCTCACTTAAGCGAACATTCCGCGGAATAACCGTTTTATAAACCTTTTGTTGGAAGTATTTCTTCACTTCTTCAATAACCTGAATGCCCAGATTCGTACGTGCGTCAAACATCGTTAACAAGACGCCTTCGATCTCCAGCGAAGTGTTCAAATGTTTCTGCACCAAACGAACTGTATTGAGCAGCTGGCTGAGTCCTTCCAGCGCGTAGAACTCACATTGAATCGGGATGAGAACAGAATCGGCTGCTGTCAGTGAATTCAGCGTTAAGATCCCCAAAGATGGAGGGCAGTCGATCAGAATGTAATCATAGTCATTTTTCACAAGCTGCAAAGCTTTCTTTAAACGAACCTCACGGGAAATCGTAGGCACCAACTCAATTTCAGCACCTGCCAACTGAATGGTCGCCGCGATAACATCCAAGCCCTCAATTTGAGTAGGCGTGATCGCTTCTCTTGGATGAACTTCGTTAATCAGCACATCATAAATACAATTGGGAACATCTGCCTTATTAATGCCTACACCGCTTGTAGTATTCCCCTGCGGATCGATATCGACCAACAGCACCTTTTTACCGATTAAAGCAAGACCAGCACCTAAGTTGACGGAAGTTGTTGTTTTCCCTACCCCGCCCTTCTGATTTGCTATGGCAATAGTTTTAGACAACCTGTTCACCTCAATATTCTTAAGAAATCTTCTTGTAGACCGGGAGTTGATCATGGGCTGCTGTTTAACTACAAAAAGACGCAAAAAGCGGCCTCCTCTGCCGCTCCTGGATCACCATTCCATGCTGCTTAGCGTTTTGGAATTTGTATCACGATCTCATAATGATCTTCATGATCGGTTTCCGAGGTTTTAATCTCAAGACCGGAGTCATTGACCATATCGATGGATTGACGAATCGTATTCAAGGCCAAACGGACATCTTTGGTAAAAGAGATCCGTTTCTTCTTTTTAGTTTTCGCAACTTCTTTATAGAAAGCAATCCTCGCTTCGGTTTGTTTCACATTCAGTTCCTTCGTGATGATCTCTTCCAGAACCTTTTGCTGCAGTTCTTCCGTGTCCAAGGACAATAACGCGCGTGCATGACGTTCCGTGATCTTCCGTTCCATCAAGGCGTTCTTTACGATTTCCGGAAGCTGAAGCAGGCGAATTTTATTCGCAATGGTGGATTGGCTTTTCCCCAATCGTTGGGCCAAACTTTCCTGCGTCAATTGATGCAGGTCAATTAAATTTTGATAAGCGACAGCTTCTTCAATGGAAGTAAGTCCTTCCCTTTGCAGGTTCTCAATTAACGCAATGGAAGCAGCCTGCGAATCATTAAAATCACGAATGATCGCCGGGATCGTCTCCAAACCTAACTTCTTGACTGCTCTCCAACGGCGCTCGCCGGCTATAATCTCATACGCATTGTTGCGAAGGCGGACCACAATAGGTTGAATGACTCCATGAGTTTTGATCGTCTGGCACAATTCCTCGATCTTCTCATCGTCAAAAATAGTACGTGGCTGATAAGGGCTTCCGACAATCTCATCAACCGGAATTTGCTTAACCTCATCCCCAGCGCTTCGCTCAGTCAAACCAAACAATTTAGAAAATTGTTCTTTCATTCCGCAGATTACCACCTAGTTTCATAGTTTCATAAAGGTTGTCCTTTATGATTTCCCTAAAACACCATTACGACGTATGTCGGGACATCAATGAGACCCGTTCTTTTCTTCATATGTAAAAAAGCATCTCACTTAAAAAGACGCAAGAAGAGTGGTTACGGGATAAATCTATTCTACCACTTTTTCCTCTATAATCCTATTCTATTCCATCACGTATTTTGAATTTTACATTCCCGATGTTTCACGTGGAACAAAAGGAAATAATCCCACATAGTGGATTTAACTAGGTGCTTGTTAGAGGCGAAGCCTTGTACACTGATGGGTCCCTTCCATCCCCTGAACTTCTATCTTATTTTCTGGGTTCATGAACTCCTGGCTCCTGCGTCACGACTCTCGACCCTACAGAAGAAGTTTTTTCTTTCCCCTCTCCTCTTTCAAAACATAATCTGAATACACAAACCGTGTACTTAAGAAGCCTCAGGTCATGACAGCCCATATGTAGACCAGGTGACCAGGTAAAGACCATGCCTATGTACAGCTCGTGTTAGCTCATGGACATTATCACATAAATTCACCAACCACTACCTATTTATGGATCAAAAAAAGGGCACCCGAAGGCACCCCTTGCTTACTTTTTGTTTCATCAGCAGCACCGCCGAACGGGCGGATTTTGCGCTTTTCTTGTTGCTACACGAGAAAACTCATTACACAAGCGGCGATTTAAGCGGAGTCCCCGCTTTGCGCGGATATTTTCCCGGCGTAGCCTGCACTTTATTCACCAGGATAATATGTCTGCTCGAATCAGACACAGGCAGCTCAAATTGGAAGGATTGCTTAACCTTTCCTTTTAGTTCCTTAAAGCTGCGAGCCGCTTCCTTCACCTCTTCGCTTGGATCAGTTCCTTTCATCGCCGCGAACATGCCGCCAACCTTGGCGAAAGGCAGGCAAAATTCATTCAACACAGCCATCCGCGCCACCGCACGAGCGGTAACCAAATCATAGCTGTCCCGGAAGCCGGACTGACGGGCAATATCTTCAGCGCGGCCATGCACCAGCTTCACCTGTTCCAGCTTCAGTTCATCGGCTACATGCTGCAGGAACGTAATTCTTTTGTTCAAAGAATCGACGATCGTCAGCTGCAAATGAGGGAAAGCAAGCTTCAGCGGAAGCCCGGGAAAGCCGGCCCCCGACCCAATATCGGCCAGAGACCCGACCTTGTTCATATCTACATAGAATGCCAGCGATAACGAATCGTAAAAATGCTTGATATACACTTCTTCACGTTCCGTGATCCCGGTTAAATTCATTTTCTCGTTCCAACTGACCAGCTCACGGTAATAACCTTCGAACTGTTCCAGCTGTACTTCGTTCAGCGTAATGCCCTTCTCTTCAAGCAGGGCGGTGAACTGAGCTTGGACTTGATCCATCTCCAGCCTTTACCCCTCTCTCGATGCAGTCGATGCGGTTACACGGTTGAAATGCTCCAAATATACGAGCAGAATCGAAATATCCGCAGGTGTCACACCGGAAATCCGAGAAGCCTGACCGATTGAAATCGGACGGATTTTGGCAAGCTTCTGCCGGGCCTCGATCGCCAGACCTTGAATATCCTCATATTCGATTTGCTCCGGAATTTTTTTCTTCTCCATCTTCTGCAGACGTTCCACGTGAACAAGCTGCTTCTCGATGTATCCGGCATATTTCACTTGGATCTCCACCTGCTCCATCATATCCTCATCCAGTTCTACTTCAGACGGGTTAAGGGAATCAATCATGTCATAAGTGACTTCAGGACGACGTAAAATCGTCAGCAGATTGCTTCCATCCTGAATCGGCGCAGACTCGATACTTTCCAGCAGCGGGTTAACCTCGGAAGGTTTCACTTTAGTGGCACGAAGACGTTCAATTTCGGCTTCCACTTTCGCTTTTTTATCCAAAAATTGGTTATAACGTTCTTCGGAGATCAATCCGATCTCATGACCGATAGGCGTCAAACGCAGGTCCGCATTGTCATGACGAAGCAGCAAACGGTATTCCGCACGTGAAGTCAGCAAACGATAAGGCTCATTCGTACCTTTTGTCACCAAATCATCGATCAGAACGCCAATATATCCTTCAGAACGGTTCAATACGACCGGATCTTTGCCCTGCACTTTACGAGCCGCGTTAATGCCGGCCATAATGCCTTGACCCGCCGCTTCCTCATAACCGGAGGTTCCGTTGATTTGTCCAGCCGTGAACAAGCCTGGCATCTGCTTCGTTTCCAGGGATGGCCACAATTGCGTGGGCACCATCGCATCATATTCAATAGCGTAGCCAGTACGCATCATTTCTACATTTTGCAGGCCTGGAATCGAACGGAGAATACGCAGCTGTACATCCTCTGGCATACTTGTTGACAAGCCTTGTACGTAATACTCCGACGTATTTTTGCCTTCCGGCTCCAGAAAAATCTGATGTTTCGGTTTGTCGCTGAACCGCACAATTTTATCTTCGATGGATGGGCAGTAACGCGGACCCGTTCCTTCAATAACACCAGAGAACATAGGGGCACGATGCAGATTCTCATTGATAATTTCATGCGTTTCGATCGACGTGTAGGTCAGCCAGCATGGAAGCTGCTCATTGTCTGAGCCTTTTGTTTCATAGGAAAAGAATTTCGGCTTCTCATCCCCAGGCTGAATTTCCGTTTGGGTAAAATCAATCGTATCCTTGTGGACACGCGGCGGCGTACCCGTTTTAAAGCGAACCAGATCAAAACCAAGCTCCTTCAAATGGAGGGCAAGGCCGACCGACGGCTGCTGGTTGTTCGGGCCGCTTTCATACATCAGTTCGCCCATAATGATTTTGCCGCGCAGGTAAGTGCCTGTAGTCAAAACCACCGACTTGGCATGGTACTCGGCGCCTGTCTTCGTAATAACGCCGACACACTCGCCGTTCTCTACGATCAGCTTCTCGACCATCCCCTGACGCATCGTCAGGTTAGGCTCCTTCTCCATCGTTTCCTTCATCGTTTGCTGGTACAGGAACTTATCGGCTTGCGCACGCAAAGCATGTACGGCCGGTCCTTTTCCCGTATTCAGCATCCGCATTTGAATAAACGTTTTATCGATATTGCGTCCCATTTCCCCGCCCAGCGCGTCAATTTCACGCACGACATGACCTTTAGCCGGTCCGCCGATCGACGGGTTGCAGGGCATAAACGCAATCATGTCCAGGTTAATCGTGACCATCAGCGTGCTGCAGCCCATACGTGCCGCGGCAAGCGCTGCTTCCACACCGGCATGGCCGGCGCCTACAACAATGACGTCGTAGTTTCCTGCTGTGTAGCCCATAACTGTACCTCCTCTAATTTTCGTTATCCAACATCTATAAAGACAGAAGACTCTCTCCTGCATGCTTGCTAAAAAGATTGCCCGGCAGCCAGCGCATTAGCTGTCCTGTTCAGACAAGACGTTTAAAATTTTTACGACTCTACCATGATACCATGAAGAACCGTCCGGTAAACGTATTTCCTGCAATTTTCAGTTATTTTCCGAGGCAAAATTGCGAGAAGATTTGATCCAGCAGCGCATCCGGCGCCGAATCGCCGATCACTTCGCCCAGCTGCTCCCAGGCCAGCCGTACATCAATCTGCATAATGTCGATCGGGATCCCGCTGTCCGAGGCCTCATAAGCGTCGCGCAGCGACTGTTTGGCCTTCTTGAGCAGGGCAATATGCCGCACGTTGCTGACATAAGTCAAATCCCCGGACTCCAGCTTCCCGCCGAAAAACAACTCGCTGATCGCGTCTTCAAGCCGCTCCAGCCCATCCCGTGTCTTCACGGACAACTCCACGATCTGTCCCTCTTCAAAAAATTCGCGCAGCTTGCTGCGATCCAGCTGCTGCGGCAGATCCGTCTTGTTAATCAGGACAAGCACCTGACGCTGACGGATTCCTTCTATTAAAGCAAGCTCATCCTCATGCAGCGGCTCCGCGCCGTTCAGCACAAGCAGAATCAGATCCGCTTCTTCTACCGCTGCCTTGGAGCGCTCCACGCCGATCTTCTCAACCACGTCCAGCGTTTCGCGAATGCCTGCCGTATCGAGCAGCTTCAGCGGAATATTGTTGATCGTCACAAATTCCTCAATCACATCCCGGGTTGTTCCCGGGATATCGGTGACGATCGCTTTATTTTCACGGGTCAAGGCGTTCATCAAAGACGATTTGCCGACATTCGGACGGCCGACAATCGCCGTGGTGATTCCCTCCCGCAAAATCTTCCCTTCATTCGCCGTCTTCAGCAGGCGGTCGATCTGCGCGATGACTTTATTGCAGCGCTCTTTAATAAACTCGCTGGTCATCGACTCCACATCATGTTCCGGATAATCGATGTTTACCTCAATATGGGCCAGCGTTTCCACTAGCGTATACCGCATGTCTTTTATTTCCCGGGAAAGGTGTCCCTCTACCTGCTTCAAAGCCATGGAGAAAGCGCGATCCGACTTGGAGCGGATCAGGTCAATAACCGCCTCAGCCTGGGACAAGTCGATCCGCCCGTTCAAGAAAGCCCGTTTGGTGAACTCGCCTGGCTCAGCTAACCGGATCCCTGGCTGCTGGAGCAGCAAGTCCATAACCCGCTTCACAGAAATTACCCCGCCGTGCGTACTGATCTCCACAACGTCTTCCATCGTGAAGGAACGCGGCGCCCGCATCACCGTTACTAGCACTTCTTCCGTTTTCTCGCCTGTTTGGGGATCTATAATAAAACCGTAATGAACCGTATGCGTTTCAGCTTCCGTTAATTTAACCCGGGAGCGCAGCAGCCCGGCAACCTCCGGGATTGCATCAGGTCCACTGACCCGGATAACTGCAATGCCGCCTTCGCCTACCGCGGTAGAAATTGCGGCGATTGTATCACTCAACATGTTGCAAATGCCCCCTTTTCTTCTGGATGTCCAGGAAACAAGCTATTGGTGTTCCCTCCACAGGAACGTAAAATGCCCCCACAAAGCCAGCCTCCGTGAGGCTTATATTCCAAGACTTTGCGGGGACCCTGAAAGGATCACTTCAGCTATGAAGATTAAAAAACAATGACGTTAGCCGGAGCCTCACGTCATTGGGATTAAAACGGTCTATTTACTTATTTATATCTGGGTGTTATGACGACCCGGCGATTCGGTTCATCGCCTTTGCTAAGCGTCTTTACTTCAGGATGATTCTGCAGCTTGGCATGAATGGCTTTCCTTTCCTGGGAAGGCATCGGCTCAAGCACCACTTCCTTGCCTGTCCGCACCACCCGCTCAGCCAAGCGTTCAGCGAGTTCCTCCAACGTCTTCTTGCGGCGCTGGCGGAAATTCTCGGCATCAACAATAAGACGTACAAAATTAGTAGAATAGCGGTTAGCTACAATATTAGCTAGGTACTGCAGCGCGTCGAGCGTCTGCCCTCTGCGCCCGATCAGCAAACCGAGATTGCTGCCCGATACGGCCAGAAGCATCCCGTCACGATGTTTCTTAATTTCAACTTCAAGCTCAAGGCCCATGCTTTCGCCAACTTCACGCAGAAATGACGCCGCCGCCTCGTAAGGATCACGGTCCTGCTCCCCCGCCTGGACGGTTGATGTCTCAGGCGGCAGGGATTCAGACGGCAATTCCTCCTGCGGGGATTCTGATTCCGGACGTTCTTCGGTCAGCAGCGACACAGCCACCTTCGCGGGTTTGACCCCAATCAGACCCAGAAAACCTCTTGATGGCTGCTCCAATACAGTTACGGCAACTTGGTCCTCGGCCACGCCGAGCATGGCCAATCCTTGTTTCACAGCATCTTCAATGGTCTTTCCCGACGTCACGACCTTGTTCATTTCGACTTTTTAGCCTCCTTGGCGCTCCGGTTAGGAGTACCGGCTTTTAAGTTAGAGCCGCCTTTTTTGGAACTTCCCTTGGTTGGTGTTGAATCAGTCGAAACGGAAGCCACAGCAGCCGTTCCTGGTTTTTTCCGGTACAAGATATAGTTCTGAACGATCGTGTACAGGTTGCTGTAGAACCAGTACAAAGGCAAAGCGGATGGGAAGTTGTAAGCCATAAAGAAAATCAGAACCGGATAAATAAACATCATGAACTGCATAGGTCCCGCTATGCTGGACGGATTCATGCTGGACATCATTTTCGTTTGAATGAATGTCGTTGCTGCCGCCAGCAAAGGCAGAATAAAGAGATGATCCGGTTTACCCAGCTCCAGCCACAAGAAAGAGTGCTGGCTGATCGCCGAGTTATGAATAATCGAGTTATACAGCGCGATAAATACCGGCATTTGAATAATCAGCGGGAAACAACCCGCCATCGGGTTTACCTTGTGCTCCTGGAAGAGCTTCATCGTTTCCTGCTGCTGCTGCTGCGGATTATCCTTGTATTTCTCTTTAAGCTTGTTCAGTTCAGGCTGCAGCGCCTGCATCGCTTTGGAACTCTTAACCTGCTTAAGCGTAAGCGGCAGGATAATCGTCCGCACGATAATCACCATCACCAGGATGGCAAGACCATATTCGCCCCCAAACCAGTTGGCAAAACTATCCAAGGTGAGCGAGAACCAGTAGACTACATTTGCATTCCAGAAGTTACCGTTTCTCAGGTCTTCTGTTGTCGTTTGTGACGCAGCCGTATTCCCGCAGCCCGCGAGTACGGCAATCAATCCGATAGCCAGAATAAGCAGAATCCATCTGCTCTTTTTAGTCTTCAGTAAAGACACTTCATAACCCCTCTCTTAGCCACTTCCATCAAGTTAAATCATACCATATTCAGGCATGCAAAGAAAACAAGCCCGCCTCATTTGGAAGCCTTGAGCAGACCCGCTTTCCGGAACGCGTGCAGCACGCTTTTCTCCAGCTCGGCATAGCCCATTTCCGTGGCCCCTTTACGGACGATAAAAATAATATCGACCTGGCTGATCAGCTTGTCCTGGTTTAACCGAACAATCTCTTTAATCAGTCTGCGCATCCGGTTGCGCACCACGGCGTTGCCGATTTTCTTGCTCACCGATATCCCCAGCCGGAACTGCTCCACCTCGGGTCTGCGTGACCAATACACGACTAGCTGACGGTTGGCAAAAGATTTTCCATTCCGATATACCCGGCCGAAATCGGCCCTATTCCGTAAACGCAGCTTTTTATGCACGGCTTTACTCCTTGCTGTTTGTTGCAATCTATAAGGAAGACAAGGCATAACAGCCTTACTTCTTCATTATCTCCGGATTCCTCGTTCTTGTAACCTTCAAACGTTCTCAATCTAATGACGAGATGGAAACCGCAAAGATATATCTCCTTACGCAAAATAACCCCACAAAGTGGGGTCCAAGCTCCGAAGCCCAATCAGGTACTTAGCGGGGACCCCGGAAAAACCAATAGTGCTCTAATGGAAAAAAAGACCACCGTAGTGGTCTTTACGCACGCATTACGCACTCAATACTTTTCTGCCTTTAAGACGACGAGCAGCCAACACCTTACGGCCGTTTTTTGTGCTCATTCTTTTACGGAAACCATGAACCTTTTTGCGTTTGCTCACGTTCGGTTTGAAAGTAGGTTTCATCTATTTGCACCCCCTCACAGGATATCCTAATGCTAATTCGTATTTTTCTCCGCTTATATGTCTTCGCAGAAAAAGCCTTTTTACATTTAATCACGAAACGAACCTAAAGTCAACTTAATCCTGCCTTTTACGGACAGATAAATATCCACAGAAATGGATGGCTCTGGCGATCAATAATGAATTATCCACATGTGGATAATTCATTATTCCGTTTCTTTTCCTCTTAATTGGGGTTATCTCTAAGTGTTCGCTTCCCCAAAATTATTACCCTTTGCTCCACCATTTATTTTTTAATGCGCTTTCAACATCTCTTTACAGCCCAGTTGGCAAGGAGTAAAATAAACTTAGATTTAAAATATTGTATACAAGTATACACCTTAGAAGGAGTTGGTTATCTCCGTAACCCGAAATCTTATAACATCCCTTATCCTATGCCGATTTTGGCTATGAATTATTATGGATCGCCTTCATTCATGTTATGATCGTGTAGAGAATGTTTCGCCAGTTATCCCTACATATTAATGAACGGAATGGAGAGAAAGTCATGCGTTATCCTGCTGAATGGCTGCAGGGAACCTCACTCGGCGAGGCTGTTGCCAGTGAGCTGAGGCTGCAGATCATCAACGGTACCATCAAACCAGGCGAGGTCCTTTCGGAGAACAGAATTGCAGCCGATTTTGGAACCAGCCGGTCACCGGTTCGGGAGGCCATGCGGACCTTATCCGCAGAAGGACTGATCAGGCTTGAACGAATGGGCGCTGTCGTCATCGGGCTCCAGCCCAAAGATCGGGACGAGCTTTATGATGTCCGCTACCTGATTGAAAGCTTTGCCCAGCAGCAGCTGGCCGACATGAATACGGCTGTCCTTATCGAACGGCTTGATAAAGTGATTGACCGGATGGAGCTGGCCGCCAAACACGGGGACATCGTGGAATTTGCTTTTCAGGATCTTACTTTTCATGAGACCCTGATCCGCGAAGCCGATCATACCCGGATCTTTCATCTCTGGAACAGCATCCGGCACATCGTCATGACGGTAATGCTTATTACAACTGAAGAAGTTTTTTCCCGCGGGGAAGATAATATTTCCCGAGTAATAAACAAACACCGTAAATTGATAAACGGTCTGAAATCGAAAGATCCAGCGCGAATTCAGCGGGAAGTGGAAGAATATTTTGCAGATTCACGCAATACACTGCGCCGAAGCCTGCCCTCTTCTTCATGAATTCAGCCAAAGAAACGTTTAGGGCTCTAAACCCGGGCGTCTCTTGCGCTCTAAATTGTATACAAGTATACCGAACGTTTCATAATTCCCGCCTGGATGTGGAAGAATAACTGAAACACGGTTAATTGTAAGCGTTATAGTTCTTATTTTCCAAGGAGGTACCTATCATGCAATCTTTGTTTGGCTTAAGCCACGATGCCACTTTGCTGGTCTGGACGGTCATCGCGATCGCTTTCTTGATCATCATGATATCTAAATTTAAATGGAATCCTTTTGTGACCCTGCTCATCTCCGCTCTGCTTCTCGGCCTGGTGTCAGGCATGAAAGCGGCCGACGTGATTTCGTCCGTGACAAGTGGTCTCGGCGGCACGCTGGGAACCATCGCGATCGTTATCGGTCTTGGTACCATTCTCGGTAAAATGATGGCCGAATCCGGCGGTGCGGAACGCATTGCGACCACGCTGATCGACCGGTTTGGCGAGAAGAGAGTCCACTGGGCGATGATGATCGTAGGTTTTATCGTCGGCATCCCGGTCTTTTTTGAAGTCGGCGTTATCCTGCTGATTCCTATTGTCTTTACAGTTGCACGCAAAACGAAAATGTCCCTACTGCAAATCGGGATTCCGATTCTGGCCGGTTTGTCTACCGTACACGGTCTGGTTCCGCCGCATCCCGCGCCTATGATCGCAATTGATGCTTACCAGGCTAATCTCGGTAAAACTATCCTGCTGTCCCTGATCGTCGGTTTGCCTACAGCTATTATCGCGGGTCCTTTGTTCGGCAAATATATCGGCAAACGCATTGTGGCTACTCCACCTGCCAATCTGGCTGAACAGCTGTCCGAGAAAAAGACGGGCAATCTGCCAAGCTTCGGCATTACTTTGCTGACTATTTTGATGCCGGTTATTCTGATGCTGATCGGTTCAATCGCTGATATTGTCGATCCTGACGCTACAAGCGGATTTACCGTATTCTGCGAATTTATCGGCCATGAAGTGATCGCCCTGCTGATTTCGGTTGTTTTTGCTTATTTCACACTCGGTTTTGCAAGAGGATTCACCAAAGAGCAGATTTCGAAGTTCACAAGCGAATGTTTGGCTCCTACTGCAACCATTATCCTGATTATCGGCGGCGGCGGTGCCTTCAAGCAGGTGCTCATTAACAGCGGCGTCGGCACGGCGATCGCGAATGTGGCTACCAACGCCCATATTAATGTTATTTTGTTCGCTTGGCTTGTTGCCGCTCTAATCCGTGTCGCTACCGGTTCGGCAACCGTTGCTATGACTACAGCCGCCGGTATCGTCGCTCCTGTTCTTGCCGCTACACCTGGCGCCAGCGTTGAACTGGTCGTACTCGCTACAGGTGCCGGTTCTCTGGTTCTGTCCCATGTCAACGACGCCGGTTTCTGGATGATTAAGGAGTTCTTTAATCTGACCGTACCGCAGACGCTTAAATCGTGGACCGTGATGGAGACGCTGCTCTCTGTGCTCGGCCTCATCTTTATCCTTATTCTGAGCATCTTTGTTTAAAGGCCGCACAGCGGCCTATCCTTACTCTATAATGAAGTTATATCAGTAAAAATAATGGAAGAAGGCTTTAAACATGAACTCAACCTCTTTATCTCCTAAACAAGATTCCTTCTATATGATAGGTGTCGACATCGGCACCACCAGCACTAAATCCGTCCTGTTTCAGCAGGACGGTTCTATTTTATCAACGGCACACGTGGAATATCCGCTGTATACGCCCTCGGCAGACATTGCGGAGCAGGATCCGGAGGAGATCCTTTCAGCTGTTATTGAAACGATCCGCCGGGTAATGACGGAAAGCGTTGCGGCGCCGGAGCAGGTAATGTTTGTCTCCTTCAGCTCCGCCATGCACAGTGTCATCCCGGTGGATGCCTCCGGACGGCCGCTGATGCGCGGCATGACCTGGGCCGACAACCGCAGCGCCGGCTGGACCGACAAGCTCAAGCGCGAGCTGGGCGGACACGAGATTTTTCTTAGAACAGGTACACCGATCCACCCGATGTCTCCACTCACCAAGATTCTCTGGATGCGCCATGAGCAGCCCGAGATGTTCGCACAAACGGCCAAATTTATTTCTATTAAAGAATATATTTTCCTGAAGCTGTTCGGGGAGTATGTGATCGACTATTCGATGGCCTCCTGCACCGGCTTATTTGAGCTTGAGAAGCTGGATTGGGACCGGGGCGCTCTGGAGACGGCCGGCATCACACCTGACCTCTTGTCGAAACCTGTACCGACCACCCATGAAATGAAAGGCCTGTCCCCTGCTTATGCCGAGCAAATGGGACTGCTGCCGGACACCTCCTTTATCGTTGGCGCAACGGACGGCGTTTTGTCCAACCTGGGCGTCAATGCCATTGATCCTGGTGTAGTGGCCGTTACGATCGGCACCAGCGGCGCGATCCGTACCGTTGTAGACCGTCCTGTTATCGATCCTAAGGGACGTATCTTTTGTTATGCGCTGACCGACAAGCTCTGGGTCATTGGCGGCCCTGTGAACAACGGCGGCGTCATTTTCCGCTGGGCGCGGGATGAATTCGCCGCTTCCGAGGTGGAAACTGCCAAACGGCTGGGCATCAGCCCTTATGACGTTCTGACCAAGATCGCTGAACGAGTTCGTCCAGGCTCAGAGGGACTGCTCTTCCACCCTTATTTGGCCGGTGAACGTGCTCCGCTCTGGAATCCGGATGCCCGCGGTTCCTTCTTTGGCTTAACTCTGCATCACCAGAAGGAGCATATGATCCGCGCCGTTCTGGAAGGCGTCATTTATAATCTCTATACAGTGCTGCTCGCGATGGAAGAACAAATCGGCCAGCCTAGCAAAATTATGGCCACCGGCGGATTCGCCCGCTCCGAGCTGTGGCGCCAAATGATGGCTGATATCTTCGATCAGCCTGTAACCGTGCCTGAAAGCATCGAGAGCTCCTGTCTGGGGGCCGTGGTGCTTGGTTTGTATGCCATAGGACGCGCCGACTCCCTGCGGGTCGTAGCCGATATGGTGGGCTCTACGCACGAGCATGTGCCGCAGAAAGAAAACGCTGTGCTGTACAAAGAACTGCTCCCGATCTTTATCCGCCTGTCCCGCAAGCTGGAGGACGAATATGCCGATCTGGCTGACTTCCAGCGGAAACATGGATCTCTGTAAGGATTTCTATCTATAAGCATCTTTATGGTTTTCTAGTTTCTAAATTAGCTTCAAAACACCTCCAGGCGTGCACATGCACGCCTGGAGGTGTTCTTTTTTTTCCGCGAAGCGGGAAAATTTAGGCCATTTTTGGGACCCCATCCAAGCCTGCTCTCTCCGTCTGACAAACCGACAGCAGGAAGCAGCACTGGATAACTGGAATCTGCAAAAGTGGAGGCCTCTTCGTAAATTGTGTATAAGATTTGCTGGCATTTTTCGGATTATGTCGAAATCTGAACAAATTATAAACAATATGTAGTGGTGTGGAGGATTATTATGCACAAGTTATTGAATTTGTGGATAAATTCCGCGGACTCATTGAAATATAAGCCTTCTTTTGCTATGATTAGATTGCTTTTCGGTGTGAATATCTTTTAAACCCTCGAAGATTATCAACAGCCTGTGGATAAAATTGTGAACAATTCTAAATTATCCTCATCGCTCTTAATTTCATAAACACGACTATTGGGGATAATCTTCCCCTTTATTTCTGTTTTTTCGACTCGTTTTTCAGTTTCCGCTCTCCATCTTCGCCATGTCTTGACCTCTCGGCCCAGGAACCAACGAAGATTTCAGCTCCGGTGAAGGAGCCGTTTTATGGCTTAAGCCACAATTGTAAGTGTTATAAAGGAGTGACAGTCTGTGGACAGCCATACCTCTGAATTATGGCAGCAAATCCTATCCATTATCCAAACCAAACTGAGCAAACCTAGCTTTGATACTTGGTTTAAAGCAACTAAACCCGTCTCCATCACCGACCGTTCCGTCGTGATTTCTGCGCCGACCACCTTCGCGGTAGAGTGGCTGGAGAGCCGGTATACGAAGCTGGTTGCTTCTACGATTTATGAGGTCATTGGCCAGCAGGTCGATGTAACCTTCGAAATTGAGGAGAACAAACAAACCGAACAAATCTCGCCGCAGCCGCAGGTTCAGCAGGTTGTGGTTTCGGAAGAGCCTGTTTCCAACATGCTGAATCCGAAATATACGTTTGATACGTTTGTCATCGGATCGGGCAACCGCTTTGCTCATGCCGCTTCCCTGGCCGTTGCTGAAGCGCCTGCCCGCGCTTACAATCCTTTATTTCTGTACGGCGGCGTAGGACTCGGCAAGACGCATCTGATGCACGCCATCGGCCACTATATTCTGGAGCATTCGCCAAGCAGCAAAGTCGTTTATATTTCCTCCGAGAAATTCACGAACGAATTTATCAATGCGATCCGCGACAACCGCGGGGAAAGCTTCCGGAACAAATACCGGAATATCGATATTCTGCTGATTGACGACATTCAGTTTTTGGCGGGGAAAGAGTCGACGCAGGAGGAGTTCTTCCATACGTTTAACGCGCTGCACGAAGAACGCAAGCAGATCATCATCTCAAGTGACCGGCCGCCGAAAGAAATTCCGACGCTGGAGGAACGGCTCAGATCCCGGTTCGAATGGGGTTTGATCACGGATATCCAACCGCCTGATCTGGAGACGCGGATCGCGATCCTGCGCAAGAAAGCCCGTGCGGAGAATCTTGATATCCCGAACGAAGCGATGATGTACATTGCCAATCAAATCGATACGAACATCCGTGAGCTCGAAGGCGCGCTGATCCGTGTCGTCGCTTATTCGTCGCTGATTAACCAAGATGTGACCACGCATCTGGCTGCCGAGGCGCTGAAGGACATTATCCCGTCCAGCCGGCCGAAAATGATCACGATTCAGGATATTCAGCAGAAGGTCGGCGAATATTACAACCTGAGAATGGAAGATTTCAAAGCGCGGAAACGGACCAAAGCGATTGCTTTCCCGCGGCAGATTGCCATGTATCTGTCCAGGGAGCTGACGGATTATTCCCTTCCCAAGATCGGGGAAGCCTTTGGCGGGCGTGACCATACAACCGTCATTCATGCACACGAGAAAATTTCGCAGCAGATGAAAGAGGATCAGGAATTGTTCAAGATCATCAATAACATTACAGAAAAAATTAAAAATACAACGGCCTAGACTTATTCACAAGTGAATAACTCGTCCATTGCTCCAAAGCCTATGCACAAGCTATGCACATGTGGATAGGCTTGATTTTATATTGTCAGCAGGCTTATCCACATATTCAGTGCCCCTACTGCTATTACTACTATTTTTTAAAAGATTAATACATCAAATACAGCAGCCTGCCGGCCGCTTTGAGAAAAAGCAAAACCAACCCGGCTTACGCCGGCTTTGAACAAGCAAAAAAGAGGAAGAAGAACTGCCTCCGGCAGCTTAACTACCGATTAGGAGTGACATTATGAAAATCCGGATTTTGAAAAATGAACTGAACGAGTCCATCCAGCATGTATCCAAAGCGATTTCAAGCCGCACCACGATTCCGATTTTGACGGGGATTAAACTTGAAGTGAACTTTCAGGGACTGACGCTGACCGCCAGCGACACGGATATTTCCATCCAGGCTTTTATTCCGCAGGAAGATAACAACAAGCAGATCGTTCAGGTTGAACGTCCAGGCAGTGTAGTGCTTCCAGCTAAATTTTTCGTAGAGATCATCAAGAAGCTGCCTTCTTCTGAAATTGAGATGGAGGTGAAAGAGGGCTTCCAAACCTTCATCCGTTCCGGTTCCACCGACATCCAGATGGTTGGTCTGGATCCTGAAGAATTCCCGGTTCTGCCGATGATTGAAGAAGACCAGGTCATCTCCCTGCCGGGCGATTTGCTCCGCAATATGATCAAACAAACGGTGTTCTCCATCTCCACACATGAAACAACGCCTATTTTGACCGGAGTTTTGTGGAACCTTAGCGATAACCTGTTCAAGTTCGTAGCTACGGACCGCCACCGTTTGGCGAGCCGTACAGCTCCGATCGACAACGCGGAAGATATCCGGTTCAGCAATATCGTCATTTCCGGCAAAACGCTCAACGAGCTGAGCAAAATCATCCCGGACCAGAACACGATGGTCGACATTGTTGTGGCCGATAACCAGGTGCTGTTCAAAATCGACCGGGTACTGTTCTATTCCCGAATTCTCGACGGAACTTATCCGGATACTTCCAAGATTATTCCGTCGCACTACAAAACAGAACTTGTTGTGGATACCAAAAAATTGAGCGATTCAATCGACCGTGCTTATTTGCTGTCCCGTGAGGAGAAGACGAATATCGTCAAATTGCAGACGCTTGAGGATGGAACGATCGAGATCTCTTCAAGTTCCTCCGAACTCGGCAAAGTAACCGAGCAACTCGATGTCGTTGATTTCACCGGAGATCCGCTTAAAATCTCGTTTAACTCGAAATATATGCTCGACGTGCTGAAAGTGGTGGAAAGCGAGCAGCTGCATATCGGATTCACCGGCGCCATGAGCCCGATTATCGTGAAGCCGACCGATGAAAGCCGCAGCCTCTATCTGATCCTCCCTTACCGGACGACGAATTAAATCATCCGAAAGGATATGTGAAACCGATGAAACAAGTTAAAATTCATAGTGAATATATTAAGCTTGACCAATTCCTGAAGCTGTCGGACTGTGTGCCGACCGGAGGGATGGCCAAAGCGCTGCTGCAGGAGAATCTCGTTAAGGTGAACGGGGAGCCAGAGGACCGGCGCGGCCGCAAGCTGTATCCCGGTGATCGGATTGAGGTTGAAGGCGAGGGTTCCTTTGAGGTTGCTGCAGAGTGAATGCCTCTAACGCGGTCCGGACGGGCAAGGCCCGACCGGATGCTTGAAGAGTAGGAGGAACCGCTGCATGTTTGTCAAAAATTTAAGTTTGCAACATTATCGCAACTATGAAGAGCTGAAGCTGGAGGCTTTCGGCAGTGTTAATTTGCTGCTCGGCAACAATGCCCAGGGCAAAACGAATCTGCTGGAAGCCATACTGATGCTGGCGCTGACCAAATCGCACCGCACGTCCAAAGACAAGGAGCTCATTTCCTTTCAGGCGGACGCAGCGGTGCTTGCTGCGCTCATTGAACGGAAATATGGGGCGGTTAACCTAGAACTGAAGCTCTCGTCGCAAGGCAAGAAAGCCAGGCTGAACGGCCTGGAGCAGAGGAAGCTCAGCGATTTTGTCGGTACGCTGAACGTGGTCATGTTCGCACCGGAAGATCTGGAAATCGTCAAAGGAACGCCGGGCATTCGAAGGCGCTTTCTCGATATGGAGATCGGCCAGGTGATGCCGAGTTATCTCTTTCATCTGCAGCAGTATCAGAAGGTGCTCGTTCAGCGCAACAATTTGCTGAAGTCAGCCTTTCAGGCCGGGCAGGAAGCCTTGGTGATGCTGGAGGTCTGGAATGAACAATTGGCAGAACATGGTGTTAAAATCATCAAGAGAAGGAAACAATTTATAAGAAAACTGCAGCGATGGGCGGCGGACATCCATTTAGGGATAACGAACGGCTCCGAGAACCTCGAATTGACCTATTTGCCATCCTTTGGCGATGCCGATGAGGAAGATGAAGCTGTCTTATTGCAGCAATTTATGATAAAGTTATCACAATTGAAAGATCAGGAAATAAGACGGGGCATGACGCTGGCCGGACCGCACCGGGACGATATTGCGTTCCATATCAACGGTAAGGAAGCGCAGGTTTTTGGTTCTCAGGGACAGCAGCGGACCACTGCTCTTTCGCTGAAGCTGGCGGAAATTGAACTGATTCATCAGGAAATCGGGGAATATCCGGTTCTGCTTCTGGACGATGTCTTGTCCGAGCTTGACCCTTACCGTCAAACCCAACTGATCGAAACATTCCAGAGCAAAGTGCAGACGTTTATTACGGCTACCGGTATGGAAAGCATCAATGCCGCCAAGCTGAAGGACGCCAGCATTTTTCATGTTCAAAGCGGACAAGTGATGTCCTAGAAAACGGGGGGCGGGCAAGTTGTACATTCATCTCGGCGGCGAAAAAGTGGTATCTTCCAGAGAACTGGTAGCTATATTTGATATATCGATCGAGAAATCTTCCAAAATTTCAAAGCAATTTGTAACGAGTATGCTTGAGGGCAAGAAGATGGTGCAGATCAGTGAAGAGGAAGCGAAATCCATCGTCGTTACGGAGCGTACGGTATATTATTCACCTATTTCTTCGGCTACGCTGAAGAAGAGATGTGATACGTATCAGGAACTGTAAGGAATCGGCCGCAGGCCGGTTTCACGGTTTTTATGAAATAATAAACAAGCTTGATCTTTAAATGCGAACTCCGCTTCAGCTGCGGAGGCAGGCATTCTAATTCATAGAAGTAGGTGAAGGCATGTCTATCAACGAACAACAATCGTATGATGAAAGTCAGATTCAGGTGCTGGAAGGATTGGAGGCTGTCCGCAAACGGCCGGGGATGTACATCGGTTCAACCAGCGTCAAAGGACTGCATCATTTGGTGTGGGAAGTTGTGGATAACAGTATCGACGAAGCGTTAGCCGGTTTTGCTGACAAAATCGATGTTATTGTTCATCAGGATAACAGCGTCACCGTAATTGATAATGGCCGGGGAATTCCGGTCGGTGAACATCCGAAGATGAAGAAGTCTACGCTTGAAGTGGTCATGACCGTCCTGCACGCAGGCGGTAAATTCGGCGGCGGCGGATATAAAGTATCCGGCGGTCTGCACGGCGTAGGCGTTTCCGTTGTGAATGCCCTGTCCGAACGGGTGATTGTTGAAATTAAGCGGGACGGACAAGTTTATCAGCAGGAATACCACCGGGGAGCTCCGCAGTATGACATCAGAGTGATTGGCACAAGCGAATCCACCGGTACGAAAACGACGTTCAAACCGGATCCGGAGATTTTTACCGAAACTACAGTGTTCGATTACACGACTTTGCAGACACGGATTCGCGAGCTGGCTTTCCTGAACAAGGGGATCAATATTACGCTTCACGACGAGCGTACCGGTCAGTCCGATTCGTTCCACTACGAAGGCGGGATTATCGAATATGTGAAATACTTGAATCAGAACCGTGAGGCTCTTCACGAGGAGCCGATCTACGTGGAGGGCTCGCGAGATATGATCCAGGTGGAGATTGCCCTCCAGTACAATGACAGCTACACGGAGAATATCCACTCCTTCGCGAACAACATCAACACGTATGAGGGCGGCTCGCACGAATCGGGCTTTAAGAGTGCCTTGACCCGGATCATCAACGACTATGCCCGCAAAACGAGCGCCATCAAGGACAGCGGCTCCAACCTGTCCGGCGATGATGTCCGCGAAGGCCTGACGGCGATCATTTCCGTCAAAATTCCTGAACCGCAGTTTGAAGGCCAGACCAAAACCAAACTCGGCAACAGCGAAGTTCGGGGTATCGTGGAATCGCTGTTTGCAGAGAAGCTGCAGGAATTCATGGATGAGAATCCTTCCGTAGCGAAACGGGTGCTTGAAAAAGCGCTCCAGGCCTCCCGTGCCCGCGAGGCGGCCCGTAAAGCGCGCGAGCTCACTCGCCGCAAGAGCGCGCTGGAAGTAAGCAGCCTGCCGGGCAAGCTGGCCGACTGTTCCTCCAAAGACGCGTCGATCAGCGAACTGTATATCGTCGAAGGCGACTCCGCCGGCGGATCGGCCAAGCAGGGACGCGACCGGCACTTCCAGGCTATCTTGCCGCTACGCGGTAAGATTCTGAATGTCGAGAAGTCCCGTCTGGACCGGATTCTCGGCAATGCCGAAATCCGCGCCATCATTACGGCGCTGGGCACCGGGATCGGCGAGGAGCTCGACATCTCGAAGGCCCGTTATCACAAGGTTATTATCATGACCGATGCGGACGTCGACGGCGCGCATATCCGCACGCTGCTGCTGACCTTCTTCTTCCGCTTCATGCGTCCGATCATTGAAGCCGGCTTTGTTTACATTGCTCAGCCGCCTCTCTTCAAGATCGAGCGCAACAAAGTGATCCGTTATGCCGGTTCGGAGAAAGAACGGGACGAAATTATGGCTGAATTCGGCGAAGGCGTGAAGCTGAACGTTCAGCGCTATAAAGGATTGGGCGAGATGAATCCGGAGCAGCTGTGGGAAACGACCATGGATCCGGAATCCCGCACGATGCAGCAGGTGTCCATTTCCGATGCCATTCAGGCGGACGCCCTGTTTGATAAGCTGATGGGCGACAATGTAGAGCCGCGCCGTGATTTCATTCAGGAGCATGCCAAATACGTTCGGAATTTGGATATCTAAACTATCCAGGAGAGGCTGTCCCCAAAGTCATTTTGTGATTTTCCAGCCTCGCTGAAGTTCGACTTTTAAGCAAAATGAGAACCTCCAATTCCACTTCAACAGTGGTTTTGGAGGTTTTTTGTTTCCATGTTGAGACGGGATCATTGGAATGTCCCTTTGAGACACTCTCTTTTTTATGGGTATACGAGGTAGGAACCTAAGAGAAGAATGGACTTAGGAGGTCTTCTTTTTTCTCAGACGGCCGTAGGCCTGGGCGTACTTCTGAATTTTCTGATAGATGGTTTTATCGGCAAGTCGTTTGAATGGGAACAAGGCGGGCAACGTATTGACTTCAAGCAGCCATGGACGGAACTCCCCATCGACGGCGATATCGAGACCGATCTCTTTCAGGCGGGGATATTTTTTTTCCAGTTGGTAACCGACCTTTGAACCTAATACTCTAAGCTCATGGATCAGGGCGGCAAGGCCTTTTGCATCCAGATAATCTTTAAAGAGATCTTCGATCGGCTTGATTTTACCGCCGTTATGATGATTGGTTACGATTTTTTGCGGGCCGGCTACCCTGCCGATAAACCCGGTCGTTTCCCAGGCGCCTTTTAAATTTTTCTGCACGAGAACACGAAGGTCAAATTTCCGGGACTCATGGGTGAGCAAATGGATGCCGCGCTGAATCACATAGAATTTCCCGTTGATCCGCTCCGTCAGAATAGTATTCATCTCAGCAGGAGTGTTGAATACCCGGGACTCGATTCCGTAGCGCAGTTTGTAAAGCCAGGGGGAATCCGGTGAGGAAGGATTGTCCTGATAACGTTCCACGCTCATGACCCCTATTCCGTACGTTCCCCGGTCAGGTTTGATGAATACGGTATTATACTGCTCCAGCATAACCTGGAGCTGCTCCGCGGAGTAGGGGCGTGTATCCGGGATATAGCCGTTCAGCCAGCTGCTTCGGGTCAATACTTTCGTTTTCTCCCACTTGCTCGAAACACGTTGGATCGACAAAGCTGCTTCATTCCTTTCTGATCAAGCTTGAATTGGCGAATTATAAAAATTGCCGGATGATGAAGCCAGGATGCTCAGAAACATAGGGCAGGACAGAAGGGACAAACAATGATATAATTATAAGATATGGTGATTTTCTAACTTCCTTGAACAAAGAGGAAGCCATGGGAAATTAACCTATAGGGACAGTGTATGATACCGGAAAGCCGCAGGACTGGACATTTCCCTATTTTTTTGTTTTTCCAGCCCGGAAGACAAAGGTATTTGGCAATGTTTAATTGTGCTTGTTTTGTGAAAGTAATATAATAATTATTAGCGTTTATAGAGGATTACGGCCTTTTTATACATTTTTTGAGTACCCGCGGACAATCGGAATGATCGGCAGATAGTACGGTTTCGGTTTCGCCTCCGCGGGCTGCTTTTGCGGCTTTTCTCATAGATGTACACTGGTAAATTGAAGGAGGCACAGCATGGCGGAAGAAAAATTCTCGCGAATTGTAGATCGTGACATCGGTCAGGAGATGCGCGAATCCTTTATGGATTACGCAATGAGCATCATTGTCAGCCGGGCTTTGCCGGATGTACGGGACGGACTTAAGCCTGTGCATCGCCGTATTTTGTATGCAATGTCGGAGCTCGGAATGGCTCCGGACAAGCCGTATAAGAAGTCTGCCAGAATCGTCGGCGAAGTTATCGGTAAATACCATCCGCACGGTGACTCTGCCGTTTATGAAACGATGGTTCGTATGGCACAGGATTTCTCCATGCGCAACATGCTGATCGACGGTCATGGCAACTTCGGTTCGATTGACGGCGACTTTGCGGCAGCGATGCGGTATACGGAAGCCAGACTATCCAAGATTGCCATGGAAATGCTGCGCGACTTGAATAAAGAAACCGTTGATTTTGCGCCTAACTACGACGGCGAGGAACACGAACCGGTTGTTCTCCCGGCCCGTTATCCTAACCTGCTTGTTAACGGGGTCTCCGGTATTGCAGTAGGGATGGCCACGAACATTCCTCCTCATAATCTGGGAGAGGTTATTGACGGTGTACAGGCTTTGATTGAGAACCCCGAGCTGACCTCTATGGAACTGATGGAATATATCAAGGGCCCTGACTTCCCGACTTCGGGTTATATTTTGGGCCGTGAAGGCATCCGACAGGCTTATTCGACCGGTCGCGGTTCCGTGACCATGAGAGCCAAAGCCACCATCGAGGAGAATAACAACAAAGCTCGCATTATTGTGCATGAGCTTCCTTACCAGGTCATTAAAGCGAGACTTGTCGAGAAGATCGCTGAGCTCGTCCGTGAGAAACGGATTGAGGGCATTACGGACCTGCGGGACGAATCGGACCGTAACGGAATGCGGATTGTGATTGAGCTCCGCCGTGACGTTAACCCTAATGTAGTGCTGAATAACCTGTATAAGCATACGGCTATGCAGTCTACCTTTGGTATTAACATGCTTGCGATCGTAAATAACGAGCCGCGGGTTCTGACTTTGCATGAGGTGTTGAAGTACTATATCATCCACCAAATCGAAGTCATCCGCCGTCGGACCGAGTTCGATCTCCGCAAGGCGGAAGCCAGAGCTCATATCCTTGAAGGCCTGCGGATCGCCCTGGATCATATTGACGAAGTGATCGCTTTGATCCGGGCCTCCAGCTCAGACGAGCAGGCACGTGAAGGGCTGATGAGCCGTTTCGGACTCAGCTTCGAGCAGGCCCAGGCGATTCTGGATATGCGTCTGCGCCGTCTGACCGGTTTGGAACGCGACAAGATCGAGAATGAATATAACGAGCTGGTTCAGAAGATCGCCGAATATAAAGAGATTTTGGCCAGCGAAGCGCTTGTCCTGAACATTATCAGTCAAGAGCTTCAAGAGATTAAAGAGAAATACGCCGACGAGCGCCGTACGGAAATTACGGTGGGTGAAGAGAGCATTCTAGACGAGGATCTGATTCCGCAGGAAGAAGTCGTCATTACGATTACTCACACCGGTTACATCAAACGTCTGCCCGTTACGACCTACCGCAGCCAGAAGCGCGGAGGACGCGGCGTAGTGGGCATGGATACGAAAGATAACGACTTCGTCGAGCATCTCTTCGTAACCAACTCCCACAACTACCTGATGTTCTTTACGGACAGAGGTAAAGCTTACCGGATCAAGGCTTATGAGATTCCGGAGCTCGGACGTACGGCAAGAGGGACGCCGATTATCAACCTGATTCAGATCGAACAGGGCGAGACGGTAAATGCGGTGATTCCGGTGGTTCCATCGGAGACCGACAAGCTGCTGTTCTTCGCCACCCAGCAGGGGATTGTCAAGAAGACGCCTCTTGAAGACTACGTCAATATTCGTAAGGGCGGTTTGATCGCCATTAACCTGCGCGAAGACGATCGTCTGATTGACGTGAAAATGACCGACGGCAACGAAGAGGTCATCCTGGGTACGGCTAAGGGCATGTCGATCCGCTTCCTGGAGGGAGATGTTCGCTCTATGGGACGCTCCGCGACGGGCGTTAAAGGCATTACCCTCGATTCGGACGATGAAGTCATCGGCATGGATGTCATTGTACCGGGACAGGATGTTCTGATCGTTACGACCAAAGGCTACGGCAAACGTACGCCGGTTGACGAATATCGGGTTCAAAGTCGCGGCGGTAAAGGCATCAAGACGATTAACGTCACCGAGAAGAACGGTACGGTAATCAGCCTCAAAGTTGTTAAAGACGAAGAGGACTTGATGATCATCACCAGCAGCGGTACGCTGATTCGTACCAGCATGGCGGGCATCAGTACGATGGGACGTTATGCTCAAGGCGTTAAGCTGATCAACATCCGTGATGAGGATTCGGTGGCCACCGTTTGCCGCACAGACAAAACGGAAGAGTCAAACGAAGATGCTCTTGAGGGTGAGGAGCTGCCAACCGTAGAAGAAGAACTGCTGGATGCGGCCGGAACGGATGAAGTAGCTGCCCCAGAGATGGATGAAGCTGCGGAAGATTCGGAAGAGGAATAAAGCCTAAGAGGTTTCTCCTCTACAAAAATATATTAAACGGGCCTTCTTAACGGGAGGTCCGTTTTTTTATCTTTTCACATCCTCCCATTTAAAAAGGGAGATTGTTACTAGGTATAAAGGCGTATATAATTATTCTGAAGTTGAGAGAACGCGGATACGATAGACGGCATTTTTTTATCCAATGGTTATGACATGATATGAAATAAAGTGGGGGGTCCGAAATGGGAAATGTGGCGGTAACCGACCTGAAACCCGGACAAAAGATTGCCAGTCCTGTACATACAATGCTTGGCGGCAGGCTTATGCCCAAAGGAAAAGTACTGATTCCTAGAGACCTGGACGTCCTGCGGGCGTTTATGATCGAGGAGGTAGATATTGAGGGTGGGGGAGTCCCGGATCTGCCGGTTGCAAAAGATGCCAAGAATACAACATCTTCTGCAAAAACTCCTACTCCTGCTCCAAAGGCATCGCCTGAGCCAATTAAGAAAGCTGCGGTTGATTCCTTCCAATTGGAGTATGATCGCATGCTTAACCTGGTGAAGAGCTCCTTCCAATCGGCTTTGGCCGCGAGCATCCCTGTGTATGATCTTCGCAGTCAATTGGAAACCCTGCTAGGGATGATGAAGCATTATAAAATTTTGACCTTCGTGCCTAAAAATATGAACGAATATGATTATATGTACCATAATGCTATTCTTTCTTCCTTAACCTCTTATTCCTTGGCGCAGTGGCATGGTCTTCCTCAGAAAGACTGGGTTCAGGTAGCGCTGGCGGGACTGCTGCATGACATCGGCAATGCCAAGGTTGATCCGGACATTCTATACCATCCTTCCTACCTCAATAACGAGGAACTGGAGGAGGTGCGCATGCATACGACTTACGGCTATCAGATGCTCCGCAACATTCCGGCTCTAAATGAAGGGGTCAGACTGGCAGCTTTACAGCATCACGAAAAAATCGACGGCTCCGGGTATCCCCTTCGCCTGACAGGCGATAAGATCCATGTGTATGCCAAGATTGTAGCCGTGGCCGATATCTTCCATGCAATGACGCTGAAGAAGCGGTATCGAAAAGCCCAGTCACCTTATTTGGTGCTGGAGGAGATCCAGTCAGAAGCATTCGGGAAGCTGGATCCAGCAATCGTCCAGACCTTTATCGGAAAAGTAACGGAGCTCCACAATGGGATCCGCGTACGCCTGAACACGGATGAAATCGGTGAAATTGTATTTACAGATCGTACTCATCCAACACGCCCTATGGTTTCTGTGAAGGGTAAAATCATTAACTTGGTTCAGAACCATAATCTCTATATTGTTGAAATCATTAATTAGCTTGACTTACGCTGCAAAACAGGGTATATTAATACGTACCTGTTTTGCAGCGTTTCTGTTTACAGAAACAAATGAAAATAATCGATTTTCAAAAAAAGCTTGCAATACTGGTCCTGACATGGTATGATATAAAAGTTGACAGCGATGAGTTGTTAGCGAAGTAAAATGAAAAGTTTGATCTTTGAAAACTGAACAACGAGTGAGAAATAAATTGAGATACTTAGGGTGAAACAATCCTAACGGATTGAATTTCATCCGATCTCGTCAGATTCAAAATGAGTCACAAACTTAACTTCTAATGGAAAATCTACCGCCCTCGGGTGGCAGGGACCTTCCATCTTTAATGGAGAGTTTGATCCTGGCTCAGGACGAACGCTGGCGGCGTGCCTAATACATGCAAGTCGAGCGGAGCCTTAGGAGAGCTTGCTCTCCTGAGACTTAGCGGCGGACGGGTGAGTAACACGTAGGCAACCTGCCTGCAAGACTGGGATAACTACCGGAAACGGTAGCTAATACCGGATACGCAGTTTCCTCGCATGAGGGAGCTGGGAAAGACGGAGCAATCTGTCACTTGCGGATGGGCCTGCGGCGCATTAGCTAGTTGGTGAGGTAACGGCTCACCAAGGCGACGATGCGTAGCCGACCTGAGAGGGTGAACGGCCACACTGGGACTGAGACACGGCCCAGACTCCTACGGGAGGCAGCAGTAGGGAATCTTCCGCAATGGGCGAAAGCCTGACGGAGCAACGCCGCGTGAGTGATGAAGGTTTTCGGATCGTAAAGCTCTGTTGCCAGGGAAGAACGTCGGGTAGAGTAACTGCTACCCGAGTGACGGTACCTGAGAAGAAAGCCCCGGCTAACTACGTGCCAGCAGCCGCGGTAATACGTAGGGGGCAAGCGTTGTCCGGAATTATTGGGCGTAAAGCGCGCGCAGGCGGCCATTTAAGTCTGGTGTTTAATCCCGGGGCTCAACTCCGGGTCGCACTGGAAACTGGGTGGCTTGAGTGCAGAAGAGGAAAGTGGAATTCCACGTGTAGCGGTGAAATGCGTAGAGATGTGGAGGAACACCAGTGGCGAAGGCGACTTTCTGGGCTGTAACTGACGCTGAGGCGCGAAAGCGTGGGGAGCAAACAGGATTAGATACCCTGGTAGTCCACGCCGTAAACGATGAATGCTAGGTGTTAGGGGTTTCGATACCCTTGGTGCCGAAGTTAACACATTAAGCATTCCGCCTGGGGAGTACGGTCGCAAGACTGAAACTCAAAGGAATTGACGGGGACCCGCACAAGCAGTGGAGTATGTGGTTTAATTCGAAGCAACGCGAAGAACCTTACCAGGTCTTGACATCCCCCTGACCGGATCAGAGATGGTCCTTTCCTTCGGGACAGGGGAGACAGGTGGTGCATGGTTGTCGTCAGCTCGTGTCGTGAGATGTTGGGTTAAGTCCCGCAACGAGCGCAACCCTTGACTTTAGTTGCCAGCAGGTAAGGCTGGGCACTCTAGAGTGACTGCCGGTGACAAACCGGAGGAAGGTGGGGATGACGTCAAATCATCATGCCCCTTATGACCTGGGCTACACACGTACTACAATGGCCGGTACAACGGGAAGCGAAGGAGCGATCTGGAGCGAATCCTTAGAAGCCGGTCTCAGTTCGGATTGCAGGCTGCAACTCGCCTGCATGAAGTCGGAATTGCTAGTAATCGCGGATCAGCATGCCGCGGTGAATACGTTCCCGGGTCTTGTACACACCGCCCGTCACACCACGAGAGTTTACAACACCCGAAGTCGGTGGGGTAACCCTTAGGGGAGCCAGCCGCCGAAGGTGGGGTAGACGATTGGGGTGAAGTCGTAACAAGGTAGCCGTATCGGAAGGTGCGGCTGGATCACCTCCTTTCTATGGAGTACCTCGCTTCTGAGTGAAGCGGTACAAATATTGGTTAACCTGGAGTTAACCAAACCTTCTCACTCGTTGGTCAGTTTTGAGAGCTCAAACTCTCAAAACGTATGACTTCCAGAACTTTCTTGTAGAAAGTCAGGTCTGGATGTGATACACTCATCTTCCGGTTAAATCAACCGGTAAGATTTGATCCTTGAAAACTGGATAACGAAACAACAAATGCGAATTAGAACATTCTTTTTTAGCTGAAACTTGTGTCAAAAACAAGTCTTTAGTAGTTGGTTAAGCTACTAAGAGCACACGGAGGATGCCTAGGCGCTAGGAGCCGAAGAAGGACGTGGCGAACAACGATAAGGCCTCGGGGAGCTGTAAGCAAGCTTTGATCCGGGGATGTCCGAATGGGGAAACCCGGCTGGTGTAATAGCCAGTCACTCATTACTGAATACATAGGTAATGAAGAGGCAGACCAGGGGAACTGAAACATCTAAGTACCTTGAGGAAGAGAAAACAAGTAGTGATTCCGTCAGTAGCGGCGAGCGAACGCGGAAGAGCCTAAACCAAGAGGCTTGCCTCTTGGGGTTGTGGGACGTCTCACATGGAGTTACAAAGGAATAGGGTAGGCGAAGAGGTCTGGAAAGGCCCGCTAGAAGAGGTAAAAGCCCTGTAACCGAAAGTCTATTCCCTCCGAGACGGATCCCGAGTAGTGCGGGGCACGTGAAACCCCGTATGAATCTGCCAGGACCATCTGGTAAGGCTAAATACTCCCTAGTGACCGATAGTGAAGCAGTACCGTGAGGGAAAGGTGAAAAGCACCCCGGAAGGGGAGTGAAAGAGATCCTGAAACCGTGTGCTTACAAGAAGTCAGAGCCCTATGATGAAACTTCGTTTCATCACGGGTGATGGCGTGCCTTTTGTAGAATGAACCGGCGAGTTACGTTCCCGTGCAAGGTTAAGGTGAGAAGCCGTAGCCGCAGCGAAAGCGAGTCTGAATAGGGCGA